>CATPCJ010000046.1 GCA_955652915.1 uncultured Bryobacteraceae bacterium
AAAGAATCTCTCGATCCGCCCCTTGGCTTGCGGCGACCGCGCGGCAATCCAGCCGATTCTCAGTTCTCGCAGGGCACGCCCGATCTGTGTCTCGGCCAGCTTGCCGTTCCGCTCCTCATCGCGCTGATTCGGCCGATTGGTCTCAAACAGCCCCGCCCGATCCGTATAGGCATCCCCAAAACGCCCATACCGCTCCAGCCAACTCCACAACAGCCGCATGTTTTCCGCCGTCGAGTCGTGGGCCGCAAATCGCGCCAGTCCGCGACTCGTCGCGTCGTCCAGCATCGCAATCAGATAAAGCCGCGGTCCTCGCCCATCCAGCCAGTCATGCTCCGACGTATCCCATTGCACCAGTTCCCCGAAACAGCTTCTGCGGCGTCGCCACACATGTACTTCTTCGATCCGCTGCTTCCGCCTTTTCCAAATTCCAGCCCTCATCATCCAGCCACGCACGGTCTCGCGACTCACAGTTATCCCGTGATCGCGGTGTAAATGCTCCAGCGCCAGGGTCGGCCCAAAATCCGCATATTCCCGCTCGATCAGCTGCACCGCCCGCTTCGCCACCTTCGCGTCGATCTTTCGTGCCGACGGTTGCCCCCGCAATCCGTGGACGACCGCCTGGTCTCCTCGTTTCCGGATTCGTCCTACCAACTCCCGTATCCAGCGGTCCGTCATCTTCAGTTGTTCGGCCCCCTGCCGCTGAGTGATGTGACCTTTCCCAACTTCATGTAATACTTTCAATCGATCGCGATCTTTCCGCGTCAACACCAGAATCTCCTCTTGCATCCGCTTATCTTCCCGGTTGTCAAGAGGAACTTTCTACTTTGCGCTAATAGGAACTTCTCACTTTGCGGCGACAGGACGAAATGACGCGCCGGAAACAATATGCGAGTCCGAACGGAAATCATCTTGATCGAGGTACGCCGGGCTGGGCACGCAGCCTAAGGAAGTATGACTGGTTTGATCTCCTCGTAGTTCTTCATGCGCTCCATCGCAATGTTCACGTCCGCCAGCGTGTAGTGATTGGAAATCATCGCTCAAAGGGAACGCGAGATTCTTGAGTTTGCAGATACAATCACGGAGGCCGATCCTTCACGAGTTCCGAAGAGATCAGGAGGGATTGTTACGCCTCGAGTTAGATTCCCAGTCTTAAAGTCGGTTAACGACAAAGTTCAAATGCTTTTGGCGCGCGGCTTGCTCGATGGTACGCTTGGTTCGTTCGAGCAGCTCGTCTCTTTCCTTCACGGGATTGGACCAACAAGAGCCTATCAACTTTTTTGTACTCAACTGGGCTGGAGCGATTTCCGCCGACACGCTGTTTTGAAGAACGGGCGCCCCGCCGATTCTTGCCAAGCCGCTGCCGCAGCTGGTCCACCTCCATCAGCACATCTTGCGGATCTGCAAGCTTCTTCTCCCGCTGGCGCCGCAGCCGTCCAAAGTACGCTCAGTCCCTCTGTTCGCGCTCTGCAGCCGCTCGACCAGTTCGAAGTTGATCTCGGCGCGGTTCTCCTCCACTATCGTCTGGAGGGCCTTCCAGTGCTGACGCCCCAGGCCGAGCTTCTCCATTTCTTGCAACTGCTGTAAGACCTGTTCAAAGCCCTGATTGAGCGTGTAGAGGATCTCGTAAAGGCGCAGCTTTCCGGCGGTGCGCTGGCCACTGCTCTTTGCATCTTCGGTGTGCGGAACTTTCGGTGGTTTTGACATGGCACATGTTTGGCTCAGGTAGGCCGGTCATTGCAAGTCGGGCAGGTCGTGACACCCGGTAGCGCGATTCCTTCCGGCGCAACCATGCAATCCGACACGGTCGCGCGTAGCTCAGGGTATCAGCTCCAAAAGATTCATCGGTCGCAGGCGAAGCGCATGGGCCAGCTCAACCACATTGAGTAACCCGATGTTGCGTTCGCCGCGCTCCACGCCGCCAATGTAGTTCCGATGGAGGTGGGACAACTCCGCCAGTCGTTCTTGCGATAGGCCGCGTTCGATCCTCAATTGGCGCACGCGTCTTCCAAACAACAGACGGGGGTCTTGCGTGGTCGGTTTCCTGGCTTTCGGTCTAGCGCTGCTGGTTTTGCTCACTCTTTCCATCGTGCGGGCTGAATACTATGAGTGTCTACACACTATGAGTGTGGCATAACGGAACCAGCCCACGGCGGCCGGTCATGCCCACCCAACAGCAGAATTTGGGTGCGCCAGAAGAAGTAATTAGTTCCGCCCGGTTTCCATTGGCCTGAAACGCACCTCAGCGGCCGCGAGGTACTCGCCTTCGCGCGGACCGGAGAATTGGATGTAGGCAATGCGGGCGGCATTTACGGTCATGGTGAACATGGGGACGGGATCGCCTGGCGCCTTGCGGCCCGGCACGGATTCGAGACTGGCGCGGTCGACCACCTGGCCCTCGGCGTCGAAGGCTTCGAGCAGAGCCGGCATTCCGGTGGATCCCCAGAAGGAGACCGTGACGGACGAGACCGGCACCGGAAAGGCGGCGCGGACCGGAATCGGCTCCGTTGCCATGGCGCAGGCGATCCCCTTGTGGCCGTTCGAGAGGTGGGTGAAGAACATCAGCATGCCCTTTCCTTTCGTCTGCTGGGGTTCACGGGCGAGTGTGAACACGACTCCCTTTTCTTCCCATCGCGGGACGCGGTTGGCGTTGCCGTCGGCCAGCAGGGGCACTGCTTTTTCGAAGTCCACGACAACGGGTCCGGCGGACCAGGCGCACGCGGCAGCGCCCACCAACAGGAATCGTGAAGCCGCGGCACGGATCATGCTTTGGCCGCTTCGAGGCCTGACATCGTGCCTGTGGAAGACGCAAACCTGCCGGTCTCGATTCCCATACGTTGGAGCATGGAAACGAACAGGTTGGGGAGCGGATAGTTCTGGTTGCGGTCGAAGGAGAGGTGGCCGACGTGCCGGAAGCCTCCTCCCGCCAGGAGCACGGGCATGTTCGTCGTGGAGTGGGCATTGGCATCGCCCAGGTTCGAGCCGTAGAAGACGATGGAGCGATCGAGGAGCGTTTCGCCGTTCTCCTGGACGCCTTTCAGGCCTTTGAAAAGATCCGCGAGCAGACGCATGTGCCAGGAGTCGATCACGCGGAGCTGAGCCAGCTTCGACTCCGATTTTCCGTGATGCGACAAATTGTGATAGCCGTCGCTGATGGTTACCCCCTTGATTTCCACGGCCGGAGTGCTGACGCTATCGAGCATCAGCGTCACGGCTCGCGTGGAATCGGTTTCAAACGCGAGCCGCACCAGGCTGTACATGTTGGCAACCTTGGCCATGTATTGCGCGGGGCTGGCCGGGTCCTGCGGTTCCGGTTCCTTCACGACCGGTTTGGGTTTCCGCTCCCATCCCTTGGATTCCTGCAAGCGGTTTTCGAGTTCACGGACGCTGGTGAAGTACTGGTCGAGACGCGCGCGGTCCCTGACGCCCACGCCGCGCTCGAGGCCTCGTACCTGGTCGGCTACCGCGTCGAGAATGGATCTGCCGGTCTCGAGTTCCGCAATCCTGGCTTCGACCTCTTTAGGGTTACCCTGAATGAACATCTGGCGGAAAATGCCGGCGGCGCTCTGTTCCGGCGGGATGGCCACGCCGTTGCCGGTCCAGGAGAGGGAACGCCCCCCTGTGTTGACTGCCAGGGTGAGCGAGGGGAAGCGCGTCTGATTGCCGATGTGCTCAGCAATGTACTGGTCAAGCGAAATGGTGTTGCGGAACGAACTGCTGGCCGGGTGCGGCGCCGCCGTCAGAAAGCTGATGTCGGACGGGTGTCCGCCATCGACGTTCGGGTGCGAGACGCCGGAAAACACGGTGAAGTCCTGGCGGAAATCCTGAAGGATTTTGAGGTAGTTCGACGGCGTGTAGCCGGGCCCGGCCTTTGCCGGGAAAAACTCATCGGGCAGCAGGCCGAGGTTGTTGCAGATGGCGAACATGCGGCGAGGCACGGCGGCCGGCTGCGCGCGGGCCGCGGGGGTCATCGCATCCAGAAGCGGCAGCGCCAGGGCGACGCCGACACCGCGCAGCATCGCGCGGCGGGAGATGGCATTCGTTTTCAACATGGTGACTTTTTTATCATTTGTTTCGGAAGAGATCGCTCGCAACGATCCCATGAACGATGTCGCGGAGTCCGTATCCTGAGCTGCGAGTATTGTTGAGAATCTCCTGCAGGATTTTGCGATCCGCGAACCCGATGGGCGCAGCGGTAGCGTAGGTGGCGAGCTGGCTGACGAGATTCCTGGCTACCGTTCCCTCTTCCTGATCGACCAGGAGCCGTTTGAATTCGCGAATGTCCTGGAAGGCGCGGCCATCGGTGAGGACGGCAGAAGAATCCACCGGCAGCCCGTAATGGAAAGCGAAAGGCTGACCGGAAAGGCCGATGCCGGGTTCGGGTTTTACGTTCTCGGCGAAGGCGCGATAGCGCCCGCGCCAGCCGCCCATGACATCGAAGCTTTCGAGCGCGAATCCCGGAGGATCGATCTTACGATGGCAGGAGGCGCAAGTAGGATCGGCGCGATGACGGTCGAGTTGCTGGCGGATCGTGACCGCCCCTCGGATATCCGGCTCGAGGGCGGGCACGCCTGCGGGCGGGGCGGTGTGGAAGCCGAGGATTCGTTCCATGACCCAGACGCCGCGGAGAACCGGCGATGTGGTTGTGCCGTTGGCGGTCACCTTGAGGACGCTCGCCTGAGTCAGGATTCCGCCGCGGACCGAGTCTTTCGGTATCGTGACCTTACGCATGGCGACTCCGGTGACGCCGGTGATGCCGTAATGCTTTGCCAGACGTTCATTGACAAACGTGAAGTCGGAATCCACGATGGTACGCGCCGGAAGGTTGCGGTTGAACAGTTCCTGGATAAAGAGCCGGGTTTCTTCGACAGCGGCGAGCTTAAGCGGGTCGTCGAGTTCGTAGTCGTTGTAGAGCGTGGTCGAGGGGGAGCTGTCGTCGATTTTCCGCAGGTCGAGCCAGTAGTCGGTAAACGCGTCGATGAAGCGGCGGGCTTTCGCATCGTTGAGCAGGCGATCCGTCTGGGCTTTGAGCACTTCGGGGCTGCGGAGCCGGCCTTTGGCCGCTAACGCGCGGAGTTCGTCGTCCGGCGGGGAGTTCCACAGGAATAGCGAGAGACGGGTGGCGAGGGCGTAGTCGTCGAGCCTCCCGGGCGCTTCCTGGACGTACAGGAAGCCCGGTGAGCAGAGAATCGCGGTGTATGTGGAAAGCAGCGATTTCGTGAAGCCGTGGCCCATTTCAAACTGCTGGTTGAATAGCTCGACGAACCGTTTGGCGTGTGCTTCCTCGACGGGCCGGCGGTAAGCCTGCGCGAGAAACGCACGGATGAGGCGTCCGGCGTCTTCACGCGGATGATCGCTGACGACTCCCACGGCGACATCCTGGGTTCGCGGACCGAAGCGGCCGCGGCCTCCGCCTCCTTCACGGGGCGCAGGCGGCGCCAGGATCTGAAGAGTCACGCCGCCCGGTGCGCCTTTTTCCAGCAGGCGCATCGGCAGGTCCCCGAACATTAGGCGGTAGCCGGCCGTGGTGTTCTGGTCGGAGAGGGGGCCTTCGACTTCCAGCCACTGGAACGCGACGCCCGGCATGCCGTCGTGCTGAGCCAGTGGGTTCACGTACGCTTCCTCGCTGCCATTGACGCGGGTTCGGAACAGGCGCATGGGGTCGGTCTGGATGGCTTCGTTCGGGCTGAGCAGAACTTCCACTTCCTGGACGGAAGGCTCGGGTGTGAAGTCGAACGTGGCCAGCGGGCGGGATTGGCCCGAGCTTTGGGCGTAGACGCCGATGGGTTCATTGCGGCGGCCGGGCCAGACTTCATCGGAATTCGGCCGGTGGTAAGTGGAGGGGTTTAGGTAGGCCACCTTTTCGGCGCCGAACCCAGTGAAGTTCCAGTGGTCCACGCCGCCGCCACTGACCCAGATGGTGTAGCCTTTGACCCTGACGCGGTAGCGCGCCGCGGCGGGGATGCGGAAACTGGTCCAACTGAACCCGCCGGCATCGGAGAAGATACTGGAGACACGCCCCACTGCCTCGCGTTCTTTGGTTTCCGGGTTGGAGATAGGGCTGCGGCCAGCTCGCACATCCGGCTGAGCGTGCGAATCGAGGACGGGGAAGCTCAGGCGGTCGGTACGTGTATTGCCCTCGCGCGGCCGGTAGTTCCGCATCGTGGGCTCCTGACGCGCGTAGATGCGAGTGGTGGTTGCGGGTTGACGGACGAGTCTCGCGGCCATGGCTTCGCGCAGCGCGTAGTTGGCGGAACTCATGTAGCGCGCGAGCTGAACATAGGAGACATCGAGCGCGGCGCCAATTTTATTGTAACGCCAGGACTCGCCGTCCTGCGGCAGTTTGGATTTGATCTGGACCCAGGGAGTGTTGAGGAGGTCGCGGATCGAGTTCTCGTATTCGTAGGCGTTGAGGCGGCGAAGTCCGGCGCGGCCGCGCTCGGCGGCGACGGCGCGTTCGTATGAAGTGAGTGCGGAGCTCAGGCCATTGACGAACCGGGTCAGCGATTCGGCGGGAGGCCGTGGGATGGTCGGCGGCATTTCGCCGGCGGAGACTCGGTCATGAACTTTGACCCAGGTAGCGAAATTATCCGGGTTAGCGGGTTCATAGGTGAGTTTGCTGAGGTCGAGCCGTGCGGCGGGCGCGGACGAGTTGTGGCACGAGGCGCAGTTCTTCTGAATGAATGTATCGGCGCCGGCGAAGGGTGGAGTAGCCGCCATGCCGGCAGCGGCGAATAGGGCCGCGACGACGATAGGCGCCTTGAAGATCATCCGGGGAGACGACCTGTCGCCAGAGTCGCGGAGCGATCGACTACACGCGATTTCCTCGGCCTCCAGGCGGATGCCGTCCGTACGGTCGCTCGAATTGCTGTCCTTACCAAGTAAACCTCGCGGTGTATTGCATGGTGCGCGCACCTTGTGCGGACGTACGGAGACTGATGATGCCGTCGGAAGTGGGAAGATTCAAGCCTGGTTGATTCAAGGCATTGAATGCATCCAGACTCAACCGCAAGTTGACTTTCTCTGTAATCGGAACGTTCTTGTATAAGCTGGCGGTAAGGCTGGTCAGCCACGGACCCGGAACCACCTGATTGCGCCACGGATGCAGGCCCGTGTCGAAGGCGACCAGTTGGTTCTGTCCGTTTTTCAACGGCACCAACACGTTGTTGTTGTCATTAAAATTTGCGTTGGACACAACTCCGTTGGCGGGAATGGGGTTGATCGGAGGACTGGCGGGGACGTAGTTCTGGGGGATGCCGCTCACGCCGTTGGCGATGTTGATTCGATTGGCCGGAATGTAACCGTTGTAATAAAGGTATCCTGCGAAGCAGGTGCCCTGCCGGCAATCGGAGATCTTGTACTGCGTTCCATAAATCTGGAGATCGGACAAAGGACCCCAATTGGAGGTGGGCAGGGACCAATACCGGCTGGCGGTGGTTCCCGATCCAGCTATCTGCCAGCCGCCAACCACGCGATTCAGGCCGCTGCCAATACCGCTCGCGAAGCGTTGGCCGCGACCGAACGGCAGGTCGTACAAGTAGTTCCAACGAATCCGGTGTTTGGGTACGTCGGGATCGCGCTGGTAACGATAGAAACGTAACCGTGCTGCAGCGTCCGTGGGTACCGAGCCCGGAAGGAAGATTTCGGGCTGGTCATTCTGATACGTCGCAAATCCGCCGCCCTGAGACGCCACGTTGCCCGTCGAAGCGGAGTTGCTCATCAGATAGAACAATTGGAATGCAAGACCGTCGCTATACCGTCGTTCCAATTCCAGTTGCACACCTGTATAGTTCGAGTACCCCTTTTTTGTATAGATCGAGATGTCACCAAACGTGGTCTGATCGATAGCGCGGCGGGCGGTGTTCTGGTAGAAACCGTTTGGCAGCGGCAGCCCCGAGTTGACGTACCAGACGTAGTTGCTGATGGGGTTGGCGTTGTAACGCTCCACGCTTTCGTTGTTACGCCCCGCGGTGCCGATCAAACCGGCTCGCGCGACTGTGTTCTTCGCAACCTGGGCTTCCAGCGTCATGTTCCATTGGTGAGCCAGAGAAGTCGGAAGATCGCGATCCAACGCAATCATTGAGACGCCGGGGAGAATCACGGGTGGCTTGGCGATGCTCAACTCCGCCAGGTTCGCAGTATTGACGCCGGCGATGACAGTGGGTGGGTTCCGCAAGAAGTAGTTAGGCAGCCCGTCGGGAGCATTCGCCGAATCGTTCCAGTTGTAGGAATACGAACCTTGCAAGGGCGGGTTGCCGCGCATGCCATTGAAGGTGCGGGCCGGAATCGGGAAGTGATACTGGCCATAGCCGCCACGCAAAACCCAAGTGCGGCCAGCAACTGTCCGGGAGTAGGCGAAGCCGGTACGCGGAGCGAAATCGTGCTTGCTGACGGACACAAGGTTGTCGGGCAAGCCGAGTTTGTCTGGCGTTACCCATTTCACGCCAATGGCCGCGTAACCATCCACGATCGGTTGCGTGGTGTATCCGCTTTTCACCAGGTCTGGAATGGCAACCGGATTTACGATGCTCTTGCTGGGAAAATCGAATAGAGAAGTTACGCCGGCCCGATCGAGATACGGGCCAAGATACTGCCAACGGACTCCCAGGTTCACCGTCAGATTCTTGGATACCTTCCAATTGTCCTGGAAATACAAGGAAAGATCTTTGCCACGCATGTTGTATGGACCGGGCGGACGGGCCTGGGTATAACGTCCGGCAATGCCGAGAAAGAAGTTCGCTGAATTGTCTCCGGTTTGAGGCGCGGTACCGAACGCGGTTCCGGTGGCGGGATTGTAGAGAGCGGTCGCGTTGCTGCCGAAGTCGAGGTCGGACTGATCGGGCCGATCCGGAATCGTATCGAGAACTTCCTGCCGATAGCGCCCGCCGAATTGCATCTGATGCTGATTCTTCACCCATGAGTAGTTCTGCTCGCCGCTGATGACCTGGGTGTATTCGGACCGGGGAACGACACCATGGAACTGGACACTCTGGAACCCGACGTTGAGCAAGTAGGGCGCGCCGTTGACATTGAACGGATTGGGAGTTCCAAACTGGGCCGAAATATTCTGCGATGCGCTGGGCTGATTGAGACTGTAGAGCCAGTTGATGGCCGAGCCGGTGGCAACGGTCTCAACAAACAAGGACGGTGTAAAAGTGTGATTCCACGAAATCATTTCCGTATTGGAACGTTCGAAGTAAGTCTCGCGGTTCCACAGGTTGTCGGACGTGATCGGATTACCTGCCGTGTTGAAAGCGCGGCGGTTCATCTGATCCCACTGGCCACGAGAGTAGCGTCCGTAGACCTGATCCTTTTCGCTAAACCGGTGATCTCCGCGAAAGGTGAGGGTGCGCTGATCGGAGTTGGTCGGCGCCGGGCCAAAGTAGTTGTTGGCCACCAGCGGATTCACTCCTGGGTCGGTCGGAAGCGGCACCACTCCAAAGACATACTTTGCCAGCGGGCTGAGCTTTGCCAGCGGAACCTGGTTATTTTGGAACGGAACCTTGGCATAGGTTGGCCCCGGACCAACGGACCATGGATCATATAGGGTGATGCGCCGTCCGTTGGCATCGATCAAGCCGCTGAAGTCGCCCTGACGCATTGCCGGCGTCCAGACAGCGGAGCCGGTGCTAACGGCGGAACGAAGCCGTTGCTCTTCCCAGGCGCCAAAAATGAAAGTGCGATTCTTTCCGTTGTAGAGTTTCGGCAGCCACACGGGTCCGCCGGCCGAGGCGCCGAATTCGTTGCGGACCAGGTGAGGCGGTTTCGAAAAGGTGTCCTGGCGTTGGCGCGCGACGCCGAAGCCGCTGTTGCGGCCGGTCTCGAAGAGCGCTCCGTGGAACTCATTCGTGCCGGACCGCGTGATCATAATCGCACTGGCGGGCCGGTCGAGCCTGGCACTGGATCCATTGGTTTCGACACGAAACTCCTGCACGGTGTCGAGGCCTGGGGGACGAGCCTGAATGTTTCCAGTATTGCGGTCGTCGAGCGGCACGCCGTCCTGGCTGAACTCCATGGCGGAGTCGCGCAGGCCGTAGACGCGCGGCTGCGCGGTTGCACCCTCGAGTCCCGGCACCGTGATAGTCAGCAGCGTTTGAATCGAGCGTCCGTTCAAGGGGAGCTGTTCGATTCGCGCGCGCTCGACAGTGGTAGCGATGGTCGGACTGTTGGTGGTGATCAATTGGGTAACATTACCGACCACGCTGATTTGCTCGGCCGCCTGCGCAACCTGGAGCGTCACATTGACAACTTCCTGTTGACCAGCGCGTAGGGTGGCTTGACCGGTCCATTTTTGCAGGCCTGGCGCGCTTGCGGAGATAGTGTAGTCGCCCGCCTGGACGCTGGGGAAAACATATGCGCCAGCGGCATTGGTTTGGGAATCGAGACGGATTCCTGTTCTGATGTTCTCGAGAACAACGGACACGCCGGGGACGACGGCGCCGGTTGGGTCAACGATGGTGCCTTGAATCTGGCCGGCGCCGGTTTGAGCTCTGAGCGTCGCGGCAAAAACGGCAAATACGACTACAATCTGGACTTTGCACATATGGCAAGCTCCCCTTCGAAGATTGTTTGCCCAACTATATCATTTGTTGCAGGCATGCCCGCACTAACAGGCGCACTCACTACAAATGGCTGGACACCGACCCCGTCTAGCGCAAGTAACTACGAGCTCTCCATGGTCGAGAGCCCAAGCCGGGTAGCTGTGGGGCTCTACAGGCAGGCGATCCCACCTCTGGATTTTGGTATGGTGCCATGGAACCATGGCGTCAGCTAGGTTTGGTACGGTATATCTGTTTGCAGGGGTAATCGAGTGTTGCAGTTGCTTGGCACTAAAGCGCTTGTTACGGTACTGGACTAACGGTTAGGAGGGGCGTTAAGTGCCGCTAAAACCGCAGCCAAAAGGACAGTTCTAAACGACTCTTGTGGCTGATTTGGGGCTAGCGAGTGTCTTCTACGACCTCGATACCGTTCACACAAGCCATCCCGACGGTCGGAACAAATGTAAGGAGAATTTTGCCTTGGGCGTTGGGCCGGATCCCGGTGAAGGTCCGGTCAATCGGTTTGCCTTCGCCGCCCGCCTCCTTATATATATCGAAATTCCGCATCAGAGCCACCCCGTTGCAATAGACGTCGAACAGGCGGCTTCCCTCCCCACCGGTACCCGTATTGCGCTTGCCGTAGTGACCTTCGCAAAACTTCAGAGTCACGCGATATCGGCCGTCAGCGACAGGCAGTGCGTAGGAGAAATGCCCCCAACGCTCGCTGGCATACAACGCCAGGTCCGGCGCAATCGAGTTGCTGCCTTGAGCCGGATTGGTCGTGCGTACGAGGACATTGCCACCCATGAAATAGCTGTCGGCCCTCCAAGGTTGTCCGGCCGGGTCCTGCCAGGCGGTGGTCCAACCGGCCCGGATCCGAATCGGTTTCACCTTACCAGGCCCGACTGGAAGGAGTTCGATCGCGCTCAGCATGGCAGTGCTACGCATCGCATTGAAGCTGAGGTGCAGGAAGCCATCGTCCGCCGGTGAGATATTCCGGAAAACACGCTCGTCCGCGACGTTCGACCCAGCCGCATCGGCCACAACGTCAAAAGCGCCCAGGATTCGGTTCCCGTTCGCGGATATCCGGAATACCCGCTGGCCTTCGCCGCTGGATTCCGCACTAATGAAATCCGCCAGACCGGTCTCCGCGAAATGGAGGTGCAATTCGTAGTTGCCGTGCGCCAGCGGAATGTCGTAGCGGAAGTCGCCGCTTCGCAAGTGCCGGTAAATATCAGGGTCCAGAGTTCGGAGAACCTTCTCCGACGGACGGACGAGAACATTGCCTCCTGTGAAAAACCGGTCGGGTCCCCAGGTTTGCGCGCTGCGGTCGACAAACGAATTGGTCGAACCGGCGATCATTCGGAAATCTCCGCTGACCGAAGCTATGCTGCCGGCGGCAACAGCAACTACGGGCGATTTAGCATCGACTATGGTCGTGCGCAGGGGGTGCGTCCGCCCCAACACGAATGCGCCCGCCAGCAGCAATGCCGCTGTGCCGCCGGCGATCATCGCCCCGCCAAACCACCGGCTACGCATCGGTTCCGCTATCGGGACAACCACGGGAGCGGGGACTGCGATAGGCGGCGCGGTCGCTTCCCATTTGAAGTCGGCGCTGTACGATCCCGGAGGCAAGTGGATTTTGACAGGATGATACGTGCCGTTTTCCGCCACGTAGTGCTGGGCGAGTTTCTTTCGGACTTCGTTCGCGGTTACGCGGACGATGGTGTGCTGGCCAGTATCGAAATCCTGAGGAAGCTGAAAAACCTCGACACCGATCGAACGCTCTTTGAGGGTGCCGCTCGGACCGGAAATCGTGTGTTGAACGATGTAGTCCAGAAACTCACGGCATCGCTTGCTGGTGCGAAACGCCGCGCTCTCCAGCAGGCGATGGAGTTCGGCCTGGATTTCTTCCGTCTGTGACTCACTCAGTCCCTGCGTTTGGCCTTCGCACATCATGGTGTCCCGCTGCATAATATCACAGCGGGTATGAAAGCGGTTTCTAACCTCTCGGGCTAACTGTTAACTATTCTGTAACCGCCTTCCCGGGCCCTGCCTCAACCGCAACATTCCAATTGGTCTCCAGCCCGTTCACCGTACCAAACCTGTTCCATCTCAGATGTTGGTGCTAGCTTATGCCAAAGCCAGAGCGGCTCCCTGGGGGCACTACGCTCGCCCGTGTTTTAAGGAGGCAATTCATGACATTCAGACGCTGTCTATTCGTTTCGGGGATGCTTGCCGTCCTTTCCGCCGTCTCCCTCTTCGCCCAAACCTTCGGCGAAGTGACGGGGCGCATCAGTGATGCCAGTGGCGCCGCACTCCCGCACGCAAGGATCTCTCTCACCAACACCGCGACGAACGCAATCCGGGAAACGCTCGCCACGGATTCCGGCGACTATACCTTCGCCGCTGTGGCTCCCGGCATTTACAACATCCGGGTGGAGCAAGCCTCTTTTAAAACCACGGGCAGCAGGAACATTCCGGTGCAGGTGCAGCAAACCGTGCGACTCGATTTCACACTTGAGATCGGCTCCGTAACCGAATCTGTGGAAGTTTCGGCATCGGCTCTCATGCTTCAGTCCGAGAACATGTCGCTGGGAACCGTGATTGAAAACAAGGGCGTCACCGAACTTCCGCTGAATGGCCGCAATTATCTCGGTCTGGTCGCACTGGCGGCGAACGTCAATACCCTCTCGGCGAATTCGGGCCAGGCAGGTGGACGCCAGGGGGGCGATCGGGCGGCGCAATCCATCTCCGCCGGCGGTAATCGCATCATGTTTGACTACTTCACTCTGGACGGCGTCACTAACACCGACCCGAACTTCTCCACTTATGTGGTTCTTCCGTCCATCGACGCCATTCAGGAATTCAAGGTCCAGACCGGCATCTACCCCGCCGAGTTCGGCCACCAGTCCACGCAGATCAACGTGGTGACCAAATCCGGCGGCAATGCCTATCACGGCGCGCTGTTCGAATTCCTCCGCAATGACAGATTCGATGCCGTGCCTTACGCGTTCACCTCGGTCCACCCGGTCAAATCACCATTCAAGTGGAACGATTACGGGTTCGAGATCGATGGCCCGGTGCGTATTCCGAAACTTTTCGATTTACGCAATAAGCTTTTCTTCATGGCCAACAATGAATGGAAGACTCAGCGCCAGAACTCGTTGGGCACCTATTCGGTACCGACTCCGGCCATGTTCACAGGCGATTTCAGCAATGTCAACACGATCCTTTACGATCCCGACTCCGCCGCCGCGAATGGTGGAACCAAGGCGCCTTTCACGTTAAACCGGATTCCCTCAAACCGGATCGATACTATCTCGAAGGAGTTCCTCAACTACTACCCGTCCTCCAATCTCCCCGGCCTGTCCAGCAACTACACCCAGATGAATTCGGCCCCCAACAACCGCGACGGCTTCACGCTCCGCATGGATTTCGTCGAGTCGTCGAAATCGCAGTGGTCGGGGCGCTATAGCTGGGGTGACGAGAACCAGGCAAATACGGGTCTCAGCATCACCGGCACCAAAATCCTGACCAACTACGAACAGTATCTCGGCACCAACACCCGTACGCTCTCGCCGTCCATTGTCAACGAGGCCCGGTTCGGCTACTCGCGATTCAGCAATTCGCTCGGCACCTATTCGGCGGGCGTGGTCGATACCGTCTCCGCCCTGGGAATCCCGAATCTCCAGCCCGGCGCGCCGCTCACCTGGGGGGTCCCGCTCGTTTCCTTCAGCGGTAACGGCTTCGCCGCGATCGGCGACGTGCAGGACGGTCCTTTCGCTATCGACGACAACACTCTGCAGTTGGTTGATAACCTCACCTGGAATCACGGCAAGCACACCCTGCGTTTCGGGTTCGAATACAGCCGGCAGAACTTCAACCAAATCGGCAACCAGTTCTCGCGCGCCCAGTTTGCCTTCCAGGCCAACGCCACCCAGAGTTCCACCCGGACCGGTGGTGATGCTTTCGCCGACTTCCTGCTCGGCGATGTCTTTCAGTCCACCGTCGCCGTCGCATTGGCTAGCGCCAAGTTCCAGCGCAATGCTGAAGCCGCCTTCGCGGACGACACCTGGAAAATCAGCCCTAAAGTGACGTTGAGCCTGGGCCTTCGCTACGAATTGACTCCGCCCTGGACCGATACTCTCAACAATCTGTTCACCGTTGCCGTGCCTCACATCAATGCGTTTTCGAATGCTCCTGACACGCCGTACCTGCTCCGTCAGGGCAATTGCAGCGATCCCTACACGGCCAATCCTCCACTCGCGATCCGCTGGACCACGGTAAGCGCGAAGTGCAACAACGGACTGCTTGCGAATCAATTGATGAATACCTCGTACCGTGATTTCGCTCCGCGCCTCGGCATCGCCTGGTCGCCGAATTCGAAGACGGTGGTTCGCTCGGGTTTCGGGATATTCTATAACCAGGAAATCGGCAACGCGTACTTCGACCTGGCGCGCAACATAGGCGGCCGTGTCACTCTCACCTCGAATACAGGCATCCCGAATCTGTTCTATGGCAACTCGATTCCGGGCGGCAGCGGGACCAACGCTAACGTGCCCTCGCCCTTCGCCTATGCGATGGAACCGAATCACCACACCAGCTACTCCATGCAGTATCTGCTCAACATCCAGCGCCAATTGACCACCAACTGGGCCCTCGAAGCCGGATACCTGGGCGGCCAGAGCCGGCACCTGCAAGGCTTCCAGGACGTCAACCAGTCGATTCCCGGAACCGTGGGCAACGCCGTTTCCCGTGCGCCCTATCCCGGTTTCAGCAACATCCAATACGTGCATAATGGCGGCGTCGGCAACTACAACTCGCTCAGCATCAAAACGACTCGCCGCTTCCACGACGGCTTAAGCGTGATCGGTTCGTACACCTGGTCAAAATCCATCGACACCACCAGCGGCATCCGCGTCCAAGGCTCCGACACGTTGTATCCGCAGAACAGCTACTGCCTGGCTTGCGAGCGTGGCCTCTCCGCCTTCGACACGCGCCATCGCATGGTGACCTCGGTGCTATATGATCTGCCCGTGGGCAAAGGCAAGACGCTCGACATCACCAATGGCTTCGCAAACACCATCATCGGCGGCTGGCAACTGGGCGGAATCCTCACGCTGCAGAGCGGCATGCCGGGTACCCTGAGCATCGGCGGCGTAGACAATGCCAGCACTGCGGCCGGCGGTTACGATCGTCCGAACGCTACGGGCGTCACCCCATATATCCAGAACGCGACTCCATCCCGTTACTGGAACCTGGATGCATTCGTCGAAGCACCTCCCGGGCAGTTCGGCAACGTCGGTCGCAATTCCATCGAGGGACCGGGTATCATCGGATTCGATGCCGAAGTTCACAAGCAGTTCCGGATGCCCTACAGCGAACACCACACACTGCAATTCCGCTTTGAGGCGTTCAACGTCATGAATCACCCGAATTGGAACATGCCGAACCTGAACATCCTTTCCGGGGCAGTGCGGCCTGGCCTGCCCGGCACGGCAGCGCACGCCAACTTCGGCGTCGTAACCAGCACTTCCGGAGCGATGCGCCAGATCCAGTTGGGCCTCAAATATTCGTTCTAAGGAGACCTCATGAAATATTTCCTCTTACCGCTGATACTCGGCGGGATCTGTTGGGGACAGGGCGGCGACGAGTGCAAGCCGTCCTCACTGAATATTCCAGGGGCGCCGTACCCCTGCGTGCATGCTGATCGCCGGGTGACCTTCCGCGTGGCGGCTCCAGACGCTCAGAAGGTGCAGGTCCGGCTGGGCGGCGCACACGACATGACCAAAGGTGCGGATGGTTTGTGGATGGTCACGATCCCTCCGCAGGTGGTCGGTTTTCATTACTACACCATCGTGGTGGATGGCGCCTCGATGGCGGATCCGGCCACACGCACTTTCTTTGGCTCGGGATGGGACAACAGCGGCATCGAAATTCCGGAGCCGGATGCCGATGCCGCGTATTACGCGCCTAAGGATGTGCCGCACGGACAGGTGAGCCAGCGCTGGTATTACTCCAAGGTCACCGGCAAGTGGCGGCGCTGCTACGTCTACACGCCTTCCGAGTACGAGGCCAATTCGCGCACCCGCTATCCCGTTCTCTACCTGCTGCACGGCTGGGGCGAGAACGAGCAGGGCTGGCATACCCAGGGCCACATGGATTTCATCATGGACAACCTGATTGCCGCGAAGAAGGCCAAGCCGATGATCGTGGTGATGGACAATTTGAACGCGGTGAAACCAGGCGAGGATGCATCGCTCTACGCAGCTCGCGGCACGATCGCGAGAATGACAGCGCCTGCTCCCGCGCCGCCGGGCGGAGGCCGCGGCGGCTTCCCCAGCAATTGGGGAACGGCGTTCACGGAAATGATGCTCACCGATCTCGTGCCGATGGTGGAGCGTACCTATCGCGCGCTGCCAGGTCGTGAGAATCGGGCCATGGCGGGACTCTCCATGGGCGGCATGCAGTCCTTCATGACCGTGCTCGGCAACATGGACAAGTTCGCGTATCTCGGAGGATTCAGCGGCAGTAGCGGCGGCCGCGGCGGCTTCGATCCAAAGACCTCCAACAACGGCGTGTTCGCCGATGCCGAGGCGTTTAACAAGAAGATCAAGGTGCTGTTCCTGGGCATCGGCTCCGTCGAAGGTCCCGGGACCAAGACTTTCAGCGAAGCTCTCATCAGCGCCGGCATTCACAATGTGTATTTCGAATCGCCCGGCACGGCCCACGAGTGGTTGACCTGGCGCCGTTGTCTAAACGACTTCGCCCCACGGCTGTTTAACTAGGCCGGACAATCGGTCGATGCGGTATGCGCTCCAAGGAGGCGTTGCAGTGAATCATCAGTTTTCGAGACGGTATTTCTTTTACGGGACGCTGTTGGCCGGCGCGGTTCCAGCCGGAGGATTCGGCAGCACGCCGTCGCTCTCCGCTGGCTACAAGTCTCCCAACGAAAAATTAAACATCGGAGCGGTTGGGGTTGGCGTACGCGGTCCTGCGATTCTCACGGGCGCCGCGGCGACGGAGAATATCGTCGCGCTCTGCGATGTTGACGAAGAGCGTTCGGCGCGCGGCTTCGCGCAATATCCCAACGCCAAGAAGTACAAAGACTACCGCAAAATGTTCGAAACCGAGGGCAAGAACCTCGATGCGGTAATGATCGCGACGCCCGATCACATGCACACGCCGATCACGCTGCTGGCCATGCAGCACGGCAAGCATGTCTATTGCGAAAAGCCGCTCACCCGCACGCCGTGGGAAGCGCAGTTGCTGGCCGATGCCGCCGTGAAGTACAAGGTAGCAACCCAGATGGGCAACCAGGGGTGGAACCACGAGGGTACCAAGACCGCTTGCGAAATCTTCTGGTCCGGCGAGATCGGCGACGTCAAGGAAGTACACTCGTTCACCGGTGGTATCTACGGCGGACAGCCCAATATTCCCGCCACCGGACCCGAGGCCACAGCGATACCGAAGGGCCTTGATTGGGACCTGTGGCTCGGGTGCGCCGACAACCGGAGCTTCAATCCGCTGATGACGAATCAATGGCGCGCCTTCATTGACTTCTCCACCGGCGGATCGCTCGGCGACTGGCTGGTACACAATCTCGGAGCGGCTCACCTCGCACTGCAGCTCGACAAGGCCAGCCCGACGAGCGTAGAGTGCGTGTTCGTCGAAGGCAAGAACAACTGGCTGTGGCCGTTGCGCGCGCACCTCGTCTTCGAGTTTCCCGCGCGTGGAAGCATGCCTCCCGTAACCGTGCACACCTATCAGAACATGCGCGGCGATTTCCAGGACCCGCCCGGAATGCAGGAAGGCGAGCGCCTCTTCCCCCCCATGAATAACCTCGCGGAGAAGGGCCGTCCCTTCGTGCAGGGCGGCGACGGCATGATGCTGGTGGCCACGCAACTCACCGCCGATGGCAAGCCGATGGGCCGCGGTGGTGCGCCCCCATCGGGTGCTCCCGGCGGCGGCCGTGGTCCCGGTGGCGGTCCCGCACCTGGTGGTCCGGGTGGCGCGGGACGCGGGCTGCCCCCAGGCATGTCCTCCGATTCCAAGATGCGCGCGCCCGGCAACGGCGCCGTTTTCGTCGGCTCGAAGAGCTACATGGCAACCACTTCGCGTGGCGAAGGCGTGTGGCTGCTGCCCGCTTCGCGCTGGGCGGAGTACAAGTTGCCGACCCAGATGCTGCAGCGCGGCGTGAATCACCAGCAGGATTGGATCCGCGCCTGCAAAGGCGGCGCGCCCGGCGTGTCCGATTTTGCGGTCGCGACGAAATACATAGAGTGGCTGTCGTTGGGCGCCATCGCGCTGCGCGTCCCGGGGAAGCTCATGTGGGATGCGGCCAAGCGGCGCTTCAGCAACAGCGAGGAAGCCAACCGCTATGTGAAGCCGTTCCTTCGTAAGGGCTGGGATCTGAAGATCTAGCCATGCGAACCACAATCATTG
>CATPCJ010000047.1 GCA_955652915.1 uncultured Bryobacteraceae bacterium
ACAAGTTCAGCCGCGTCCATTCCGCCATCGGCAGCTATACAGCGCTGCAGTGGCATCCCGAAGAGCACCTGGACGGTGGGAATATCTATCCGTTCCGTATCCGCAGGGAACCCAAGAAGAATATTCGCATCTGGCAAAGCGATGGCACGGAAGATATCGAGAACCAGGCCGGCAGTTGGCCGGCGCAGGCGATCCAGCTAGCGAATTCGCTCAAGATGAAGGGTTACGACTTTCACTTTCGCTTTGGCGAGGCCGCGCATAACGGAGCGCAGGCGGCCATCGATCTGCCCGAGTCGTTAGCGTGGCTCTGGCGGGATTACGATGCGGCCAAGACGGAGCAGATTTATGAAATGGATCCGGCCGAACGGGACAAGCCGATGTACCGCATCAAGATCACAAACCGAGACGCGTGGTGAACGAGTGCAAGATGGGCAGAGCGAAAAGGGAGCTCGATAGAATACGATGCCAGTGTGATGTCCAAGAGGAATGTTGGTTCAGGGCGGGACAGAAATATTGGCCGCCGATTAACACCGATCAACGCGGATTCTTCGCTTCTCTAGCTGGTCACTGAACCGGTCAAAATGGAATCATCGGGCGCAGCTCCGCGCTGCCGCGCCCGAATTCATCTTCCACAAAACCTACCTACGCGATTGCGTGCTACCGATGGATTGACCGATGATCTCGCCTGAGACCACCAGTTCCACTCTCCGATTTTGCTGCCGGCCGGCCGCCGAATCGTTCGTAGCCACTGGATTTTCCTTACCGAAACCCTTCGCCGATACATTATCCGACGCGAGGCCTTGCCCGGTTAGGTATGCGCGAACCGCGTCCGCGCGTTCCTCGGAAAGCTTCATGTTGTAGGAATCCGATCCGATGCTGTCAGTGTAGCCGTCCACTTCCAGCCTCAGCCCGGGATGCGACAGGATGATTCCCGAGATCTTGGCCAGCTTTTCTTTCGCCGCGGATCGCAGTGTGTACTTATTGAAATCGAAGAGCACATCGGACATGTTCACGATCAGGCCGCGCGCGGTGTCGCGGGTTTCGAGAATCATGTTGAACTGTTGCAGCAGTTGCTGGCGTAATTGCACTTGCGACTGTTCGGCTTGCGCCCGCAGGCGATCGGCTTCCTGGGCCTTCTGCTCGGACTGCTGGGCAGCCAGGCGAGCTTGCTCGGCCTGCCGTTGTTGTTCCAGTTCGGCCAGTTTGGATTGCTCTGCTCTTAAACGGTCGGCCTCGGATTGCGCACGGGCCGCATCGGCTTGCGCGCGAGCTGCATCGGCGGCCGCTTTTTCCGCGGCGGCGCGCTGCGCGGATTCCCGAGCTTGCGCATCGGCGATTGCTTTCTGGCGCTCAGATTCGCGGGCTTGCTCATCCGCAAGTGCCCGCTGCCGCGCGGACTCATCCGCTTGGGCGCGGGCAGCAGCCTCACGGTCGGCCGATGCCCTCTTCTCCATGGTGACGCGCTCTTCTTCCTGGCGCTTGATAGAGAGCAATCTGGCTGTTTCGGCGGTCTGCACTGCCTCGCGGGCGGTCATGATCACCGGCTTGCTGCCTACGTTCTTGCGAGCCTGGTAGGCCTCGGCCTGGCGCAGTAAATCGGCGGCGTTATCGAAAACGTCCTTGGCATAGCGATCGGCATTGGAATACCGGGCGATCTGCACGGCATTCTCGGCTTCCAAAAGTTGCAGCGGAACCTTTTTACCGGTTTCAACCGCCCGGAACTTGCCCGGCGTGACATACATCGTATAAACACCGCGCTTCAGCAAATCAAACTTGACACTGGTGGTTTCCACTTTCCCGACGGTGTCTTCGCGAATGATATTTTCCATCACCACCACGTCGCTCGGCTGCGTGACTCCGAAGTACGGTTCAGCGGTGACGATTAAAGCGAAGGCCTGCAGGTCCGTGGTCACGTCCAGGTGCGACTTGGTATCCTCGAGCACCACTTCGCCGAGGTTCTTAGCGCGCCCCTCCGGCGTGATGGCCCACAGCACGTAGGTCAAATACTCGGGACCGTAGCGCTGAGCCGGTTGCAGGTGGTCCATCGACGCTTTGGCTTCGATGTAGCCGGGCCTGCTGTTCACGTCCACATGCCCGGTAGCCTCGGGCGCGATAGGGGTGCCTCGCAGGTCCACCTTTGTCCATCCGCTACGATGCCGGTAACTAACCGCATTCGTGGTACGCTCCACCACGGTCACGCGGAAGATGGGTTGCGAGTCACTCGCTTCGGGCGGCGTGGTGACTTGGGCGCTCAACGCGCAGACGAACACTCCCAAGAGGCTCAGCTTGAACATATTTCAGTACTCCTTAGGAAGAATACTGTGCAAGTAACGTTCCATCGCGGAATCCTTTTAGTTTGTGTCGTATTGGGAATTGCACCTGCGCTGTCACATGGAATTTTTTCCGGCCGGTTCGTTTTGCGTACCCGGTGTGGTTGGGTTCGGATTCTTATGTGGGGCAGGATGGCATCCCGCGGCGGATTGGTAATCCGCCTGGGTTGGACGCTTACAGGCCGATTGCCAATCGGCCGCAGGTTACCAACTTTACCAACCTGCCCCACAATTGAATAAAATCACAATGGTCGCGCCGCAACATGAAAAGTGCCCTGGCACGAAGGGTTCCAATCCGCACCCAAAAAATGCCGTATCCGATTTTCTTCCCACGGTGATATACTGAAATCGGTCGAAACAAGGGCAGGTGGAAATGGTGGCGCAGACCTTATCAAGCCTCCGACGTTTCGTTGGACTCTCCTCTCTCATACCCGTAGCTTGTGCGCTGGCGCCCATGTATCTCGGGGCGCAGGAGGCGGAGACGCGTCCGGACGACGTCAAAGTAACTATCACGCCGCGGGCCAAGCCTTCCGATAAGGATGCCAAACAATCCGAGCTGGAAAAGCGCGCGGCCAGCATCCGCATCGACACCACGATGGTGCAGATTCCGGTGACGGTCACCGATCCGCTGAATCGCTTTGTAACCGGCCTGGAAAAAGAGCACTTCAAATTATTCGAGGACAAGGTAGAGCAGAGCATTCTCCAGTTTTCGAGCGAAGACGCTCCGTTGTCCATCGGGATCGTTTTCGATACCAGCGGGAGCATGGGTCCCAAACTCCAGAAGTCGCGGCAGGCCGTTGTTCAATTTTTCAAGACCGCCAATGCCGAAGACGAGTTTTTCCTGATCGAGTTTTCGGACCGGCCGGAGTTAGTGGTGCCATTCACCCATGACACGGAGGAGATTCAGAATCGCTTGGCGTTCACCCAATCCAAGGGCAAGACGGCGCTGTTGGACGGCGTCTACATGGCCATGAACCAGATGAAAAAGGCGCAGAATCCGCGCAAGGCAATTTTGATTATCTCGGACGGCGGCGATAACAACAGCCGGTATACGGAGAGCGAAGTGCGGAACGCGGTTCGGGAAGCGGACGTCCAGATATACGGCATTGGGATTTTCGAGTCCGTCAGCGGGCGCGGACGCACGCCGGAAGAGGCCATGGGACCGGGATTGTTGAATGAAGTCGCGCAATTGACGGGTGGCCGCAGCTTCAGCGTGGACAATTTGAACGAGCTCGCCGATATCGCCGCGAAGATTGGCATCGAACTGCGCAATCAATACATGCTCTACTATTCGTCGAAGAACATGGTGCGGGATGGCAAGTACCGTCGCGTGTCGGTGAAATTGGTGCAGCCGCGCGGTCTTCCGCCCTTGAAGGCATTCTTCCGTCTTGGGTATTATGCGCCGGCTCAGTAGTTTTCTACTCCTCTGTTGTCTGGTCAACGCGCAGAAGTCCCAGCCGCCCGCGGGCGATCCGGTCTTCACCTCCGACACCCGTCTGGTGCTGCTGCCGGTAAGTGTTTCGGACAAAAGTGGAAAGCTGGTAACGGATCTTCCTCAAAAGGCGTTCAAGGTCTTCGAGAATGGAATCGAACAACCGATTAAAATCTTCAAGCGCGAGGACGTGCCCGTTTCACTCGGCATCATCATCGACAACAGCGGCAGCATGAAGGAAAAACGCCAAAAAGTGGAAGTTGCGTCGATGGATTTGGTGAAAGCTTCCAATCGCGACGACGAGGTCTTCATCGTGAATTTCAACGATGACGCTTTTTTGGACGTGGAGTTTACCAACGACATCAAGACGCTGGAAGAGGGCGTGGGGCGCATCGATTCCCGCGGGGGCACGGCCATGCGCGAAGCTATCAGCATGTCCATCGACTACCTGAAGAGTAAGGGCAAGAAGCAAAAGAAGGTGCTCCTGGTGATCACGGATGGCAACGACAACGCCAGCACCATCAACATCGAAAAAGTCGTCAATCGGGCGCGGCAGAGCGAGGTCCTGATCTACGCGATCGGACTATTAAACGAAGAAGAACGCCACGAAGCCAAGATCGCCAAGCGTGCGCTGGACGCCTTGGCCAATGAATCCGGGGGGCTTGCTTTTTATCCGAAGGCTGTCGCGGACGTGGACCGCATCGCGCTCCAAGTGGCGCACGACATCAGAAATCAGTACACCATCGCTTACTCGCCCACCATTCAGGCGATGGACGGAAGCTTCCGTCAAATCAAGGTCACGGTGAGCGCCGGCGGGCGGCCGTTGATTCGCACCCGCACCGGCTACTATGCCACCGAAGAGTCCGGAAAGAAAACGACAAGCCAGGCCCCGACCCATTAATGGCGCGCTTCCTGTGGCGCGCAACGCGGGGCCACCGCCTCACTCCCTGGCGCAGTCCCTATCTGCGCTGGCGCATGGAAACTTACTGGGGCCAGCCCGCGGACGAAATCCACTTTAAAGAATTCTGGCGATTCGCGTGGCGGCATCGACGCGAGCTGGCGCGGTTCTTGCGCTGGACCGAGCGTATGGAATAAGGACGTGGGGCAGGCAATTGTATTCTGTCGCCTGTCGTGGCAGGTCACGGAAATATCACGCCTTGTTGCAGGGCAGGACGCGAAAGGAACGGGGCGATGGCACAGCACGCCTATGTAGGGCAGGTTGATAACCTGCCGCCGATTGTAAATCGGCCTATCGCTAACGGGCCGATTGCCAATCGGCCGGCAGGATACCATCCTGCCCCACGGCAGGATACCATCCTGCCCAACCAGGCTTACTTCCCGAAGTACGAATCGTCGATGGTTACCGGCAACTGCTTCTTGATACGGTCCATGGCTTCCTTGGTCAACTGCGGCTTGATCTGCTTTTCGATTTCGGGCCGCACTTCCTCGAAGGTCTTGGTGTTGTGTTCTTCAACCTTGATAAGGTGATAGCCAAACGGGGATTTCACGGGTTCACTGAGTTGCCCCACCGGAAGGCTGAAAGCCGCCTGGTCGAACGGGGCCACCATCTGGCCGTGCGGGAACGATCCCAGCGATCCACCCTGAGCGCCGGATCCGACATCGTCCGACTCCGCCTTGGCGATGGTTGCGAAGTCGCCGCCGGCCAGTATCTGCTTACGTATCTCGGTGGCTTTGGCCAGGGCTTCGTCGTCGGTAAGATCCTTTTGATTCGGCTTCAGGGGCACGCGCGATCCCTGAAAGCGGATCAGAATATGGCTGGCTTTCACCAGTTCGTATTGATTTTTGTGAGCGTCGTAATAGGCCTTCAAGGCCGGCTCATCCGGTTTGATCTCGTCGGCGATTCGCTTAGCCAATGCGCTCGCCAGCACGTTGTCGGTCTGTATCGCGATGAGCTGTTGAACGCCCGGCGTTTGATCCACCTTGCGCTTCCGCGCTTCCTGCGCGATGGATTTCAATTCAGCGATTTGTTCGCCAACTTGACGCCGGCCCGGCCCCGGTGCGGCAGCGGCGGCGCGCATGTTGTCGGGGAGCGCGGATAGCAATTCCTCGAATTGCGCCCGAGTCAGCTTATCGTTGCCGACTGTCAGGACCACGGTGTCCGGCGATACGACGGCTGGCGCAGCGGCTTCCTTGGGCGGCTCTTTCACCGGCTGCGGAGTCGTTGGACGAATGACCGCCGGCTTAACGGGCGGAGGCGTGGCGGGTGGTTGCGCGACCGACGCCGTGACAGCGGAAAACATAATCAGGAATTTCGTTCTATTGAATAATCTCATTTTGGTCTCGTTTAGAAGCAGAACAAAAGCCGCGAGGTAATCAGTGAGGCTGTTGTAAGTAGCTTACTCTTTTAGAATACCGTGAAATCAGGGGGGCGGGCGGCCAACGTTCAGGCCGGCTGCTTTACAATCATTGTTGACGGAGGCATGAAACCAAAGTGAATTGGCTGCACATTCTCTGTTGCTTCCGCTGTTGCTTCATCGCGCTCACCGCTCCGGCGTTCGCGGCAAATCGTCCGCTGTGTCCCGAGTGCTTCTTCGACAAGCGGGTGGCGCCTATCCTGACGCAGCGCTGCCTGGGCTGTCACAACCAGGAATTGAAAAACGGCGGCGTCTCTTTTCTGGATCGCGACAGCCTGCTCACAGGCGGCGCGCGAGGTCCGGCGATTGTTCCCGGAAAACCGGAGGCGAGCGTGCTGCTGGACACATTGCGGCACGAGGGCGAGATTCAGATGCCTCCCGGCCCGAAGCTGCCCTTGAGGGAAATCGCGATCTTGACGGAATGGATCAAGCGCGGCGCCGTTTGGGGAACCAAACTGCGCGCGACGAAGTAGCTGTCGTGTTTGGAAGCTGTGAAAAAATCGGTCTAGGATCCACACCGGCAAGAATGTCTGTGTTGGTTCGCGATTGTTTCACAGCTTCCTGACACTCAGTTGCGGCGCTGTTGGCGATTGTTATTTTCTTTATCCACCGCCTGTTGCTTCTCGCGATTCAATTCCCACATGTCGACGCTCTGGTCGAAGTCGCCCAGCAGATACTTGCAGAAATAGTCGGCGCGGACCCAGGAGAAATAGTCGGCCACCGGTCCATAATTATGCCGCTGTCCTGGCAGCACGATCATGTCGAAGCGCTTATTGGCCTTGATCAATGCGTCCACCAAGCGAAGCGTGTTGCCGGGATGCACGTTGTCGTCGATATCGCCCGTCGAAAGCAGCAGATGCCCTTTCAGGTTCTTCGCGATATCGGAATTCTTCTCAATCTGATATTCGAAGCTGACGTTGCCATCCTTGTCCGTCACTTCCTTGACGCCGTGATGTTTTTCACTCCACGCGCGATTGTAGAACTTGTTCTCGTGGTTGCCGGACTCCGAGACCGCCACCTTAAAGAAGTCGGGATAAATCAGCATGGCCGCGGCCGACATGAACCCGCCGCCGGAGTGCCCCCAGATTCCCACGCGATCGATGTCGATGAATGGATAACGCTCCGCCAGTTGCTCGACCGCCGCTTTTTTATCCGCCAGGCCATAATCGCGCAGATTGCCGTACCCGAAGGTGTGATACCACTTCGAACGGTGCGGATTTCCGCCACGATTGCCGACCTCGATCACGACAAAACCAAGCTGTGAGAGCATCACGTTCGGACTGCGCGGCGTGAAGGTCTTGTTGACGCTCTCCGTCTGCGGACCGGGATAGACAAACGCGATAATCGGGTATTTCCTGTTCGGGTCAAAATCGAACGGCTTGTACATGACGCCGTAAAGATCCGTTATCCCGTCGTCGGCCTTCACCTTGAAAGGCTCCGGAAATTTGAACCCGGCTTGCACGAGTGGCGCGAGATCGGTGGACTCGAGCGGCATAACCGTAGCCCCTTGGGCGTCGAATAGCACCGACTTGGGCACTGAGTTTACTCTGGAGCTGTTATCGACGAAAAAACGGGCATCGTCGGCCATGCTGATGGTGTGCGACTCGTCGCCCGGATCCAACAATTTGATGCCGCTGCCATCCAGGTTCACGCGGTAGAAATGGACGTAGTACGGATCTTCGCCGTCCTCGCGTCCGCCGGCCGTTAAGTATGCAAAGCGATTCTTCTCGTCGATGCCCAGGATGTCCTCGGCGACAAATTCTCCATGTGTGATTTGATTTTTCAAGTTTCCGGATGCGTCGTAGAGATAATAGTGCCCCCAGCCATCGCGCTCGGACCAATACACCAATTCATTGCCATTGTTGATGACGCGAAGCGGTTTGGAGTCGATATAGGTATTCATGCGCTCCTGGATCACCGCTTTTACTTCGCCTGTGCCGGTGTCGGCCACGCAAATATCCACGCGATGCATGTCCCGGCTGATGCGCGAGAAGTAAATCTTGTTGGAACCGGGAGCGGCCCACAAGCCTTCCGTTTTTTCATGCTCGCGCGCCCGTGCCGAGGCCCGATCCGTTTCGATGGAAATAGTCTGGTCTTTGAATCCCTCGGTTTTCATTGGCGTGCGGCTCTTGGCCGCGAGGTCGAACACTTCGAGATTCGCAACCGGGGCGATGGCTTCTCCAGGCATCGTGTACGGGTACGATTCCAGCGTGGGCCGCGGGTTCGACAGTGAATTGATCACAAACAATTTTGCGACTTTGCGTTGATCCTGACGAACGACGGCGAACTTTTTGGAGTCCTTCGACCAAACGATGGCGATAGACGCGGCACGGGCATTCTTGTCCTGCACCTGGTCGGTGTCCGTGCGTACGTCGCCGGTCTGGTCCTGTTGATCCCGCTGGATGTCCAGCCGATCCATATCGTTGATGCGGCGTGTGTAGCTAAAGTCCTCGATACCATCGGTGGTGAGCCGGGTCTCGACGATGGCGGGATCGTCGGCCTTTTTCAAAGCTTTCGCGTAGTTGGCGGCGTCCATCATATACAGGTTGTGATTTCGGGCGAACACAATAGTTTGGTCGTCGGGTGAGATGGATGCCCAGCGTGCCTTGCGAGGCGGACGCTCCTCCAGCAGCGCCAGCTTATTGGATACCAAATCGTACTCGAATGCCAGCGCTTTCGTTTTTGAAGGTTCGGCCGCGCGAGGGCCGGCAGCGCGTCGTTGCTGCGGGTCTTCGTTATCCTCATCGGGCGCCGCCGCCTGAGTAACCGCGGCCGCTTTCTTTTCGCCGGGAATAATGGCATCGCGCGGCACGTTGATCTCGAACTGTATGGCGGCTTCGTTTTTGACGAACTTGATGGTGCGGAATTCCAGATGCTGTCCTTCGTGCGGGAGGCCGGTGGCGGCGGTCAACAACGCCGCAAGTTTCGGCGGATCAAAAACCAGCGACTTCGTTTTCTTCCCGGGATCGACGACATAGAAGCGCCGCCCGCTATTGTTCTCGTAGGCATACCAGAACCGGTCGCCGGTATCCATCCAATGCGGCGTCACACTGGTATCGAAGACCAGTTTGCCTGTCTTTGCGCTAGTCCAGCGCGCAGCCAGCTCGTAGTTCGCCTTGTTGTGCTTGACAGGCGCCGCGGCCGAAGCGGCGGTTGACGATGAATTTACCGTATCGTCGGCGGCCGAAGCGGATGCGGCAAGCAGCATCGACAGGACAACGGACCCTGCAATGAAACTCAAGTGAATCTTCATAGAGACGACCAACTCCTTTGTCTTTCGAAACGCGGCCGGCGTGAGCACGCCCATTGGAACAATATATATCCCGCGGAGACGGATATACTAGTGGCTCGGTGTGATGGCGACGCCACGCCACGTGTTGTTACTGTGCTGCGCGAAATTATCACCCTGCCGAGGCCAGTCTGAAGGCGTTGGAGTGATCTCGCGTACTAACCTATTAGGTTGTAGCTGTGAGCCGATGAGAATCAAAGAGCCCAAAAGCGGGCTGAAAGGGGTATACCTCAGGGTGGACACCGAGGGTAAGAGGCATGCCGCTTAAGGCGATGTCGGATGTAAATTCGCCGATTGTTCAGCGACGTTCTGGCAAGACGCCTGCGCTCGCGCAACCGCCGCGCAATCTGGTTTTGACCGGACTGGACTTTCACTTTCCCGAGAACCGCACAGACGCAGTTGAGACGCTGGAATATGGAAAGTCGATGGGCAGAGCGTTGGCCGCCGCTCTCGATGGTGATGCGCGACTCACATTCGCGCGGACCTTCTGTGCGTCGGCCATTAAAACGTACTGGTTCGAATGCCAGCGAGAGTTTGCTGAGCCGTGGTCGCTGCCCAACCACTTCCTGCCGCGGCCGAATACCGATCTCGATGAGCCTGCCGCATCTCTTGCCGGCTCCATGGGCCGGGCCGCCGCCCGTCTTGACGCAATCAAAGCCAGCTACCTCATCGGCGTGACGTACACCGTGATGCTGCCAGATGAAATCAGGTCGCGGCTGGGCGTCTATTACACGCCTCCCGGTTTGACGCGTCGCCTCCTCGATATGGCAACTCTGGCCGGAGTGGATTGGGCTTCGTGCCGTGTTTTAGACCCGGCATGTGGGGGAGGGGCGTTTCTTGCTCCGGTAGTGGCGAAGATTGCCGAGGAAAATCGTGGATGGTCCGCGAGCCGGGTTGTGAAAGCAATTGCTGAACGAGTCCGGGGCTTCGAGATAGATCCTTTCTCCGCCTGGGCCTCCCAGGTATTTTTGGAAGCGGCAGCAATGAAGCTTTGCCGTGAAGCCGGCGAACGCCTGCCGGCTGTCGTGGAAATCTGCAACAGTCTGTTAAGGCCCACTGTAGACGCCACCTACGATCTGGTGATCGGGAACCCGCCCTACGGCCGCGTCACGCTCAATGCGGAGGTCCGGCAGCGGTTTCAGCGGAGTCTTTACGGGCACGCAAATCTTTATGGACTGTTCACTGATTTAGCAGTCCAATTAACCCGGCGAGGTGGTATTATCGCGTATGTAACACCCACGAGTTTTCTCGCGGGAGAATACTTCAAGGCTCTGCGGACTGTTCTGGCAAACGAAGCCGCGCCGGTAAACATCGATTTTGTTTCGGTCCGAAAGGGCGTCTTCGAAGACGCTCTACAGGAAACCCTGCTGGCAACGTACAAGCCTTCCACAACCGCTGCCGCTGCGACTGTTCATTTCATCTCGCCAATCGACTACGACAACGTAGAAGTGAAGCCAGCCGGAACTTTTGAGTTGCCTGCGCCCGTTGGGAATCCCTGGCTGATTCCCCGTACCTTGGATCAGCAGCAAATCATCGCTCGACTCCGGACAATGAAGCACCGTTTGAGCGATTACGGATACGAGGTCAGCACTGGCCCTCTGGTGTGGAACCGCCACAAAAAGCAACTATCCGCACGGTCCGATAAGGGAGCGTTGCCGCTAATTTGGGCGGAGTGCGTCACGACGAACGGCCTATTTGTCTTTCGCGCCGATAAGAAAAATCACGCGCCCTTCTTCCGGCCACGGGACGGCGACGACTGGCTCATTTCTCGCAAGCCTTGTGTTTTGATGCAGCGCACGACCGCGAAAGAACAGAGCCGCCGCCTCATTGCCGCTGAGCTACCAAAGAAATTCGTTTCACAGCACGGAGCTGTCGTAATTGAGAATCACCTGAACATGATCCGTCCGATCGACGGTGTTCCAGTGATTCCACCGAAGGTGCTGTCCGCGTTCTTCAATACTGAGGTTGTCGATAGGGCTTTTCGATGCCTGAGCGGCAGCGTGGCCGTTTCCGCATATGAATTGGAGGCACTTCCACTTCCCCCGCCAGAAGCGCTTGCTTCGCTCGTGGAGCTAGTAAAGCACGGAGCCGATCGCGACGCGGTTGAGGAGGAATGTTCTCGCCTCTTTGTCATGCCGGAGCCGTAATGACGGAACTGCCTGCCCTCCTGCCAGTATCGGAAATACAAAAACGGTTGTTTGAAATATTCCCCGAGGGAACGCCCAACAGAGGGTATTGCACCCGCGAAATTGCGGCGAAGACGGTGTTCGTGATGCTCTATGCAGGAGCCATGGAACACAGCGACATCTTCATCCGTCCGAACCAAGTGACACGGATGACAGACGCGCAAACAAAACGAATCAGCGTGGACGAACGATTCGCTTGGGCGAAGTCATCCTTAGCCAAGGAAAGAACTGAGATCCCTGGCCGCTGGTACGCCGTGGACTCCCGCGAGCCTATACGCGATGAAACCCTCCGAGACGGGTTCGTGCCGACCGGCGCTGTCGTCGTAAAAGCAAATATCCCGACGACCTCGAGCATTCCGCGTTACGCCTTGGCGTCGTCGTTTGCCACACTCTTCCATCCGAAACTAGCCGGAGATGCGTTGGCACAGGCAATAGCTGAATGGCAAGGTGAAAATTTATCCGCGAGCGCGCTTGCGCGCATTCAAATCCTCGGAAGAGGAGCGGTTGCTACCGCTCATGGCGTGATGGTCGTGTTTCCCAATGGTGAAACTCGCAAGCTCGTTGCTGGGCCGAGTTCCATCGTCACTAAAGCCGTGGTGGAGGAATTCTCAAAGCGATTCCTTGCGCGCACCGCCGTCATCTTCTTGAGTGAGAGCCGGAATAAGGTCGTCGCCAGAGATGAGAGTCTTGCAAAAGCGATTGGGTTGGCGATTCCGGCGGATCGGTATCTTCCAGATATTCTGCTCGTTGATCTAGGTCCCAAGCATCCGCTGCTTGTTTTTGTCGAGGTGGTCGCAACTGATGGCCCGATCAGTGCCCCTCGAAAACAAGCTTTTCTGGAAATCACCCGAACCGCCGGATTCTCCGACCATAACGTAGCCTTCGTGACGGCATATCTGGACCGCAACCAATCGGCGTTCAAGAAAACTGTACCGGAGCTGGCCTGGAACTCGTTTGCCTGGTTCGCTTCGGAACCGGATCACATTATCGTTTTCCGTGAGGGTTCGGTGGACCACACATCCCGCCTCTCGGATCTGTTGTAGGATGGGCAAACAACACTTCCCCCACGAATGAGATGTACAAACCGGCAAGGGGTCTTTAGCTATCCTTAGTAGAAACGTGAGTCGTGAGGTATTCGATATGAAAGTGTGTCTACTCGTACTTATCGTCGGCATCGCCTTAGCGCAGACGCCGCTCACTCCCGCGCAGACACTACGAATTCGCAATATCTCCAACCTTAAATTCTCTCCCGATGGGAAACTGCTGGCCTTCGACGTTCGCGAGCCGGTGAAAGGCACAACGGCATCCACGCATATTTGGGTGCTCAATTTGAAGAGCGGCGAATTGCGGCAGTGGACCACTTCCGCCAAGAGCGAAACGAATCCCGACTGGTCGCCGGATGGCCGCTATCTTGCCTTCTTGTCCAACCGCGAGGACAACCGGCAGATTTTTCTGGTGCGTGCCGATGGCGGAGAAGCGGAAAAGTTGACCGAGGCGAAAAACTCGATTCAGAGCTTCCAATGGTCGCCCGACGGCAAGCAGATCGCCTTCCTCGCCGGCGAACCGAAAACAAAGGATGAAGAGGAGCGCGAGCGCGACAAGGCGGATGCTCGTGTCGTGGATCGCGACGAAAAGCACTCGCGCCTCTGGACGGTGGATATCGAATCGCGCAAGGTCGCGCAGTTGACGCAGCGTCCGTGGCGAGTGCAAGAGTTTTGCTGGATGCCAGGCAACAAAGGATTTCTAGTCAAGGCCGGCGACCATCCTGAATCGGATCAATGGATCGACAAAGTCTATACCGTTCCCGCCGCGGGAGGGAACTTCAGCGAGGTCGCAGCTCCGCGCGGACCCTTCCGCCATCTCAAGGTATCGCTTGACGGCAAGCAGTTCTCTTACCTCGGATCTCCCGGCGACGGTCCCACCACGCACGACTTATTCGTGATGCCCATTGACGGCGGCGCCGCCCAGAACCTGACTTCGGCGCGCATCGATCGGCCCATCCCGCAATTCGACTGGCGTCACGACGGCTCCTTCGTCGCACTGGTGCAGCGCGGATTCAATCACGAGATCGACTCCATACGAAGCAACGGCGTCGAGCGCATGTTTTCCGATTTCGGCCTGAACCCGTCCGACTTCGCCATGAGCGAGTCCGGTTCCGTTGCCATCGTGGCCGGCGACTCGACAACGTTGCCCGAAGTGTGGCTTGCATCTTCCGGCGGCGTGCTCAAACAGGTTAGCCACTTCAACGAAGAGTGGAGCAAAATTCCATTGCGGCCCGCGGAGCTGGTGAAGTATGCCAGCTTCGACGGCGCCATGATCGAAGCACAATTGGTGAAGCCGCTTGGTTATCAAACCGGCGCGAAACTTCCGCTCGTGGTGCTGGTACACGGCGGTCCTACCGGCGCGTGGTCTCGGCGATTCAACGCTTGGGCGCAGCTTTTAGCCACTCGAGGCTATCTGGTGCTCTGTCCGAATATTCGTGGTTCCGTCGGCTACGGCCACAAATTCATCGAGAGCAATCGCAGGGATTGGGGCGGCGGCGATTACCAGGACGTCATGGCTGGAGTCGACTGGCTGGTGTCGCGTGGTGACGCGAATCCGGAGCGGCTGGGAATCGGTGGATGGTCCTACGGCGGATACATGGCCATGTGGGCCGTCACGCAGACCAACCGTTTCAAGACCTCGGTAGCGGGCGCCGGCATGTCCGATCTGGCTAGCGAATTTGGCACGGAAGGGAGCTCCACCGGGGACGAGTGGTTCTACGGAGTACCTTATGAGCATCTGGCCGACTTCCAGAAATCATCGCCCATCACCTACGTGAAAAACGTAAAGACGCCCACGTTGTTGCTGCAAGGCGAAGCGGACCGCACCGACCCGATCGGACAGAGCCAGCAACTTTATCGCGCTTTGAAGCGATACGGCGTGAAGAGCGATCTAGTGATTTATCCGCGCGAAGGACATGGTATCGCGGAAGAGAAGCACCAGCTCGATCTGCTGGACCGCATGGTGAAATGGTTCGACGACGCCCTGAAATGAAACAATGAGGTGACAGCCACCTCAATCACCGACCTCCAATGGCCGAACCCCGCAAGTTGGTTTGGCGGTGAATGAGGTGGCTGTCACCTCATTGTTTTAAGTCATGCCGAACATAGCCAAACCTCCCTGCGACGAAGCCGTAATCCTGTCCGGTGTCGCCGATCGTTCCTCCACACGTCCTTCGTGGGTGTTGGCGGCGGCCATCCTCGGTTCGAGCATGGTTTTCATCGACGGCACGGTTGTGAATGTAGCGCTCCCCGCGCTGCAGTCGGCCCTCCACGCGACGATCGGCGATGTTCAGTGGGTTGTCGAATCCTACGCGCTCTTCCTTTCCGCGCTGCTCCTCGCCGGTGGGTCTCTCGGCGATCTCTACAGCCGGCGCAAGGTCTTTGCGAGTGGAGTCATCCTCTTTTCCATCGCTTCGGCGTGGTGCGGCGTTTCTCCAAACGTCGGCCAGCTTATCGCCGCCCGTGCTCTCCAGGGCGTCGGTGGGGCGCTCCTCGTACCCGGCAGCCTGGCTCTGATCAGCGTCTCGTTCGCACCTGAAGAACGTGGCCGCGCGATTGGGACCTGGTCTGGCTTTACGTCCATCACGGCGGCTATCGGACCGGTGCTCGGCGGATGGTTTGTGCAGCACGCATCCTGGCGCTGGGTGTTCTTCATCAATCTGCCTATCGCGCTCGCGGTCTTGCTGATCGTCTGGCGCATGCCGGAATGTGGCGCCGGCATCAAAACGCGGCGAGTCGATTGGCCTGGCGCGCTGCTGACGGCAATCGGCCTTGGGAGCATTGTCTATGCATTCATTGAGTCCGCCCCGGCTGCGGGCGTGATCGGCGTTATCGCTCTCATCGCATTCCTGTTGGTCGAAGCGCGCTCGCCCGCGCCAATGCTTCCGCTTGCTTTGTTCCACTCTCGAAACTTTACCGGAGCGAACCTCCTTACATTCTTTTTGTATTCCGCACTGAGCGGAGTACTGTTCTTTTTCCCGTTGGACTTGATCCAGGTTCAGGGGTACACAGCCACTCAGGCCGGTGGTGCATTACTCCCTTTCATTCTGCTGATGTTCCTGCTGTCGCGGTGGTCCGGCGGACTCATAAAGCGCTACGGCGCCAAGCTACCCCTGGTCGCCGGCCCTCTGGTTGCAGCGGCTGGATTCGCGTTACTTGCTAAGCCTGGCATCGGCGGTTCCTACTGGACCACATTCTTCCCCGCGGTGCTGGTACTGGGGCTAGGCATGGCGATCAGTGTGGCGCCGCTCACTACGACAGTGATGAGCGCCGCTGCCCAGGAACGCGCTGGGGTTGCTTCGGGCATCAACAACGCGGTTTCGCGCGTCGCCGCATTACTGGCGATCGCGGTTCTTGGGTTGGTTTTGAACAGCGTCTTCAATCGCGCACTCGACCGGCGGCTGGACTTTCTCCGGTTGCCGGCTGAGATTCGGGAGCAGATCGATGCTCAGCGGCCAAAACTCGCGGCCGCCGAATTAACCGACATCCGTGGCCGCCGTGCCGTTGAGGAATCGTTTGTCGCCGGTTATCGCATTGTCGTATGGATCGCTGTGGTGCTCGGTATAGCGAGTTCCCTGAGCGCAGCCATCTTTATTGAGAACAACCACAGCGATGTCCCAACATGAGGACGTCGAGGTCGTCGCCTCATTTAAAGAGTAGGGGCGCGAACTCGGCCAGATTTCTTCGCCATACCATCCAGGTATGCGCGCCCGGTGTTTCGATGTCCACGTGGCGGATCTGCTTAGACGTCAGCCATTCGCGGAATTTCCGGTTCGACGCGATCAAGCGATCCTCCGTGCCGCAGGCGATCCACAACAAGTGCAGGCGCGAGCTTGTTTTGGAATCCAGGGCCGGATAGGCGACGTCATAATTCTCGGACGCGCCGCCGGCGCTGAACGATCCGATCCAGGAGAATCGGTCCAGTTCGTTGAGGCCAACATAGAGCGATTCCGCGCCGCCCATCGACAATCCGGCGACCGCGCGCGAATCCCGGTCCTTGGCAACCTTATATTCTTTTTCGATTTGAGGAATCACTTCCGTGAGCAGGCTTTCCCGGAACTTGCTGTAGTTTCGTTCGCGTAAATTGGCATCGCCGAGTGATCCCCTGCCATTCACAATTTCGGGCGCGCCATAACCGAGCGTCATGACGATCAGCATGGGCTTGGCTTTTCCTTGCGCGATGAGATTGTCGACGATCACATTCGCCAGACCCACCGACGTCCAGCCGCTTGCGTCATCGCTGTAGCCGTGAAATAAGTACAGAACCGGATAGAGCTTTTTCGCGCCGGGGTCGTAACCGGGCGGCGTGTAGACAAAGTAATCCCGATCGTCGCCGACTACGCCGGAGCGGTAATAATGATGATGAACCTCCCCCCGTGGGACGTCATTTATTTCCCAGGGCAGCGACGAAGGCCCCGGCACGTGTACCGCGCTGCTATTGGAAAGCAGATTCGGTTTCATCAGATGATTCACCGGATCCATCAGACCGATGCCGTCGGCCACGAACGTATAGCCATAAATATCGGGCGCCAGAGCAGCGGTCGTGACGGACCATAGGCCATCTTCGTTCCTTTGCATGGGCACGCGCTTCGTCCCTTCCATGGCCAGCAAAACTTCCTTGGCATTTGGATCGCGGAAGCGGAAGGTCACGGTGGCGTCGGAATGGACCTCTGGAGACACAACTCTCGGGGAGGGAGCCGGTGGCGCCGGCGTCTGAGCCAGCAGTGGGAGTGCGGCAAGGGTGAAGCAAAATGCAGTGCGAGTCATGTTAGATAGCTTATCCGAATTCGACCCGCTATAAACTATTCAGTGATGACGAAAAATACTTTGGTGTTGAGCTTACTAAATCTCATAATCGCGTTTGGGCAGAGTCCCAATCAGCCGAGCGTATCCATGCCGGCGCCGCTGGCAAGAGTTCTGACGGATTACGAGAAAGCCTGGAGCCGGAAAGATGCCGCCGCTCTGGCACAACTGTTTGCCGGCGACGGATTTGTTCTGTCCTCGGGCGCTCCCATGGTCCGGGGGCGCGATGCAATCCGGCGAGCCTACACGGGTGCCGGTGGGCCGTTGTCGCTCCGCGCGGTAGCTTTTGCGACGGAGGGGAATATTGGCTACATCATCGGAGCATTCGGCGACAGGCCGGGCGCGCCGGATCGTGGGAAGTTCACGCTCACGCTGCGGCGCGATCCTAGCGGACAATGGCTGATCATGTCTGATATGGATAATGGGAACAGTCGCTAGCGTAGTGCCAGGTGTCTGGGGCTGCCTCACACACGCGCAATTGCTATTTTGCCGCCTGTCTCGGCGCATCGCGGCCAAACGCGCCAGGAAACGGGCAGTGTGGGCAGTGGCCCACGCTATTCTGGTCGCGATTCACTCCATGTTGAAGAACCACCAGCGGCTACTTCGACAAGAATAACGCCGGCGGACTGAAGCGCTACTGCTTAAGAAGTTAGAGGCGATGCGGCACACCGTGATCCTGGGGCCCGCCGCAGGAGTTTTCAAGGGAGTCTCCACGCAGCAGTCTGAGAGGCCGCGCCACGTACTTTCAACGCAATGTGCTAACTTGGAATTCCGGAAACGTTTTGATGCGTCGCTGTTTTTTGCTGTCGCTGTGCTTCGCGGTTACCACCGCGCTGCCCGCCTCGAATCCGAAGTCCCAAAAAGCGTTCAAGGATGGCCTGCGCTACGAGGCCGTCAGCCAGTGGAAAGATGCCGAGAAGGCCTATTCCGAGGCGATCGAGAACGACCCGGCCGGCACCCCCTCCTATCAGCATCGAGGCAAAGTCCGATATGCCATGGGCGACTATCAGCATGCCCTGGAAGATGCGGATGTGTTCCTCCGAATGCAGCCCGCCAGCGCGGAAGGGTATCAACTTCGCGGCGACATCCAGCGGGGCTTGAGGGATCAAGGCAAGGCCCTAGCCGATTACAACCGGGCCATCGCGCTGGGACTCGATACACCGGCCATATACAATAGCCGCGCCGCCGTCCACGCCGCGCTGGGCGAAAACCAGGCGGCCATTGCGGATTACAGCATTGGCATCAAACTGCGGCTCGACGATCCGATACCGATCAAAGAGCGGGGCAATGCCTACGCCAATCTCGGGCGGTATCGCGACGCCATCGAAGATTACGACCAGGCCATCAGCCTGACGGCGGATAACACCGATGCATATCTGGACCGCGGTTTCGCCTGGGGGCAACTCGGCGATTTCGCGCGAGCCATCAAGGATTTCGACCTGGTTCTGGCCATCCGGCCGAAAGACGCCAAGGCTTACACACTGCGCGGCGCCGCGTATTTGAAGAAGGACGACAATGAACGCGCCATCGCGGATTTTACGGAAGCCGTCAAGCTTACGCCCACGGATTCATACCTGTTCCTGGCGCGCGCCGCCGCCCTGGTGAAGTTAGGGCGTCAGCAAGAGGCTTTGGCGGACCGGGAAGAGGCGGTGCGCTTGCAGCCGCGATTGGCGGAGGCGTATCTCGCCCGCGGCGGATCTTATCATCAGATCGGACTCCACGAAAAGGGACTTGAGGATCGCACCAAGGCGATCGACCTGAACCCAAATCTTCCGGAGGCTTGGTTCGCGCGCGGCAGCGCTTACTACCTTCTTGGCGACTATGCAAGAGCGCATGCCGATGTCGCGCAAGCTGTGCGGCTCCGTCCGGACTATCGGGAAGCGGTTGAGGTACTGCAGAAAACCGAGAACAAACTAGCGGAGACGAAAAAGGCCGAGCCGTCTGTGACCGCCGAAACGGTACCCGCCGAGACGGTATCTCCCGCGCCGGAGCGGGTGGCAGCCAGTCCGCCGGCGACGCCCGCGCCGGAAGCGCCGAAGCAGGCGATCGCGCCCCAGCCCGAACCGTCCAAGGCGGCCGTTGCGGCGTTGCCCCCGCCATCAATGGCCCGAGCGCCGCGCTTAACGAACTCGGCCGAACAGCTCGACCTGCAAGGCCGCACGCTGACGCAGGACGGTAAGTATCCCGAAGCGATCTTGGCGTTGACCGAAGCGATTCGTTTGAAGCCGGATTTTTCGCGAGCCTACAACGCACGCGGATTCGCCTATCTAAGGATGAAGGATTACGAGCGCGCGCTCGCGGATTTCGATCAGGCCATCAAGTTGGATCCGAAGTATGAAAATGCGATTCAGAACCGGTCGGTGGCGACACGGGCCATGGAGCACACTTTCGAAAGCCGTCAGGCGGCGAAATCCAAGAACGGCAAGCGGTAACATTTTTTGGGCCGGCAGTCTTGCCCAAGGGCCGTACGTTCGGGTTGCTTGGATTTCCACGTACGGGCCGTCCACCAGCTCACCCATTGGGAAATGGAAGATGTATGATGTAGAGAGTTATCGGCGTATGCTGAGTACCCGGTCTCAATAACGAGCGGAGTGAACATCATGGTAGAAACGCAACCAATCGTTGTAAACGTCAAAGAGAAGAAGACGAAGAAGAAGAAACGGAAGTATTCCAAAGGAATCCAGAGCATCCAGATGTCCGAGGTCGCTCTGACGCGCGGCGCCAACCGGCTCGCTTCGGCGGTGTCCTCGGGCCTTCGCGAATATCGCCAACGCCGTGACAAGTCGTCCCTCAAGAAGCGCGACGGAATGATGCTGAACTATGTGCCCAGTGTGGGCCGGGGAATCAGCAAGGGGATTCGCCGGGCAAGCATGATTCCCTACGATCTGTCCAAAGCGATTAACCACAGAGAATTTCAGAATGCGATGCGTTACATCGCCAGGACGATGACCGCCTTCAAGTTCCCTTCTTCGTGAGCGGTTGATGGGGCCGCGAAGCCGCCGGTAAGCGGTGTTGCGCTCCATCTTTCAGGCCTGTCGGCTGGCGCAGTTGGTTTCCGCGGTATCTTTGCGCGCCCAATTGCGAAATGCGCGTCCAGGAAACGACCGGCCATTTGAGCCTCCGGCACGGTCGTCGCTCACCCATGGGAAACCGGAAGAGGTATGATGTAAAGGGTCAACAGCGTATGCTGAGTGCCCTGCTTCAAGAATGAGCGGAGTGAACACAATACCATGACAGAAAAAACAGTCTTCACCGAAAAGAAAGATTCTCCCAACCCGGAAGGGAAGCCCGCGCACGGGGCCAGCCACGTGGCCTCTGCCAAGATCGCGGAGCGGCCCATTGTGGTTAACCTGGGCTCTGCGCGACGCAAGCGCATCAAGGAGCTCAAAAACGGCACAGGAAAACTGGTGGGCAAGGTGAGAACCGCTGTCGAACTTGTGGCCGCCGACCTTGGCCATGATGCAGAGGGGCAGACGCTACTTCCTGTCGTCGTCCTCTACAAAGAAAAGGTTTCCTACAAGAAGAAGCGGCGTGGCGGGCCGCAGGGTATGTGTCCGTTCTGCTGCGTCTGAGTCGAGTGCCCGGCGCGCGTTAGTGCGCTGCGCATCCAGTCAGGCCGAGGCAGCGCCCCTTGATTCTTTAGAAGGACGCCTGCTGGGTTCAGGGAGGTGCCAATGGCACAAGTGCGGGCAATTCATCACGAACCCATGGTGGACGTGCCGCTAGCGCGCCTTGACTTCAATAGTTGCGCGCGCGTGGCTTAACGCTTGTGCGACAAGTCGTCATCACCCGGCACGGTGGACCCGAGGTTCTCCAGATTCGCGAGGCGCCGGATCCGGTGCCTGGTCCGGACGAGGTCCGGATCGCGGTGCGCGCCATTGGCGTGAACTTCGCGGATGTCCTTGCACGGGTCGGGCTCTATCCGGACGCGCCGCGGCCGCCGGCCGTTGTCGGCTACGAAGTAGCCGGAGTCGTCGACGCCGTTGGACACGCCGTGGAGGGCCGCCGGGAGGGAGATCGCGTCCTGGCCTTGACACGATTCGGCGGGTATTCCACCTCGGTCGTAGTTCCCGCCGCGCACGCCCTTTCGGTCCCGTCGCGTCTGAGCGATGCCCAGGCCGCGGCGATCCCGGTGAACTACCTGACGGCCTTGGTGGCGCTGTATAAACTCGGGAATCTCGAGGCCGGTGAGACCGTCCTTCTGCATGGCGCCGGCGGTGGCGTCGGCATTGCCGCCATCCAGCTCGCCCAGCTCCGGAACGCCGGGATTATCGGTACTGCGTCTACTGCAAAGCACGAGACCCTTCGCCAGCTCGGCGTCCAGCACGTCATCGATCCTCTGCGGAGCGACGTCACCGCCGAGGTGCGCCGGCTCACCGGCGGCCGTGGTGTAGACGTCGTGCTCGATCCAATCGGCGGGAGACACTTCCGCGACAGCTATCGGCTCCTCGCGCCGCTGGGACGCCTCGTGGTATTCGGCGCGGCGAGTGCGATTGGGGAACGGCGAAGCTGGTGGCGCGCCGGGCTCACGCTCTTACAGATGCCGTCGTTCAAGCCGATGTCGCTCATCAACGACAATCGCGGCGTATTGGGGTTGAACCTCGGTCGTTTGTGGACCGAGGAGCGTCGAATCGCCAACATGATGGCGGAGATCCTTCAACTTGTCGAAGCCGGGAGCCTGCAACCGGTCGTCGGGAAGGTTTTTCCGTTCGAGGGCGCCGCCGGCGCGCATCGCTTCCTGCAGTCGCGCTCGAACATTGGCAAAGTCGTTCTCACCGTGCCGTGACCAGCGAACGCTTCAAGACGGAATCGGCGGACCCGCCTCAAGACGAGCAACGATTCGATTACTTGATGTTGTAGCTGGCGCCCCCGAGAAAGCCGGAGAGCTGTTCGACCATGCTCGCCCGGTTCGGCGGATGGAGGCCGAGCGCGTGCGCCGCGGCGAATAAATAGCTGATCTCCGAGGATTGCACGAACGCGATGCCGCCGAGTATTTCGAACGCGAGGGCGGTGGCGCGTTCGATCGCATTCTGCACCGCGTACCGCACCAGCAGCATCCGCGCCAGTTCATCCTTGCCCCGCGGATTCGCCATCATCGACCGGGCGATCCCTTCCAGCGCCGCCGCCGCGCCTTCCAGCTCGATACCCAACTGTGTCTTGTCGGCCGCGGTGCCTTTCTTGCTCTGGATGGCGCGATGAACCAGGGCGCTCGCCACGCCGAGGTAAGACGCCGACAGCAAGATCTCGAACCAAAGGAAGCCGCTGATTTGCGCCGATTCCACGTCGCCATCGTCCGACAAGGGATACACCAGGCGATCTTCGAGCTGGACGTCCTTGAGGATCACCATGTCGCTCTCCGCGCCCGCCAGCACCCAGTTGTTCCAATACCGTTGGCGCTCGATGCCCGCGGATTTGATCGGGATCAGCACGACTGCCAGCTTGTCCGCCCCCGTCGCCGCCGCCGAGCCGTCCACCACGCGCACGCTTGCCGTCAACAGGTCCATCGACCACGTGAGGCTACAGGGCTTCTTCTGGCCGTTGATGACGACGTTACCGTTATGGCGGCGGGCTTCCATCGATGGCTGCAGGATGCCGCGGCCGGTCTGGCCTTCGGAGAACCCCGACGCCACCAGCCTGTCCTGCGTCGCAATGGCCTCCAGCAGGAGTCCCTCCAGACCGCTGCCCGAGAGATACACCTCCACCAGCGTCGCGATCGAGAAGTTGTGCATCGCCACCGCGACCGCGAGCGACGGCGAGCGGCTGCCGATGGCGCGGTGGATGTGAATCGCATCGACCGGAGATGCCCCTTTTCCGGCATATTGGCGCGGGATCAACAGCTTGGCGCCTCCATGTTGGCGATAGAGTTCAGGCCCCGGGCTGCCGTGTTGCTCGAAATCCATCATGGGCGCTTGTGTCAGGGCGCTGTCGAGCCCCGGCAGGAACTTTTCGAGTGTCGCGCGTTCCGTGGCTAGAAATTCCATGGATGAGACTCCGGGGTTGGATGCTTGGCGCCCCAGGATGGGCGTGGACACCGCGTCATGACGACAGGCATTGCGATCTTGGCCGCGACACGAACTCTACTCGACCGCCCAACAGGCCCCGTAAAATCGACTCGACGTTCTCCTCCAGCGCCCGTTCGGCGATCGGCTCGATGATGTCGCTGATGCTGGGCACGCCCATGTCGAACGAAGCGACGAAGCGAATCTGGCATCCGGCGTTGGTGTCGGAGAGCTCCCACGTGCCTGAGAAGTATTTCGCATCGCCCTCGATCTGCTCGAAATGGATGGCGAGCTTATCGACGTCGAAAACGTCGACTTCCGTCCAGCGCATAATACCCTGGCGAAAATTGACTTCCCATTTTGAGACCGAACGGTCTTTTGTCTTTTCCGTGAAGATCACGCTGCGCACAGCATCGCATTGCTTCTGGTATTGCTCAAAATCCGAAATGATGGGAAACACCTCGCTTGCCGTTCGCCCCTCGGCGACAGCGACGATGTCGAGCGTTCGCATGTTTTAAACTCTCCCTGGACGATGATGATGAGGATACTGCTCTCGCGGTGAAGAGACGACCGCGCCTGTTGCCTCTTTATCTTACACCAGCGCCGGCCGCATGTCCCTTCACCAGGCCTTGCGCAGACCGGCCGCGGCATTCTCGACAGCCTGGAACAATATCTCGCACTCGGCCTCTGCGAGTATCGCGGGCGGCGTCAGCCGTACCACCCGGTGAGCGTTCAGCGAGTGTGAAACGACCATCCTTTCCTGCAAGAGCCGCAGGACAAAGTCTCCCGCCACGGCTTCGGAAATGAATTCGACGCCGAGCATCAGTCCCCGGCCGCGGACCTCGACGACCAGATCGCGGCAGGCGCTCTGCAAGATCGTTCGCAAGTCTCGCAGCAGCATTTCTCCCAGGCTGGCGGCGCGGCCGACGAGGCCTTCGCGTTCGATCGCGTCAATGGCGGCCCGCGCCGCGGCCATGGCCAGCGGATTCCCGGCGAAAGTAGACGAGTGCAGGAAGGGATCGCGGTTCAGCGGCTCGAACGCCTCCGCGGTGGCGGCCACGGCTCCCACCGCTACCACGCCCCCGCTGAGTCCTTTTCCGGCCAGCAGGACGTCGGGGACGACTCCTTCCCTGTCGGCGCCCCACCACGTTCCCAGACGTCCCAGGCCCGTCTGAATTTCGTCGAGGATGAAGAGCGCGTTGTGGCGCCGGCACAGATCCTGGACCCGTTTTAGATAACCGGCGGGAGGAATGTTCACCCCGGCCTCGCCTTGAACCGGTTCCACGATCACACAGGCTCGGTTGTCGGAGGCGGCCAGCACCTCCTCTAGCGCGTTCGCGTCGCCAAAGGCAACGAAGTCCACCTCCGGCAGCAACGGCTTGAACGGATCCTTATAGAACGGCTTCCCGTTGATACTGAGCGCGCCCATCGTCTTTCCGTGAAACCCGCCCTGCATGGCCACCAGGCGCGGCTTGCCGTTGACGTGCGCGAGCTTGATCCCGAGCTCCGCGGCTTCCGCTCCGGAATTCGTGAATGTGATGTAGTCGAGTCCGGGCGGCGTGACGCCGGCCAGACGCTCGGCGGCGCTGGCAAGTTCGGCGTTGAGAAAGCCGTGCGTGGCCAATGGATGACGATCTAGCTGCGCCTTGACCGCTTCGACCACCAGCGGATGGCGATGCCCGTGAAGGAACACGCCATAGCCTCCGCAGTCAAGATATGCCCGGCCCTGTTCGTCGAAGACGAAACACCCGCGGGAGCGTGCTCCGATGGGCAGTCCCAGAACCGATGCCAGTCCCGCGAACCCCCGATTGACGTGCCGTTTATAACGATTGATGACCTCCTCGCGGACGGACGTTGCGGGAACTCCGGACGCGTCGAGTGTGCCGGGAGGGTTTAGAGAGTCTGGCTTACTCATGGGACTACCCAGTGCTTACCACCCCGGCGGAGCGTGGGAGTAATCGATGCAGCCGCGCCCAATAGAGGACCGACGACCGCAAGGTGACGTGCGGATCGGGCATTTCCGGGATGTTCAGAGATCGCTCCAGCTCCGGAGACGCCGACGGCAATGCCTTCACTGTGTTGAGGTACTTCACCATCGTCATCGCTCGATCCATAAGCCGTCTCTGGCCCTTCGGGAGCGTATGGAAAAACACGGGCCTGAAGAGCCTTTCGTAGGTGTCCTGGCTGATCATATTCGGCCGGTCCAGTAGCGGGCCGCCCGAGCGCGGAGGTATTTGAGTGATGCAGCAATCGACGATATCGTCGATGCACAGCGCGCGCGTCCCGGCGGTGAGCCAGATCTCCTCACCAATGCGGCCCTGACGGATCAGCGCGACGATGGTGTCCGCCACGAAGTCCTGCGGCACGAAGTCGATGTAGGAATCGGGCAGGGCCGGCACGAACGGCAGCAGTCCTTTCAGAAACAGGCCGATGAGAAAGTGAAAGCCCTGGAAGGTCGCGATCTCGCCGGTCAGCGCGTCTCCAAGGATGACCGAGGGTCTGAGAATCGTCGCCGGTATCCCGCTCTCTCGCACGACGTCTTCAGCCTGGATCTTGGAGAGTTCGTATGGCGTAGGCTCACACTCCGAATGGGAGGGGATGTAAGCGGTGCTGATGTGATAGAAGGGCACGCCGGCCTTTGCCGCCAGATCGAGCACGCGGCGCGTGCCGTCCACGTTGACGGCCATTATCTCATCGGCCGGCATGGTGAAATCCGTGATGGCGGCCGAATGGACGACACAATCAATGCTGTCGGCCAGCCAGTCGTATGTGTCCAAAGACATCCCGAGTTGTGGAAGGCGGATATCACCCGCCACCGATTTGATGTTTGAGCCCTCCACGGGTTTCTTGTGGGTGAGGCAGATGAACTGCTGCCGTGGGAACTGTCGTACCAGGGCCTGACCGACGACACCACCCGCTCCGGTGACGAAAATAACACCGCGTCCCGAGAGTCGCGAGGTCTCATTTACGTGCATCGGCGTGCTTCCCAATCGATCCACTCCTGGTGCTGAAGAACCCTCAGTTTAGGGATCGACAGGTCATTTAAGGTTACATACTACCATTGTCGGCAATGCCAGGAGACGGCCGCCGGCCCGCTGCCATGTTCAGTTAGGTGCCCTCCGTCCACGCCCTCCGCGACATGCGCGCCTTGGTGGACGATTAGCCGCGCGAAAATGCCGTGAGTTTGACCGGTCGCACGCCTGCGTTGTGCGGCCTGCCGATTCCGCCCGAGCGCCTGCCGCGGGCCCAGTTGCTCCGGATCTTCTACTCCATTCGCGGCGAGCGGCTGTTGATTGGAACAGTCTGGACCGCAATCTGTCGCTCCCCTGGTTCGCCGGGATGGATATCGTCCATGACAGCGGTGCGCCTGTTCTGCCCGCAGTGTGGACGTGCTCCCGCGAAACAATCTACATCAAACGTTGTTTTCGACCAACCAGCTAGGCCTTGAAAATGTCCTTGTCCCGCAGGCGAAACAAGATGCGGCGAACGGTGTGCAGCACGATGGCCCACATGGCCACGATGTACCCCGTGTTCTGAAGAACGCGCCGCGTGAGATTAACGATGTACCCTGATTCCTGAAGAACGCTGCATATGTGTTTGATGTTCAATGGTTTGAGAGCGAACAAGTCCACCAGCGCCACGACGAATACAATCGCTCCGGTGACGATCGCCATTATCAGCGCCATTCTAAACAGGCTCAACACGGCGTAGGCGCCTTTTCGAATATCCGAGATGAACTTGAAGGGCTGCAGGTCCATCAGCCGTTCGAGTTGGTAGACCACCCGATTCCCGGTGCGCATGACTTTGTCGATGATCATGAAATGGCGATCGTCGATGCCGTTGGCCAGTTGTTCTTCAAGCTCCTCCCTGATTTTCCGGCCCCCCACCTTCATGGCAAAGCGCTCGTAGCGGCGATACTCATCGTAGAAGACGATGTCATTGTCAAGACGAGCGGCCACCGTGTCATAGAGCAGCGTCGCCCGTGCCATGCGAAGCACCACGGGAGGCAGCGGGAGCTTGTACGCCAACGCTGCGCTCAGGAAGTGGTACCACTGCACGGCCGTGGTACGCTCCCACCATTTCGCGTGCTTACTTTTCATCGCATACAACGAGGTCTGATACAGCGCCTCCAATTCGTCCGAAAAGGCCTCGATGTCGATTGGCGGCAACGGCTCCAGCAGAGTAAGCGACGCGGCGGCCATCCCCTCGGCATCGCCGTTCGACTGATGGTAGTTTATCTGCTTCAGCGCCCGCCGTTGGGATTGATTGAACGCGCCGCAGCAGCCGAAGTCGATGAACATCAGCCGGCTGTTCTTCTGCACGAAAATGTTCCCGGGACTTGGATCGCCGTGGAAAAACAAATCCGTGACCATGCCGGCGTAGTTGGCCCACAACAAGCGCCTCGCGACAAGTCGCGGTTGGATGTTTAAGTCGTTCATCCTCTCAACGATATGCGGGTTGGTCGAGGGTTGATCGACAGCAGCCAGCACTTCGGAAAGCTTCAGTCCTTCCGTCACCAGGTCCATGACGATCACGTCGTCGCCCGAATATTCGGGATAGACTCGCGGCGCGGTGATGAAGTTCTTCTTCCGTTTCCTGGCGGTCCGCCGAAACAGCTCCTGGTAGCGCGCCTCCCGCCGAAAGTCCATTTCCTCCATCACCGACTCCCGGATCCCCTTGCGGATCGGTTCGCTGAAACCCGGACGCAAGACGGTGAGAAACTCCAGCACGTACCCAATCCAGTCGAGAGCCCTGAAGTCGGCCGTGAAGACCTCGCCAATGCCGGGCCGGCGCACTTTGACGGCGACGGTGGTGCCGTCCTTCAACTGCGCCTGGAAGACGCAGGCAATCGAGGCGGAGCCGATAGGCTCAGGATCGATCGCTGAAAAAATATCCTCGACCTCCTTTCCGCATGTCTCCCTGATTGCTTTGGCGGCCAAGTGGGCATCGAAAGGCTTGATGTCGTCCAGCAGCGTGGACAGCTCGCGGCAATAGGCTTGCGGCAACAGGTCCGCGCGTAGCGACAGTTGCTGGCCCAGCTTGATGAATGTACCGCCGACCCTCCTGAAAGCCTGGCGGAGATGGACCGCCCGGGCGTCCTGGGTATCCTTCCCGCGAAGCTTGTCGAGCAGCCTGCAGAAGAAGTAGTAAGCGGCCGCATCGCAACACTTGACGAGCCGTCCGATAACCCTGTGCGGCCCGGCCTTGAACGAGACGACGGTCATCTGCGGCGGGTATTCGAAATCCGACCTCGCGCCTCGCAACAACTTCTCACGGCGCGGCAGCTTCCTCCACACCCCGTCCGAAGCTTTCCGGTCATCCCTCATTGCGTCGTCCTGACATTCTCATTGTGCGGGAAAGCGCTCTTTGTTCGACGGGAAACCTCGCCGCCCATCAGAATACGGATTTTATCGATCTTCCGCCGTTCATGCTTGAGGGCCAGGGGGCGCGGCGATGTAGATTGCTTTAGATAGTTGGCGCCGGTCCTACAACTGCCGCGGGACTTTCCAGTCTTCATCGCCGTGATCGACCATGAAAAGTTCACCACCGGTTGAACTGCTTCCCCGCGGCCTGACGCATCCTTCGCGCTTCAGGAATCACCGGCTGGCGTGCGGTCAAAATTGTGTTAGGACGAACGATGGGTAAGCCTTTTGCCCTCAAAGCATTATACCCGGTCCGATCCGATATTGGTTTACGAACGGCGTGAGAAAAATCGCCTGTGTGGATCTTAAAGCGATTATTTCACAGCTTCCCAGGTGATCCTCCCACGTTAAGCGGCTCGGGAATTGTCCAGCGCCAACTCCGGACTCAGGCGGACAGATAACTGCCCAACTCCCAAGCAGGGCAGCGGATACCGATGAAGAACGATCCGAACAATGCGTAAACCGCGCTTACTTCGTCAAAACGCATTTCGTAGATTAATCTCTTGAATACCAGTGGATCGTCGGCGAACAGATCCACGCCCCATTCCCAATCGTCGAATCCAATGGAACCGGAAATGATCTGCTTGACCGCCCCCGCATAGCGCCGGCCGATCATTCCGTGCTCGTGCATTTGGCGTTGCCGCTCAGCCATGGGGAGCTGATACCAATTCTTGCTTTCTCCACGCTTGCGATCCATCGGATAAAAGCACAGATATTTGTGCGGAGGCATTTCGGGAAACAACCGCGGCGCCATGGCTTCGCGTTGGCGGGCCAGCACGTCCTCAATTTCCGCATTCCACTCCGGCGAAAATGGCGTAAGGCCGCGTTCCGAGAGCGTGTTATAAGTCTTGAGGCTGGATTCGTAGAGTCCCAGTTCCACCACGGAGAGATAGGAGGTGGTGGTCTCGAGGTATTCCGACAGCTTGAGCTTCGCCAGACGCAGTTCCGCTTGGCTCAACTCGTCGAAGGAACGGCGGAAGTGTACCAGGATCAGGTCGCCCTTGTGACCAAGCAGCGAGAACGCGGCGCTCGAGCCGCTGGAGTTGTTCTCCATTTCCGCCAACACACCCTGGGCTTCCTCAACGATTTCGGAGCGCTGCCCGGGCGGCAGTGCTTTCCAGGCGGTCCAACGTACGCGCAGCATCTGGTGCAAAACACTTGCCCCCTCGATGGTGAGCGGAACCGGTGGCAGGCTATGGGTGTCAGTGTTCGGAGGAGCGTTGCTGATGGCAGACATTTAGGGAATTCCTCTCGTTATTCTATCCCTAATGACAAACTTACAGAACCGCGCGGCCGAGAAGGAGCCGTCCCGGAGATGTCCTTTCAGCAGCCTGTTAGTGGTCACACAACCGCGTGCCACGTTTTCTTGCGAATTTTCCGGGATGGTCCGCACTATCCGTGCATGCGAATCTTCTTACCATGCTTACTTGCACTTTCCCTACTGACAGCGGTTACGCCGGCGTTCGCGAGCTCGAAAAAGAGTTCAGGCTCCGGGAGAACCAGCATGAGTCACTCACGCAGCAGGTCGTCTAGCACGAGCAGCACCGCCCGTAAATCCAGGTCGTCTAACAGGAGCGGCACCCTCCGCAAAACCAGGGTCCGGACCACCGAAGCGGTGGCCCTCCCTTAGTACACCCAAACCACGTCCAAATACCTCCGCCAGGTGTCCACAAATTAGCTGGACAATCGCGTCGAAGCTTGTGGGGCGAACCCGCTGGTCCGCGGCCGACGCCCACGTCGGCCATTCTCCAGGCCCGTCAACAAAATTTGACCATCGCCAAGCCGGCCGGGGGGCCGCGCGTTCATCGGATTGTCCAGCTATTTTGTGGACACTACACTAGCCTAGAACGGGTTGACCTGCGGAAAATGAATCTTCAGCTTATAGCAAATGTAGAGGACCAGGATCGCGCCCAGTATGGAAAAAATGAGGCCGGAGGGATGATATCGTTCGTTTGCCGGGCGCGAAAACATGTGGGTTACGGCGCCGCCCAGGATCGATCCGATGATGCCCAGCACGATCGTCCAAAAGATCGTTAGGTGCTCGTGCATCACCGATTTCGCGATGACCCCCGCGATTAGCCCGATAAGAACATACCAGATTAAGTGAAACACACTCGTTCCTCCAGCGTTTGCCTTCAGCCGGGGTTTCCATTTTGGATCCCGGATGGCTGTCAGTATACACCCAGCCGCCATCCTTTGATCCCGCGAGTTGCATTTTCCCCTCTGGGAGCGGTTTTCTCCCCGCAAGGCGCAGTTGTCGCCCTGCCGGAAAAACCCAAAACCGGGAAAGCTGATCCCACTTCCGATTAGCCGGCCAACTGGAAGGAATCGAATCAAGCAGGGCCGCCTCCGTAATGTGGCCTATGCTCAACTGCCGCGAGGACACAAAGATTCGGGGCTAATTCCAGGGTTTCAGCCTGATTTCCGCCGTCTCGCCCTTTATTTCAAGTTTGGTTCCAAAAGGCTTCGACAGTTCGGCCAGGCGCTGAAGAATATAACCTGCCCGCGCCCCCGTCGCCGGCGATGGCAGCCCGCGCGTGTGGAGGAACTGGTTATCGGCGTACTCGTTGTGGATATCCGGCTGGCCCTTGCCCACGTAGTTCAAGACGATCGGCCGAAACCAGATCGATTGCAGGTTTTTCCCCTGAAATTGGGCGTACGCCACCACGCTCTCCCAATTCATCGGTTCGTGAATGTATGTCAGCGTCGGCGGCAAGTTGTAAATGAAGTTGCCCAGATCGTAGAAGATGGGCTTTCCGTGATAAATCTCAACCCCGTGCAACAGAGGCGCACCATGCATCACCACGATATCCGCCCCTGCATCCACCTCCGCATGAGTCCACTTCTTGAGCCAATCATTCGGGCCGAGGCGTTCCTGCATCCCTTCCGTGAAAATTGTCGCGAACGAATGGTTCCCGAACACGTGGTTGTGTTGAAACACGATCACCAGGCCCGCCTGCTTACGGGAGTCACGAATACTCTGAAGGATGCGTTGCGAATCCTCTGGATTCGGCGTGTTTCGTGGCGCGCCGGGCAGATCGATCGTCGCCTCATTTTCTTTGTCACCGGCCTCGACACGAAGCTCATTCACGCCCGGCCGATCCGCCCTGGCACTTCCTCCCGGCGTAATGAGCCCTGATGCGCTTGCTATCAGCACTATGTTGCCCTTCGGGGTATGCAGATAGCCTGGTGCTGCAGCTTCGATCAAATTGTTTCCGGTCCCGGCATGAACGATCTTTCGGCTATCTGCTTCCCGGATCGTGTTCTGAATGCCCGTGACTTTCAGATCGAATGCATGGTTGCCAGACAAGGACAATAAGTTAAAACCCAGCGTTCTCAGCGCATCGAGTGCTTCAGGCGGACTAAGAAAGCCCCGGCCCTCATGGGTCGTCTCGCCTTTTTCGGCCACTGCGGCTTCGAAATTGGTGAACACCACATCGCCCTTCAGTAGCCCCTGGATCACGGGCACTGCCTCCGGAGCGGTCTCGCGAATATCCGATCGAATCATCGACTGTCCCACCAAAGTGATCGTTATCCCGGTCGAGTTCGGGGTCTGCGCCGCGGCAATCACGCACAAGATTGCGAACAGAGCTCCGAGGCACGATGCGGCCGCCAACAACGGGCCAGTCTTCAATATGGTTGCCATTTGGGTTGCCTTTGATTTTCGTTTGAGCGCTCGATGCACTCGGCACTCTGCCTGGTTCCCATCGTTGAAGCTGATTTCCACGATCTCATTCTTTATCGATAGTACTCAATTCGGAGTAGTTCCTTTGTCTCGAGGCTCCGCCAAAGCGTCCCGCTACCGGAAGGTAAACCGGGGTGCCGTCAGCCAACTCCAGTGGCGCCCCGTTGCGAGTCGTTAGAAAACTTCTGCTGCTTTGTCCGGTGAAATGTTCGGTTTAGGTTGAACAGGCTCGGCTGGGACCGCCACCCTTACCTGATCTGGTAAGTCGACCGTTACTCCTAACCGCCCCAGCCGTTCCACCAGACG
>CATPCJ010000048.1 GCA_955652915.1 uncultured Bryobacteraceae bacterium
AGACGGACGACGACGCGGAGGAAGATAAGCAAATTGCGGCGAAAGAGCAGGCCCGGCTGGCCGCGAAGTCCAACATGGAGGACTTCACGCGCAATATCCAGCGCAAGAAGGAAAAAGAAATGGCTGCGCTGCAATTCGCCGGCGGAAGCAGCAGCGCCGTCGAGAAAAAACAAGCCACTTCCGATAAAAAGGCCGGCCGTAACGATCCGTGTCCGTGCGGCAGCGGAAAGAAGTACAAGAAATGCCACGGCTCTTAGCCGCTCTTGCAATCTCCTTGTGCCCCCTGGCCGGCGCCGCCATCTGGCCGGGACAATGGGGTGACAGCCACCTCATTTCAGCCGCGCCGGTCGACCTCACGGCCAATCCCGAAATATGGAAGGAATACGGTTTGCAGTCCACCGAACGGGCCGACTACGGCGGCTTTCGAGCCACTGCCTACCGTTTCAAAGACACTACCGGCGCCTTCGCCGCCGCCCAGTGGCTGCGAGCGGCGGATCCCAGCACGGCAACCCTCGGTAACTACGTAATCGGCTGTTCCGGCAAGTGCCCGCCCATCACCAAGTTGAAGGAATGGCTGACCGCCAGCAAACCTCCCGGGTTGTCGCGATCCGCCTATCCGGTGCTCGACACCTATTTCCCACCCAAGAACTTGATTGCCGGTTCGAAACGCTACATCTACGGTCCGGCAGCCCTGGCTCAGTTCGAGCCTCGCGTTCCCCCCTCAGCCGTGGCTTTCGACTTTAGCACCGAGGGGCAAATCGCCAGATATCGGAGCCCCGGCGGCGAGGCGACGCTGGCCCTTTTCTCTTACCCGACCCCGATGATGGCCCGCCAGCAGGTCACTGAGTTCGAAAAACTGCCGAATGCCGCGGTGAAACGAACCGGGGCCCTTGTAGCGGTGGTGTTTACGGCCGGCCGACCAACCGCCGAAGCTCTTCTCAGCCAGATCAATTACGAAGCCAGCATTTCTTTGGATCAGGTTCCTCCCCTGGTTCTGAAACCGGAGTCTGCCGCAAATATGTTGCTGGCCATCATAAGCCTTGCCGGCGTCGTTTTAACGTTTTGTATCTTGTCCGGGTTGGCGTTCGGCTTGATCCGTGTGCTCGCGAGAAAGTTTGGTTACTCACATGCTAACGACTCAATGATCACGCTCCATCTCGCCGACAAGTAACTCCCCGGATTTCTCCAGTTTAGAAACCAATGGGTTCGTTTCAAGACGTCTTCCACAAAGCTTTCCACAGGATTTCAAATAGCGCCCTGGTCGATAGGATCCTAAATTATCAATCGTTTACATGACTTTTTCCACCGATCCGTTTTTCACTTGACTCGCACCCGTCGAAAACATATCATCTGATCACTAACAGGTTTTGACGGTTGCGTTCCGTCGAATCTGATTCTCCTGTAAACATCACCCTGCAAAACAGGGGCCCGTGAATGCGGGCGTATGGTGTTCAATGGGGCCCTCGGGCCCCATTCGGTTCGTTTTTCTAAATTTGAACCCTCATTTGCCGAAGACGGACTCGCCTGCTACGTGGACAGAACGTATCCGGGCGCTTCGAAACGTTCCGCCCTTGCTGCGGATGGTGTGGAATACCAGCCCGGGTATTACCAGCGCAACAGTCGTGCTACGGCTAGTGTCGGCTGCAATACCAGTCTGTCAACTGTGGGTCGGCAAGCTGATTATCGACCAGGTGGTCCAGTCGATTGCGGGCCGTACCGCGGATCACCGCCAGATTTGGGTCTTACTGGCCTATGAAATCGGTCTGGTGGTCCTGGGTGACCTGCTTTCGCGCGCAACCAACCTTTGCGACAGCCTGTTGGGCGATCAATTCACCAATCACGTGAGCCTTCGCCTCATGGAGCATGCGACCCAACTCGACTTGGTTTCCTTTGAAGATCCGGTCTTCTACGACAAGTTGGATCGTGCCCGCCGCCAGACCACCGCGCGCCTCGGAATGCTCGCCGTCCTGGCCGGAATGGGTCAACAAGCCCTTACGCTGCTATCGCTTTCGGCTGCAGTGGTGTCCTTTTCGCCGTGGTTTGTGGTGCTGTTGGTGGCGGCAGTGATCCCGGCGTTCCTGGGTGAAACGCGCTTCGCCATGCTGGCTTATTCCATCCTTTACCGCTGGACCCCGGAACGCCGTGAGTTGGACTATCTTCGGTCGCTCGGGGCCAGTAGTCAAAGCGCGAAAGAGGTCAAGATTTTTGGCCTGGGGAGGTATCTGGCGGATCGTTCTCGCGTCCTCTTCGACCGGTACTATCGCGAGAACAAGGCCCTGGCGATCAAACGAGCCGCTTCCGGCTCGCTTCTGAACCTGCTGCCCACCGCCGGATATTACGGTGCTTATATTCTCATTCTGGTTCGTACTTTATCGGGCGCGCTTTCGCTCGGTTCTCTTACTTTTCTGGCGGGCGCGTTTGCGCGCTCGCGGGGCTTGATCGAGAGCATTTTTTCGAGCCTCAATAATATCGCCGAACAGGCGCTCTATATCAAGGATCTCTTCGATTTCTTCGAAACGAAGCCAGGGATTGTGTCCTCTCCGAATGCGCTGCCCTCCCCTCGCCCGATCCAATCCGGCTTTGAATTCCGAAATGTGTCGTTCGCCTATCCCGGCTCGGACCGGCAGGTGCTGCAGAATATCAGTTTTCGCTTCGACGCCAAGGAGCGCATCGCCTTGATTGGAGAAAACGGCGCCGGTAAAACCACGCTGGTGAAATTGATCGCGCGGTTGTACGATCCTACCGAGGGGTCCATTCTGTTGGATGGCGTCGATCTCCGCGAATACGACGTGGAAGGCTTGCGCCGCGAAATCGGCGTGATTTTTCAGGACTACATGCGCTACGACATGATGGCCCGCGAGAATATCGGATTGGGCCGCGTCGAAGAGCTTGGTAATCAGGATCGCATCGAGGCAGCGTCGCGCAAGAGCCTGGCGGAATCCGTGATAGCGCAACTCCCGCTCGGCTATCGACAAATGCTCGGCCGCCGTTTCGAAAATGGAGTCGATTTATCCGCCGGCCAGTGGCAGAAAATCGCGCTGGCCCGGGCCTACATGCGCGACGCCCAGGTTCTGATCCTGGATGAACCCACCGCCAGCCTGGACGCTCGCGCGGAGTACGACGTTTTTCTGAGATTCGCCGACCTCACGAGCGGCCGCATGGCCGTGCTGATCTCGCATCGCTTCTCCACCGTTCGCATGGCGGACCGCATTCTGGTTCTGGCGGACGGCGCGATCATCGAGCAGGGTTCCCACCGGCAATTGGTGGCGTTGGGCGGGCGCTACGCGGAGTTGTTCGAATTGCAAGCGGCTGGATACCGCTAAACGAAATGACAACACATTACGAAATCCGGGGCGAAGGCGAGCCGTTACTGCTCTTGCATGGCTTCACCGGTACGGGTGCGGATTGGCGGCACATTTTTAAGGAGCCGCCGGCCGGATTCAAACTGGTTATCCCGGACCTTCGCGGTCACGGAAGATCGGCCAATCCTTCCACGACATTCACCTTCCGGCAATGCGCGCTGGACATCTTCGCGCTGCTGGATGAACTCAAGATCGAACGGTTTTCGGCAATCGGTTTGAGCGGCGGCGCATTAACACTGCTCCACATGGCCACGCAGCAACCGGCTCGCATCGAAGCGATGGTATTGGTCAGCGCAACACATTATTTTCCGGCGCAAGCCCGCGCCATCATGGGGCAAATGACGGTGGAGAGCAGGACCGGAGAAGAATGGGCCGTCATGCGGCAACGCCATGTCCAAGGCGACGATCAGATTCGAGCCCTCTGGATGAACGTCAATGCAATGAAAGACAGCGTCGACGACATGAATTTCACGCCGCCTTACCTGGCCACGATCGCTGCCCGCACCTTGATCGTGCATGGCGACCGGGACCCGCTGTACCCCGTAAACATCGCGGTTGAAATGTATGCCTCCATCCCTCGATCGTATCTGTGGATTGTTCCCAACGGCGGACACGGCCCCATCTTCGGCGAGAGATCGAATCGATTCCGCGAGACCGCACTGGCATTCGTGGGTGAACAGCATCCATGAGAGCCGTCAGGATCCACGAACACGGCGGTCCCGAAGTCCTCCGGTATGAGGATGTGCCGGAGCCCTCCATCAAAGCCAATGAAGTGCTTCTCAAGGTGCGTGCCTGTGCCCTGAATCATCTCGATCTGTGGGTGCGAGCCGGAGTTCCCTTGAAGTACCCAATGCCGCATATTCTTGGCAGCGATATCGCAGGCGAAGTGGTGCAGGTGGGCGAACTCTGTGAGCGCGTGAAGGTAGGCGAGCGGGTTCTGCTTTCACCCGGACTCAGTTGCCGCCAGTGTTCCCTATGCGTTTCTGGTCACGACAATCGCTGCCGGCGATATACACTTTTCGGCACCGGGGCTCATGGTGGAAATCGAGAATTCATACCGGCGCCGGAATATACCGTGATTCCCATCCCGGACGGGTTCGGTTTCGAAGAAGCCGCCGCGGCGCCGCTGGTGTTCCTCACTGCCTGGCATATGCTTTTTGGCGTCGCGCGGCTACAAGCCGGCGAAGACGTACTGGTGCTGGCCGCTTCAAGCGGCGTGGGAATGGCGGCCGTCCAAATCGCGAAATTGTTTCACTGCCGCGTCATCGCCACCGCCGGCGGAGAAGCGAAACTCGCTAAAGCAATGCAGCTCGGCGCCGACTACGTAATCGATCACTACACGCAAGACATCGCCGCCGAAGTGAAGAAAATTACCCAGCGGCGCGGCGTCGACGTAGTATTCGAGCACGTCGGATCGGCCACCTGGGCCAAGAGCGTGGAAAGCCTCGCGGCCGGGGGCCGAGTGGTGACGTGCGGCATCACCACCGGCTACGACGTAAAACTCGACTTGCGATTTCTCTTCGCCAAACATCAATCGATACTCGGGTCCTTCATGGGGGAACTGGGCGAGCTGCACAGTGTTCTCAAGTTCATTTTTCTGGGCAAGCTGAAAGCCGTGATCGATCGCGTCTATCCAATGACAGAAATTGCCGAGGCCCACCGGCATCTGGAAAATAAGGAACAATTCGGGAAAGTTGTCCTGACGCCGTGAGGGCTAGAAACCAGTCCCACCCAATCCAAACTTCGTTGTAGTACTTCTCGATTGATTTGGCAGTTCGCGGCTTCCCTCTATATCCTACCTTCAAGCAGTTACGTCGGTTCGCGCAGGTTGATAAGGACCAGTACCAGGCATAGATCATCGTCTACGACGCTCACGGTCTATTCGAAGGGGCATGACTTACTAACCCAACCGGTTCATTTTCCGGTTTTCCTAAAAGCCTCACCATAACTTACATTCGCGGGTAATCCGTGAGCGCGAGTATTTCAACACTGGAGAGGATTTCGATGAGACTAACTTTTGCGTTTCTGGCTGTGACCGCGATTATCGCCCCGGCGGCCATGGCATCACCGACCAATTGTCCAACGGCGACATTGGATGTATACATCGTACCGGGCTTTACTTGCATGAGCGGCAATTTGCTGTTCAGCGGCTTTACATATTCCGCCGCGGCTAACCCCGCCGGCATCGCCATTCCGTCCACGGCAATCGGAGTGACTCCGCAAACAATGACGGGCAACGAAGGTTTTCAGTTCAGCGACGGCTGGAATGTCGGAACACAATCCGGCGGCATCAACGCGTTCCAAGACTCGCTGATCACCTTCACCATCAGCACCATCAATCATGCCAATGCATTGAACGAATTGACACTGTTCTTCAATGGGTCTTTCACCGGCACAGGGCTTAGCGGCGTGACGGAAAACTATTGCGCCGGCGGCACGTTGACGCTTTGTCCGGGGGGAGGCGCGGGTCAGATTAAGGTGACCAATCCGCCGAAGGCGTTCAATGACATGGTTTTCTTCGCCGGAGTGAACACAATCCAGGTTTCCAAGGATATCAACGTGACGTCCGGAACCGCCGGCACCGCGGCGATTTCGCAAGTCATCAACACGTTCCAGAACGGCAACGTGCCGGAGCCGATGTCCTGCTTGCTGCTCGGAACCGGATTGCTCGGTCTCGGTCTGTTGCGGAAGCGCTCGTTGCGCTCGTAACAAGCCTGTCGAATCGTCGATCAAATTTCTCTCCTCATCGCGCCTGAGCAATCAAATGCTCGGGCGCGGCTTTACGTTGTCCACCGTTTTCCTCCCGTGTGCTACGATTGTCGATTACACCGCGATCATGATTCGTGCTTATCGCGGCATCCTCCCCAAGATTGCCGCTTCCGCCTACATCGACCAGAGCGCCCAGGTTATTGGAGACGTAGCTGTCGGCGAACGCTCCAGCATCTGGCCGAATGTCTCCGCGCGCGGCGACGTAAATTCCATACGCATTGGCGACGATTCCAATATTCAGGACAACTGCGTGCTGCATTGCGATGCCGGACAATTCCCTCTGGCGATCGGCGATCGAGTAACAGTAGGGCATCTGGCGATGCTGCACGGCTGCACGATCGAGGACGATTGCCTCATCGGCATCGGCGCCATCGTGCTGAATGGCGCGAAGATAGGAAGAGGGTCGGTAATTGCCGCGGGCGCGGTGGTTCCCGAGGGGGCCGAGGTGCCCGTGGAAAGTATGGTGATGGGCGTCCCGGCGAAAGTGAAGCGTCCGCTTACCGCCGAAGAGCGCGAGCGCTTTCGTCAGAACGCTCAACATTACGTCGAAGCCGCCCGAATCTATAAGGATGAGAGGTGAAAGAGGTGACAGTCACCTCTTTCACCAGTTTCTCGAATGATCAAAGCAGTCAAAGGCACACGGGACATCCTTCCACCGTCCAGCACCGTCTGGAATGAAGTGGAGTCGATCACGCGTGAGCTCTTTCGCACGTTCAACTATCAGGAGATCCGCACCCCGATTATCGAAGAAACCGCGCTGTTCGCACGCGGCGTCGGCCAGGATACCGACATCGTCAGCAAAGAGATGTACACCTTCGAAGACCGCGACGGCAGCTCCATAACCTTGCGTCCGGAAGCCACGGCGTCGGTGATGCGCGCGTACATCGAGCATCGGCTGGACCAGGCGCCCGGCTTGCAAAAGCTGTACTACATCGGGCCCATGTTCCGGCGCGAACGTCCGCAAAAGGGGCGCTACCGGCAGTTTTATCAGATTGGCGCGGAGGCAATCGGGTCGGAATCGCCGGCGGTGGATGCGGAAATTATCGAGCTGGTGGTGGAGCTGCTGCGCCGCGTGGGGCTGACGGAATTTCAGCTCCATCTAAATTCGGTGGGGGATGCCAACTGCCGTCCGCGATACGTCGCGCTGCTTCGGGAAAAACTGCGGGATGTAGCGCCGCGGATGTGCGGCGATTGCCAGCGGCGTGCCGAAACGAATCCGCTGCGCGTGTTGGATTGCAAAGTGCCGGCGGACCAACCCATTATCGAAACGCTGCCGTCCATTCAGGATCATCTGTGCGAGCCTTGCCGCACGCACTTCAACGCGGTTCGGGGTCATCTTGAAAATCGCGGCATCCCGTATGAGGTCCGCCCCCGCATGGTGCGCGGACTCGATTACTACATGCGGACCACTTTTGAAATTGTTCACGGCGGTCTAGGCGCGCAAAACGCGGTATTGGGTGGCGGGCGCTACGACGGGCTAGCGGAATCGCTCGGCTCCAAAGTGGCCGCGCCGGGCATCGGATTTTCGATCGGCGAAGACCGGCTGGTGATGAGCGTCGAGCAGGAACATCCGGATGCCCACAAAGCAGCGCTCGATTTATATATCGCGCCGATCGGCGCGGCCGCGGAACTGCATTGCGCGCGACTGGCGCAAGACGTCCGCTCGGCCGGCCGCTCTGTCGAGCTTGGCCTGGATGCCAAGGTGAAACGATCCATGGAATTGGCCAATAAAATTGGAGCGCGATTCGTCTTGCTGGTGGGAGACAACGAAATGGCCGCCGGCCGGTACACACTGAAGAATATGCAATCGGGCGAACAGGAGACGGTAGGCCGGGATCAATTGATTCCGCGGATCGAATAATCATGGAGACTGTACAACTGGATTTTCTAGGCGACCTTCGACGCACGCACTCTTGCGGTCAACTGCGCGCGGCCGATGAAGGCAAGCGCGCGCTGCTGATGGGGTGGGTGCATCGCCGCCGCGATTTGGGTGGCGTGCTGTTCGTTCACCTGCGCGACCGCGATGGCGTGACGCAGCTCGTCATCCGCGCCGAAGCCGGTGAAGAGGTACACCGCAAGGCGGAAATGCTTGGTTCTGAATACGTAATTGCCGTCGAAGGCACGGTGATAAAGCGAAGCACCGAGACCATCAACGCGGCTCTGGACACCGGGGAAGTAGAATTGGCCGTTGAAAATCTTTGGATACTGAACGAGTCGCGTACGCCGCCGTTTCCGATGGAAGGGACGGTGGACGTGAAAGAAGACTCGCGCTTGAAGTATCGTTATGTCGACTTGCGCCGTCCGCACATGCAGCGCAATATAATACTGCGATCGCGCGTGAGCTTCGCGGTCCGCGAGTTTTTGCACAGCCAAGGCTTTTTGGAAATCGAGACGCCCTTCATGACGCGGTCGACGCCCGAGGGCGCGCGCGATTACCTGGTTCCCAGCCGCGTGCAGCCGGGATCGTTTTATGCGCTCCCGCAATCCCCCCAGATTTTCAAACAACTGCTGATGGTGAGCGGCTACGAGAAATATTTCCAAATCGTGCGCTGCTTCCGCGACGAAGATTTGCGCGCGGACCGGCAACCGGAGTTCACCCAGATCGATCTGGAGATGTCGTTTCCACAGCAGGAGCGCGTCTATGAAGTGGTGGAGCCGATGCTGCAGCGTGTTTTCAAGAGCGCTGGAATCGACGTCGAGACTCCATTTCCCAGGCTGACCTTCGCGGAGGCCATGCGATCGTACGGGAGCGACAAGCCCGATTTGCGCTTGCCGCCGTTTCACGTGCTGGACGGTCAATCGTGGCAACTGGGGCTGACATTTCCGCCGGTTGCGATTCATATTCCAAAGACCGGCGCGCTCAGCGGCAGTCAGCGCAAGGAGCTGAAAGACGCGGGCCTGGAACGCGGGCTGCGAGTCTACGACGATCTGAAAAAGCTTGATCCGCAACTGGTGGAGCAAGCGCGAAGCGCAACGGGCGCGGGTGACGACGATCTGCTGATAATCGCCGGCTGGGCGGGTCCGCCGAAGGGTCAACGGCCGGAAGAGACTTTCTATCAAGCCTGCGGACAGCTTCGATTATTTGCCGGACAAAAGTACAACGATCGTCACCAGCTTCTCGATCCCACGGTTTTCAAACTGCTGTGGGTGGTGGATTTCCCCATGTTCGAGTGGGATGAAGAAGAAAAGCGCTGGAACGCCGCGCACCATCCGTTCACGTCGGTACACGATGAGGACCTGGAAAAGCTGACGACCGATCCGGCCTATTGCCGCGCGAAATCCTACGACATCGTGTTGAACGGCACCGAGCTTGGTTCCGGTTCCATTCGTATACATCGCCGCGATGTGCAAGCCAAAGTCTTCGCGGCGCTGGGTTTTACAGACGACGAAGCCAAGCGGCGTTTCGGTTTCCTGCTGGAGGCCCTGGAATATGGCGCCCCGCCCCACGGCGGAATCGCACTGGGGCTGGACCGGCTGGTAATGCTGTTGGCGGGCGAGACTTCCATCCGGGAAGTGATCCCGTTTCCAAAAACGGCGCGTGGCACGGACCTGATGTGCGATGCGCCGTCCAGCGTGCCGGAGCGCCAATTGAAGGAGTTGGGGCTTCGGTTGATAAGCGGCCAGAAGAGCGACGGATAGCGGAACCATCGGCCGCGCTATTACGTCCATTAGGAAGACACTTGCCTGATTATAGGGCGAGGTGTGAAAATAGATCGGACATTGGTGTGGAAGTGACGGACCAAGTCAATCCGCCTGAGGCGGTCAACCAGCCGCCAACCCGCAAGCGTTCCCTGGCCGGCACGCTCTTGCACTGGGTGCGCGATCTCGTTTTTTCTTTCATTCTCGCGGTCATCGTGATCCTGTTTCTGTACCGGCCTGTCAAGGTGGAGGGCACCAGCATGATGCCCACGCTCGACGATCAGGAACGCATTTTCATTAACCAGTTCACTTACCGATTCCACTTCGGCAATGTTGACCGCGGCGACACGGTGGTCTTCTGGTTTCCCGGCGATCCGAGCAAATCGTACATCAAGCGCGTCATTGCCGTTCCTGGAGATCGCGTGGAAGTAGATCATGGCAGCGTGATAGTGAATGGTCAGCCGCTGGTGGAGGACTACGTGCCGCAGGAATATCGCGATCAGAGTTCGATGATTGCCAGAACCGTGCCGCCCGACGAGTATTTCGTTCTTGGTGACCATCGGAGTTCGTCTAACGACAGCCGCTCCTGGGGGATGGTCCCTCGCCGGTATATTTACGGGAAGGCGGTTTTTATTTATTGGCCGTTGGATAAGATGGGCGTGTTGAAGTAGGATAGTAATTCTTCACAGGCTAAAGCCTGTGCCACCCAGAATGGTGAAAGGTGGCACAGGCTTCAGCCTGTGTTCTTATC
>CATPCJ010000049.1 GCA_955652915.1 uncultured Bryobacteraceae bacterium
AATGGCATCGCTCGCGCTGTTGCTGAGCGCCGTTGGTATCTTCGCGCTGGTGGCGAACATAGTAGTGCAGAGGACGCGCGAGATCGGCATCCGGATGGCCCTGGGTTCGACGATTCGAAAGGCGATGATCCATATCGGCAGCTCGGGAGTGGGGGCGTCGGCTGCAGGTTTGATCCTGGGCCTGATCCTCTGTGCGGGCGTGCTTCGCGCGATGCGCAGCGTTCTGTACGGCGTCGACGTGTATGATGCACCGACTATCGTGGTGGTGGTGCTGACGCTCTCCGCGGTAACGCTTCTGGCAACTACAGTGCCTGCGCTGAGAGTTGCAAGGATCGACCCGGCCAAGACCCTGCGCGAAGAATAGACGGGCTGCCAAGAACTCGGCGGCGACCAACCCGCTAAACTAAGAGCAGTGCCCCACAAAATCCTGATTTCCGCTGGCGAGGCCTCCGGGGACCTCTATGCCGCCGGACTTGTGGAAGCGCTTCGCCTGCGTAATCCGGGGCTTGAATTTTTTGGCTGCGCCGGTCCTCGAATGCAGCGAGCAGGGGTTCGCGCCGTGGTGGATGCCGCTAGCTTGTCCGTGGTGGGTCTGGTTGAGGTAATCACGCATATTCCTCGAATTTATGGCGAATACCGCAAACTGTTGCGGGCCGCGAAGGAGGAACAGCCCGAAATTGCCATTCTTACCGATAGTCCCGATTTCCACCTCCGACTGGCCCGCCGTCTCAAGGAATTGAAGATTCCAGTAATCTACCTGGTTGCGCCCCAGGTCTGGGCCTGGAGGCAAGGCCGCTTGCCGCTCATGCAACGGACCATCGACCGGCTGCTCTGCATCTTTCCTTTCGAACCCGAATTCTTCGCACGTCATGGAATCGAGGCTACTTACATCGGCCATCCGCTCACGCGTCTGATCCAGCCGTCCGCTAGCCGCGCCGCGTTACGTCAGCGTTATGACATTCCGAACGATACTCAACTCATCGCCCTGCTTCCCGGGAGCCGGAAGGGGGAAATTTCCAGGCACTTGCCGGTGCTGATCGAGACTGTCCGAAGGATCGCCGCCGTGGTCAAGAACCCCGCGCCCCGGTTCGTTTTGGCGGCCCCACCGGGTACTGGCGCTATAGGGTCAAATTTTAGGGAACCCGTTTCCGGCTTATCCATCCAAGTACTTGAGGGGCAAACCTGGGATATCCTTGCCAGCGCGGATCTTGCGCTAGCTGCCAGCGGGACGGTCACTATTGAGGCCACGCTGCTGGGAACTCCCATGATCACTTTTTATCGCGTAAACAAAATGAGTTGGTGGATGGGCAGACATCTGGTGAAAGTCCCATTTTTTTCGATGGTCAATCTGGTAGCGGGTAAGCGCGTTGTCCCGGAACTGATCCAGGACAATTTGACCGCCGAACGTCTGGCGGAGGAAGCGTCAAGCTTGCTGGGGGATGAGGCCGCGCGAGACCGGATGAGACGTGAACTAGGGATAGTGGCGCAAAAGTTGTCCGCGCCGCAAGATCCCCTGGAAGCGGCGGCCTGCATAGTTGAAAAGCATTTGAAAGAGGAACTGGTTCATGCTTAGGAAGATACTCCTGGCAGCGTTTGCAATGGCGTCGTTGCTGTCGGCGCAAGATCGGTTGGCGCAAGATAAAGAGAAGAGCGGTAAAAAGTCGCGCATCGATGTTGAGAACTACGTCATCAACGCGGAGATTAATCCGCACACGCAAGCGCTCACGGCCAGCGTTCAGGTGCGCTTCGTGCCGCTGGAGGCCGACGTTTCATCCACTTCTTTCGAGCTGAATAACGCTTTGAACATTTCGCGCGTGGTAGACGACGCGGGCCGGCAGATTCAGGTGTCGCGATCCAACCAGGATTCCAGCGTTCGCCTGAATTTCCCCAGCCCGCTGGCCAAGGGAAAGCCGGCTACCGTGACGTTCACTTACGACGGCCGTTTGACGGGCGAGGAAGATTCGCCGGTCTACGGCATCAAGTTCGCAGCCATCCAGAACGATTTCGCTTACCTCATGTATCCGGCGCGCTGGTTTCCCGTCAACGACTACACAGTGGATCGCTACACCGCGGACATGCACATCACCGTGCCGTCCGGCTTTAAAGTGATCGCCAGCGGCATCCAGAAAACCGATCATGCGGGCGACAAGGTCACTTATGGCTTTCAATACTCCAAGCCGTCGTTTCCCGGGAGCATCGCGCTAGTCCAAGGCGAGCCGGTAAAAGTTAGCTCGCAGGGTGTGAGCACCACCGTTTATTTCCGCAAGAAGCCATCGATGGCGAATCCGTATGGCGAGGAGACGGGCAAGGTGATGAGTTTTCTCACCAGTGTCTACGGTCTGGCGCCGCAGGTGAATCTGACTTTGGTGGAGACCGAAGATGGAACTCCGAACGGCTATTCCGCGCCCGGAGTTGTGTTTCTATCGCCCAGCGGAATCGGCAACCAGGTGGGTACTCGTCTGCTTGTCAATCAACTGGCCCGGCAATGGTGGGGCACTTTGGTGTCGCCGATCAATCGCGATCATATGTGGCTGGAGAACGGCAACGCGCGCTACGCCGAATTGCTTTGGGACGAGCACAACAACGGTCCGGGGGCGCTTGAGACGGATGTGCACGAAACCTACGTGCAGGCCTTGACTGTGGACAATCCCCCACTGATTCAGGCCAGCCGCCTGGAAGATTATTCGCCGGAGTTTTGGGCGACCACGGCCGGCAAAGGCGCCGCCATTCTAAACATGCTGCGCAACGTGATGGGCAACGAGGGCTTCTCCAAGCTGCTCCAGACTTTCACCACGCAACATGGCTGGCAGTCCGTCAGCACGGCCGATTTCCGGCAGTTAGCCGAGCAGATCTCAGGAAAGAATTTGCAGTATTTCTTCCTGCAATGGATCGAATCCAACGGCGCACCCGAGTTCAAACTGGAGTACACGGTCTTCCGGACGCAGAAGGGTTTCCGCGTGATGGGCAAAATCTCGCAGGACCTGGACACTTTCCACATGCCGGTGGATTTGAAAATCGAGACCGAGGGCAATCCGGAAATGAAGTCGGTGGATGTGGTCGGGACGTCGTCGGAATTCACCGTGGATACCTTTGGTAAGCCGAAATCGGTAACTATCGATTCAAGCGGGACAGTATTGCGCTGGAATCCGCTGATCCGCGTCGAGGTGGCGATCAAGCGCGGCGAGCAATTCGCGGAGATCCGCGAGTATGGCGACGCGCTCAAGGAATACCAGAAGGCCATGGAAGTGAATCGGCAAAGCTCGCTGGCGCACTACCGCGTGGCCGAGATCTTTTTCCTGCAGAGCAACGACCAATCGGCCGCCAATGAGTTCCGCGAAGCTTTGAATGGCGACCTGGCGCCCAAGTGGACCGAGGTTTGGGCGCACATTTATCTGGGCATGATTTACGATCTGCATGGACAGCGCGATCGCGCCGTGAACGAATACAATCACGCCATTCGAACGCGCGACAACACGCACGGCGCGCAGGAAGAAGCGGCGAAGTATTTGAAGCAACCCTTCGAGCGGAAGCGGAATAACGTCTAAGGCACGTGGCGTGGCGCGGACACTCGTGTAGTGGCCTCGAGACTCTTTCCCCGAGCATCGAGACGAGTCTTCGATGCAGCAGACTGAAGTCCGCGCCACGACAAATCTATCCCGGATAGTTACCCGCGATATAGCTCTGCAAGTGCCCGATAGTTTCTTCGTGCGCTGAAATGATCCAGTTCACCAGATCGCCGATGGAAATAACGCCCACCACTCTATCTCGATCCAGGACGGGCAGATGCCGAATCCGGTTTTCGGTCATGGTCCGCATGCACTCCTCCACGCTATGCAGGGGTGTCACGGTGACAACCGGACTGGTCATGATTTCTTGAACCTGGGTATGTTTGGACGATCGGTCGCGCAGGATAACCTTGCGCGCATAATCTCGCTCGGAGATGATACCGGCAAGTTGGCCGTCTACCAGAACCAACAGCGCTCCAACGCCTTTCTCCGACATTTTTTCAATGGCTTCGAAGACAGTTGCCGTCGGGACTACAGACCAAATCTGGCCGCCCTTCAGCTTTAACACCGAATCAATTTTGTCGACCGGTTTCATGGGATGCCTCCCGCGCCAAGTGTAGATCCGTTAGAACACGGATAGGGGGTAGGACAAGCCTGTCAAGCCTCGTTAGAAATGTCCCTTTTCGGTCGGTCCTCTTCCAATTGCTTTGGCGTCTCCCGTAGTGAAGCCCTGCGAGGCCGTAGCGAAGGGAGATGCCAAAGCAATTGCCGCTCCGCGGATACGCTGCTCCCGCATTCCGTCATAGCGTTGTTTCCACGGGTGGTTCGGCGTTGGCGAAGTGCCACCGTAGGGCTGCGCTTTTTTGAGTGGCTGATCCGCACCGGCCGGTTGCGGCCGGTCGTCAACTTCCCCCCCAGTTCAACTTGCTCCCCCGATACCGAATTTCCAGCCGCCCGTCTTCCCATTCACAGACCACCACTTTCCCCTTAGCCGGAGCGTGTAGTTTGTTTTGTCGCTCCACCTGCAAAAACCGATTCTCATACCACACCACCCGGTTGTTGCCGATTACAGTTTGCTTTCGCACAGAGGCCGAAATGTACCGCCCGGATTAAAGCAATCCGCGGTTCACGCGATCCAGCAATACCAAAATCCAAGCCTCAAGCTCTTCAGCCGTAGTAGCCGCGCTGGCCTTCATGATTGAACTAGATGACGATGTCATCTGGCCGCGAGACTCTTCTGGTGAAATGTTTGTTTGCCAGCCCATCCCGTGCTGTGAGAAAGATACTCGAAGGTGCCCCACCGGATTGTAATGGCTATGGGTGAGCAGTTGAGCTCGGAGTTCCACAGATTCGAACGCGCTGCCATTTTCCGAAGACGCGACCGACCGAACCACTACACGGGCGCGCTGCCCAGCACTGCGTAGACGATGAACGAAGGAAGAAAATACTGGATGCGCTATGTTCTTCCGGTCTTCTAGCTCGCTCTTTGACCAAATTAGAAATTCTGCGATACCGCGGGCAACCATCTCACTACGGGAATGCGTCTCGCGATACTTTTGAAACGTCGCATGCCACCGCAAGAATGAAACCGTGCGGTGGCGTCGTCAGAGAGGCTAGACTTTCTTCCTGGACCTTGCGATGTTCGCGATCTGGAAGGCCTCATCGAGGACAGCAAGACCGGGGCAGCCCGATGATGCCAATACTCCGCTCAAGATCACGCCGAAGCCACGATGCGGCCCGGCGACGACGAGCAAAAACCATGCGAGCCAAACTCGGGAGCCTGTACCAGCGAAAGAAGAAGCTGCGACGGCTCGGAGCAGGTGCTGCCCACATGGTGGATCAAGTATTTACAAGAATGGGCAGGTCTTCCGAGAATCCAGCAGCTCGGAAAAACGGACTGACGCCGAGAGGCTTCTTAAAGAAGCGCGCCGGTGAGATCGCAACCGGCAAGTTCGCGGGTTTTGGGCCTGAGCGAATTCGCATGGCGGAACTCTTACAGGACGTGGTCGAGGATTACCAAGCCTCCGACCGAAGCACGCTCGACAATGTCAATAGCCGGCTGAAAAACCACCTCACGCCCTTTTTCGCTGAAGTCCGCGCGGCGGAGTTCTCGACGAATCACCTAAAGTGGTACGTCGCGACGAGACGCAAGGAAGAAGCGCAGAACGCCACCATCAACCGCGAACTCGCCATCGTGCGGCGGGCGTTCAGTCTCGCCGCCAAATGCGACCCGCCCAAGGTCGCCCGAGTCCCCCACGTCCAGATGCTGAAGGAGAGCAGCGTCCGCACAGGGTTCCTCGAATATGAGGGATACGCGACGTTGCGAAACGAATTGCCGTGGTATATCCGGCTATTGTTCGTGACTCGGCTACCGTGTCGGCGGACGGCGCGGCGAACTCACCTCGGTCCAATGGCCGCAAGTCGATTTCAAGTCCAGTCAGGTCCGGCTGCGTGCCACCGACACGAAGAACGAGGAGGCGCGCACTTTGCCGATCTATGGCGAAATGCGCGAGTGGCTGCTCACAGCGAAAGAGCTCCGCGACGAGAAATTTCCTACGTGTCCCTGGGTCTTCTACACCCACGAGGGCGAGAGGCTTTATTGGTTCTACAAAGCCTGGGCTACAGCGTGCGCCCGAGCCGGCGCGCCCAATCTGCTCTTTCACGATCTGCGCCGCTCCGCCGTACGCAACATGGAGCGCGCAGGCATCCCCCGGAAAGTGGCGATGTCCATATCGGGCCGCAAGACGGAGAACATCTACCGCCGCTACGACATCGTCGCCGAGCGCGACCGTTCGCATGGATCAGTACTTCACCGCGATGAAGACGCAGTCGAAGAAGCCGTCGAATTCCGCGAAGTCGGATGGGACGGTCACACTTTCGGGCACACCAGACGATTCAGTGAGCCCGGAACCAAAGGGACCTGCCGCAGAACCAGAGCCGAATCCACAGAATTGAAAGCGCTTATTCGCATGGAGGTTTGGTGGGCCCTGAAGGATTTGAACCTTCGACCAACGGATTATGAGTCCGCTGCTCTAACCGCTGAGCTAAGGGCCCGAAGACGATTCGGACGGTTTGTTCACCTTATTGTACAGGGAATGTTGCTGTTCTTTACCTGGCGACCACTTGCGATTATGCTATTAACTATGCCTTGGTTGCTTCGGAGGATCTTATGAAACATCTGTACCGTTTTCTCTTCGCTCTGGGCTGCACCGCTTTGCTGCTTGTCGCGGAAGAGTTTTGGGTGAAGAAGCCGTTCGCTGAATGGAGCGTTAAAGAGGCTACGAGATTGCTGCAGAATTCACCCTGGTCGCATGAAGTCGTTGTTGGCGGTGGAGGAGGAGGGATGGACGGCGGCGGTGCGGGTGGTGGGGGTGGACGCCGCGGCGGTGGAGCAGGCGCCAATGGCGATATGGGCGGCATTGGGGCGGCCGGCACAGACACGCCTAGTAGTGGTGGCGGACGTCGAGGCGGGAGTCCTGGCTATCCCAGCGAGACGGGCGGCGGTCCTGGCCAGGCTTCGATGATGATTCATGTTCGATGGCAGAGCGCGATGCCCATTCGTCAGGCAATTGTGCTGACGCAGTTGGGCCGTGAGAAAGCGGATTCCGACCAAGCCAAGAAATTTCTGAGCCAAGTGGCGAACGAGTATGTTGTCGCCGTGGCCGGATTGCCACCCGCGCTCGATCGCGTTCCAGACGAGCAATTGAACGAACTCGCGAAGGGCGCCTCTCTGCAGCGCAAAGACAAAGAGCCGATCGCGGCCGGGGCCGTTCAAAGAATTCCCGGCGAGAGAGGCTCGGTCGCATTCTTCTTCCCCAAGACGGCGGCGATTACTCTCGAAGACAAGGAGGTCGAGTTTGTCTCGAGGGTCGCGCGCATCGAGGTCCGGCGCAAGTTCAAGCTCAAGGACATGGTGATCGCGGACAAGCTGGAACTTTGACAGGCCGGGAGGCCTGTCCCACTAGGCTTGCAGCTTGCTGTGATAGCGGCTGTAGCCGAAGTAAATGGCGAAACCGATCAGGAGCCACGCGATCAAGCGCGCCCAATTGCTCCAGCCCAGCCCCAGCATCAACGCAAGATTGCAAAGAATTCCGAGAATCGGCACCAGCGGCACCAGCGGCGTCTTGAAGGGCCGCGGCATGTTGGCATGCGTCTTGCGCATCACCAAGATTCCGCCGCACACCAGCACGAAAGCCAGCAGTGTTCCAATGCTGGTCATTTTGCCCACCACTGAAATAGGTGCGAAGGCGGCGAATACTCCCACAAAAATCATCAGGACCAAATTCGATTTGTAGGGAGTGCGGAACTTGGGATGCACGTCGCTGAACAGCTTGGGCAAAAGGCCGTCATTGGACATCGAATAGAACACTCGCGACTGGCCCAAAAGCATCACCAGCATTACTGACGTCAAGCCAGCCAATACCGCGAGATTCATGGCCGGGCTCAACCAGGGGTGCGGAATCTTCTCGAGCGCCAGAGAAAGTGGGGCGGCAACGTTGAGATTCTTGTAATTCACAATGCCGGTGAGGACGTAGGAATAAAGGATGAACAGAATCGTGCAGACCACCAGGGAGCCAAGAATTCCGATCGGCATATCGCGCTTCGGAAGCTTCGCCTCTTGCGCGGCGGTGGAGACTGCATCGAATCCGATGTATGCGAAGAAGATTACGCCCGCGCCTGCCAGAATACCGCTCCAACCAAACTCGCCGAACGTTCCCGTGTTCGGTGGAATCAGCGGTTCATGATTTGACGGGTTAATATACGCCCACCCGATCGCTATGAAAGTTACAACGACGGCGACCTTCAGGAACACAATCACAGTGTTCACATTGGCCGACTCTTTGATACCGATCATCAGGATGACGGACACTATTACAACAATGAAGACGGCCGGCAAATTGATAACGCCATAAACTACGCTGCCGTCGGCCAAGGTGATGGGCTGGAAGGGCGATGCCGACCAACTTGGGGGTAGATCGATACCAAAGTGATGTAGAAAAGCAACTAACGTCTGGGACCAGCCGATGGACACGGTGGCCGCGCCGACCGCATATTCGAGAATCAAATCCCAGCCAATGATCCACGCCAGAAATTCGCCCATGGTTGCATAAGAATATGTATAGGCGCTGCCGGCGATTGGAATCATGGAGGCGAATTCGCTGTAACAGAGTCCCGCCAAGCCACAGCCGATCGCGGCCGCGATGAAGGCAAGGACAATGGCGGGGCCGGCGTTGGTGGCGGCTGCTACCCCAGTTAAGGTGAATATACCTGCGCCGATAATCGCGCCAATTCCGAGAGCGACGAGCGCCGCCGGACCCAGGGACCGTTTCAGCGAATGCTCGCCGGTTATCTCGGATTCCGCGAGAATACGCTCCACGGGTTTTACCGCGAATAAATTCATTGCTCCAGTCCTTTCATTTCCCAATCACCTGCTTCATCACCCGCAAGAAATTGCCGCCCATGATTTTCTGGATGTCTTGGTCGCTGTAACCATGCTTGAGCAGGGCCGCGACTAGAGCAGGCATTTTCGAAACATCTTCCAAGCCCTTGGGAACATCGGGGATTCCGTCAAAATCCGTGCCGATGCCCACGTGATCGATGCCCGCGACTTTCACTACGTGGTCGATGTGCGCCACTACGTCATCGATGGTCGCCGCCGATGGACGGGGACGAGCCCAGTTTTGCCGGGCGTATTCGTTCGCGGCATAATCGTCCAGCGGCTTGCCCACGAGGTCCGGTTCCTGGGCCGCCATCTGATTGATGTTGGCCATGGTGGCGCGCGCATCCCGCGGATTCAAGAATCCACCGCCGAAGTTGATCCCCACCACGCCGCCATTGCGCGCCAGAGCTTTCAACATGTCGTCGGTCATGTTGCGCGGGATTTCCGCCAGAACGCGGCATGAGGAGTGCGATGCGATCACCGGTTTGGTGGTCACCGCCAAGGTGTCGTAAAAAGTCTTGTCGGAAACATGCGAGATGTCCACCATCATTCCGATGCGATTCATCTCGCGCACAACTTCCTTGCCGAAATCCGTGAGACCGTTGTGGCGGGGTTTGTCAGTCGAGGAGTCCGCCCAATTGTTGTTGCGAAAATGGGTCAGCGTCATGGAGCGGATGCCCAGGCGGTGGTACATGCGCAGAACGGCCAGGTCGTCGGCGATTTGATGGCCGCCTTCCAGTGTAAGCACGGCAGCGATTTTTCCAGACTTCACGATTCGTTCGAGATCGGCGCCGCTGGTGGCGAGCTGGATACGATCGGGATAGCGATCGAAGACGCTCTGCATCGCATCGCGCAGATCCAGTGTGCGGCGAACGGCTTCAGCGCCCTTAAAATAAGTCGGGACCCAGAGCGCGAAGAATGGCGCGTGCATGCCGCCCTCTTGCAGGCGCGGCAGATCGATCTGGCCGTCGGGCAAGCGCTGGCCGAGATCGAGGTGGCCCACCAAGACTCGCTGGATGGTGTCGATGTGGGTGTCGATTCCGAGCAGACTCGATTTGAGACGCTGGGCGTGCGCTATTTCGTCCTGGGCCTGCAGGGCGCAAGCAAGCAATAAACATAGGCCGGCGTACTTTCTCATGAGGTGATCTTCAAATTGCCGAACTTATCCAATGAATAGCGCCAGCCCGGTGGTATCAGGGTGGTCGAACCATAATCAACCACTAAGGCGGGTCCGCGCAAGTGTTTAACAGGAGGCACGACTCCCTTACGGTCGCGGTTCTGAAGGTCGGCACGATCGAGAACTGGGGTGGTGCGCCACGCTCCCGAGCTGTGGATCTTGCGCTGCCGTCTTACCGTTCTGAACCGCGACCATAAGGAAGCGTTCGTCGCTAGTTTTGGCTTCTTCACAGAGCGCTTGGCGCGCACGCGAACGGTCACGATTTCTATGGCATGCTCCGGGTTCTCATAACCGTAAACGCGGCGGTGTTCCTGGTGGAATGGCTTGGCGGGATTCGCCGCGTGCCAGGGCACGGTCAGCTCGTAACTTTGGCCCTCATAGCGGATGTCCGCCGACCGGATTAATTCCGCGCCGGGCAGCTCCTTGCGCGCTACACGTTCCAGGCGTTGAAATTCACGCTCGATATCGGGACGATTCAAAACGCCCGCGGCATGATCGCGAACCTGATCCGCCAGCAGCATGCCCAGCGCCGATAGCGCTCCGGCGTACTCCGGAACCAGAACGGTGCGAATTCCCAGTTCGCGCGCGATCTCGCAAGCGTGCAGGCCACCGCAGCCGCCGAATGCCACCAGCGCGAAATCGCGGGGATCGTGGCCGCGTTCCACCGAGACCAAACGGATGGCCCGCTCCATGTTGGCATTTGCCACGCGCACAATTCCTTCCGCGGCGGCGACGCGCGTGAGCTTTAGCTTCCGCGCAATCGTATCCACGGCTGAGGCGGCGCGCTCGACATCGAGATGCATCTCACCGCCCACTAGCTGATCGGCGGCGATGCGGCCCAACACGACGTGCGCGTCGGTGACAGTGGGTCGATCGCCCGCGCCGTAGCAGGCGGGACCCGGATCGGCGCCCGCGCTCTCCGGCCCAACGCGCAGCAGACCGCCTTCGTCAACCCGCGCGATGGAACCGCCCCCGGCACCGACCGTGTGTATGTCGAGCATCGGCACGCGCACCGGAAAGCCGTCGATGGACGCTTCCATGGTTTCCCGGGCGTGGCCATCCACCAAGCTGACATCGGTGGAAGTGCCGCCCATGTCGAATCCCAAGATGCGCGGAAATCCGGAAAGGCGCGCGGTCTCCATCGCGCCCACGACCCCGCCGGCGGGTCCGGAGAGCACGGTACGAATCGCATGGCGGCGGGCTTCGCGGGTAGCCATGAATCCGCCGTTCGATTGCATGATGGAAATGGAATGGCGCGTGCCTCGCTCCAGTTCGCCGAGATACTTGTCCATTAGCGGACCGACGTAGGCATTGATCAACGTAGTGGACGAGCGCTCGTATTCGCGAAATTCGGGACACACGTCGTGCGAGCAGCAGAGATAGCCGAGACCATCGAGCGCGGCGGCCACCAGCTTTTCATTCTCAGGCGTCCGGTAGGCATGCAGAAAGCAAATGGCAATGGATTCGACGCCGGCGCGCCGAAGACGGATTTTCAATCGCTTGAGTTCCGCGAGTTTTGGCTTCTCGGCGATAGTTCCGTCGTAGTAGGAGCGTTCCTGTACGCCGAAGCACATGCTTCTGGGGACGATGGGAATGCGGGTGCTGGGAGTGAGATTGTATAGCTCCGGACGATTCTGGCGGCCGATATGAATCACATCTTCGAAGCCGGCGGTGGTTACTAACGCTGTACGCACACCCTTGCGTTCGAGCAGTGCATTAGTAGCGACGGTGGACCCATGCACGACATCCGCCTTGCGTGTTCCCGCCGCTTGCCGCAGCCCCGCGAGAATCACGCTGGCAGGCGAACGGGGATTGGAGCGTAGCTTGAAAGTTTCGATTTTTCCGTCGTCGCGGCAGACGATGAAATCGGTGAACGTACCGCCCGCGTCGATTCCTATGCGCATTCGTCCGTGCAATTCGTGCAGCCGATCATCGCGATAAGACATCATAACTAATGAGTGATCGATCTCGCCAAAGTAAGCAAGGTATTCAATGGAAAACGCCAGGTTACGGCGCTTGAGAATGTGGAGCTGTCGATTGGACGCGGGGAGATGGTGTCCATTGTCGGTCCGTCGGGTTCCGGCAAATCGACTTTGTTGAATCTGATCGGCGGCTTGGATACGCCGACCTCCGGAAAGATAACGATTGACGGCAGCTTGCTGAGCGGACTGCCGGACGACGATCTCACGCGCATGCGGCGAGACAAGATCGGATTCATTTTTCAGTTCTTCAATCTGCTGCCTACGCTGAACTGCATTGAAAATGTTTCCATCCCGCTGCACCTGCGCGGCTGGCCGAAGAAAAAGATCGACGAGCGCGCCAGGGAATTGTTGAACCTGGTGGGGCTTGGCGGACGCATGGATCATCTGCCGGATGAGCTTTCAGGCGGTGAGCGGCAGCGGTGCGCGATTGCGCGGGCGCTGTCGGTGTATCCGCCGGTGCTGCTGGCCGACGAACCGACGGGCAATCTGGACACGCATACCGGAGCGGACATTTTGAAGCTCATTCGCGATGTGCATGCACGGTTGGGCGCGACGGTGCTGATTGTTACGCACGACCGGAATGTCGCCGAGAGTTGCGGCCGCGTTATTACGCTACGCGATGGGCGAGTGGTGGAGGATCGCGCGGGATTGGGGCTGACGGCGTGATTTTGCTGAAGCTGATTTCCTGGCCATATATCCGAAAACATTTGCTGCGGTGGATGCTCACGATTGCGGGCATTGTGCTGGGCGTCGCGGTTTTTCTGGGGATGCATACGGCCAATCAATCCGTGCTGTATGCGTTCCGGCAGACGGTGGACCGAATCGCCGGCTCGACTCAGCTTCAGGTCTCGGCCAGCGAAACCGGATTCGACGAGAGCGTGCTGGAGCGCGTCCAATCTGTTCCCGAGGTTCGCGCAGCGGCGCCTGTGATCGAAGCATCCGTCAACACCGGTCTGAAAGGGCAGGGCAACATTCTGATCCTGGGCGTGGACATGACGGGCGACCGCAATCTGCGCGACTACGAACTTGAAAGCGGTGAAGCGGGTATTGTGGACGATCCGCTCGTTTTTCTGGCGCAACCGGATTCGATCATCGTCACCGACACGTTCGCGCGGCAGAATCAGCTTGGCATCGGGAGCAAGGTTCCCATGAGCACGATGGAGGGCGAAAAGCTGTTTACGGTGCGCGGCATCATGAAGTCCAGCGGGCTTTCCAGCGCCTTTGGCGGCAATCTCGCCATCATGGATATTTACGCCACGCAGAAAGTTTTCGGGCGCGGGCGCAGATTCGATCGCATCGACCTTACCGTGAAGGATGGCGCGCGCGTGGAGGACGTCAAGAAGAAAATCGAAGGGATGTTGGGGCCGAGTTTTCAGGTGGAATCGCCCTCGGCCCGCGGCGGGCAGTTCGAATCCATCTCGCACGTCTACGCATTGACGGCCAACATCACCAGCGCATTCGCGCTATTTATCGGAATGTTCCTCATATACAATACGTTCCAGATTTCGGTGACGCAACGCCGTTCTGAAATCGGCATTCTGCGGGCTCTGGGCGCAACGCGGGGTCAGATCCGCACGCTTTTTATGGGCGAGAGTGTTTTGGCGGGACTAATTGGTTCCACTCTTGGAGTATTGCTGGGAATCGGCATCGCCCGTCTGATGCTCGGTTATATCGGCTCGCTGCTCGGCGAAGTATTTGGGATCGCGGAGAAGGCGAAAGAAATCTCGACGAATCCCGCGCTGATATTATTCGCCATCGTGCTGGGCGTCATCACCAGCGTTGTGGCTGCGTTTATTCCAGCCCGAAACGCCGCCCGAGTGGACCCGGTGCAGGCGCTACAAAAAGGCAAGTATCAACAAATGAGCGCGGGAGAAAACCGGGTCCGGCGCATTACCGCGTTCGTCATCGCGATACTCGGCGTCGCATGCCTGGTTTTCCGGCAGTCTCATGGCTTAGTCTATGCCGGCGACGCACTGACGCTGCTGGCCGCGCTGCTCTTGACGCCCACCGTGGCCCAGCTAGTGGTGCAGGCGCTGCGTCCCTTGCTGCGGTGGGTGCGGCCAGTGGAAGGAACTTTGGCAGCCGACAGTTTATTGCAGGCCCCGCGTCGAACATCGGGAGCCGTGGCGGCGTTGATGCTTTCCCTGGCATTGGTGGTGGCGCTGGGCGGAATGACGCGCGCGAGTTACGGCTCCATCCTCAATTGGCTCTCCGTGGCGCTCAATCCGGACTTGTTTATCTCGACGTCCGAGAGTCTGACGACACGCGGGTTTCGATTTCCGGAGTCGATGGGTCCACAGCTCAGCGGCGTGTCCGGAGTGGCGGACGTGCAAGGCGTGCGCATCGCGCGAATCCAAGTGCGAGGCATGCAGACCATATTTGTGGCGGCGGATATTGCGGCGTTGAGCCGCCGAGCCACTTTGCCTCCGACCGCCGGGAACACCGCTGAAATGTACCGGTTGGCGTCGCAAGGGAAAGCCGTTCTGATTTCCGATAACTATGCTCTCTTGCGCGGGGTCAAGCTCGGCGACGTGTTGGATATCGCCAGCCCCAGGGGTGTTCTGCATTTGCCGGTAGCCGGCGTGGTCGTGGATTATTCCGACCAGCAGGGTAGCATCCTGCTGGATCGTAGCGTCTACAAACGCTATTGGGACGATTCGACGGTGAATCTTTTCCGCGTCTTCCTCACGCCCGGCGCCTCGGAAACGGACGTGAAGCGGCGTATTCTGGAAGCGCTCGGCAATCAACGCCGTTTGTTCGTCCTGACGAATCGCGAAGTACGGCAATACATCATGCGGCTGACCGATCAATGGTTCGGAATAACGTACGTGCAGATTGCCGTGGCGGTATTAGTCGCGGTGCTGGGCATCGTCAATACTTTGACCGTTTCCATCACCGACCGGCGGCGCGAGTTGGGCGTACTGCAGGCAGTGGGCGGACTGAGGAATCAGATTCGGCGCACGATTTGGCTGGAGGCGCTGACTATCGGACTGGTAGGATTAATCCTCGGCCTCGCGCTGGGCGCGCTGCAACTTTACTTCGGGCTTCGAATCACTGGCGAGGATCTGGCTGGGCTGCGGCTCAACTACGAATACCCCTATGAGATTTCGCTGATGTTACTTCCGGTAATTCTTTTGGCCGCGTTCCTGTCGGCGATTGGTCCGGCTGAATCGGCGGTGCACGGTTCGTTGGTTGAGGCACTCGAGTATGAATAGATTTGTTTTCGGCTTGGTGGTTCTAGGTCTGGCGCAGGCACAGGATGTGCGGCAGATTGTCGCTGAGTCGCAGAAGCGGTCGCAATCTAAGTCCGAGCAGTACGAAGGGACCATTGAGGTGTTCGGCTCGTCCAACAAAGTCAGTTTGAAACATTGGGAATTCGAGCGCATCGGATCGTTCGGAGTCAGCAAATCCATTCTGCGCTTTACCGCGCCTGCTGAAGTGAAGGGAGTGGCTCTGCTGATCGTCAACCATCCGGACCGTTCTTCGGATCAATGGATGTGGACGCCGGCGCTGGAACGCGACCGGCACATCGCGCTGCAGGACCGGTCCACGCGATTCTTCGGCACCGATTTCAGCTTCGAAGATTTGGAGGAACGCGACGTCAACCAATTCGATTACAAATTGCTGGGAGAGGAACTGGTGGACGGCCAGCAATGCTGGAAGATCGAATCGAAGCCCAAGGAAGCTAAGTCGTCGCAGTACACGTCCGCAGTGCTCTTTATTCGCAAAGATATCTACGTTGGGATTCAAATTGAGAGCTACGCCAAGGACAAGCTGGTCCGGCGCATCCGTTACAGCGATATTCAAAAGTTGGACGATATCTGGACTGCGCGAACGATCGAAGTATACGACGCTAATCGGAAGAGTCGAACCGTTTTGAAATTGGAGAAGCTGAAGTACAACGTTCCGATGAAGGATGAGAACTTCACGCTGGAGGCCTTGCGGCGTGGATAGAGTACGCGTTGCGCGGGCATTGTTGTCATTACTTGTGCCGGTATGTGTGGCCCAAGATTTCAAGCAACGCGGCTTTCTCGAAACGCAGTTGAGCCTCTATCCTCAAACCGCATCCAACGACAGCAGCCACGTTGTTGACGAATCGCTGTTTCGTTACGAGGCTTCCTACAAAGTTCGCCCTTGGCTGCGCTTCTCCGCGGGCCTGGACGCACGTCTGGACACGCATCAACAGGTTGAACGATCGCCACGCCTTGATTTGCCGGACCGCTCGATGCGCCGGCCCGCGCTGTCGCTGCGGGAATTCAAGGCGACCATTTCGAAGGGCCGGTTCACGGCCGATCTCGGGAAACAATTTATCCGTTGGGGCAAAGCCGACATTTTGAATCCGACGGACCGCTACGCACCAAAGGATTTTCTGAGCGTGACGGATCCAGGTTTCCTCGCCATTATCGCGGCGCGCGCCGTTTACGATACGGGCGCAAATTCCGTCGAAGTGGTCTGGCAACCACGCTTCACGCCAAGCCGCACGCCATTGCTGAACCAGCGCTGGACCGTGCTGCCCGCCGCCATTGCCGGAATTCCCCTACAAGACGATGGAGCCCACTTTCCGGGACGCTCCTCTTTTGGAGCGCGCTGGAATCATGTAGGAGCTGGATATGAGTTGTCCGCCAGCTTCTATGACGGATTCAATTCTTTGCCGGTATTTCGCGGCGTATTAGATTCGTTGCAGACGCGGATCGACTTGCTGCGGTTCTATCCGGCACTCCGCCTTTACGGCGCCGATGCAGCCGTTCCATTGCGTTGGTTCACGGTGAAGACCGAAGCTGCGTATTACACATCGCCTGACAAGCACCAAGACGAATACGTTATTTATGTAATTCAGTTGGAGCGTCAGATCAAGGAATTCTCGCTCGTCGCCGGATATGCGGGCGATGTCGTGACGGCGCGATCGCACTCGCTGCAATTCTCGCCGGAGCGAGGATTCGCGCGAGCGATTTTGGCTCATGCGCAATACACTATCGATGCCAACCGCAGCGTCGCGCTGGAGGCGGCGGTTCGTCAAAACGGCCGGGGAAGCTTGCTGCGCCCACAGTATTCACAGGCCATCGGTCAACATTGGCGGGCCACGGTGGGCTTCACCTGGATTCGTGGCGAGCCGGATGATTTCCTGGGCCAATACCATCGGAATTCCTACGCGCTGCTTGTGCTTCGCTACAGCTTTTAACGGTTCGCTAAAATCATTCTTGATGCAAACGAAAAGACTCGGTTCAAGCGACTTGCATATTACCCCCATCGGCATTGGAGCCTGGGCGATTGGCGGCGGAGGATGGGCGTTCGGTTGGGGACCGCAGGACGATGACGAATCCATCGCTGCGATTCATGCGGCGCTCGATCGCGGCATCAACTGGATCGATACCGCGGCCGTGTATGGGCTGGGCCATTCCGAGGAAGTGGTGGCCCGCGCATTGAAATCCAGGTCGCCCAAGCCGTACGTTTTCACCAAGTGCGCCCGGATTTGGAACGAGCGCGGCGAGATTGGAAAGTCGCTCAAGGCGGACTCCATCCGGCGGGAAGTGGATGCGAGTCTACGCCGCCTGCAGGTTGACGCAATCGATCTTTATCAGATTCACTGGCCTGAGCCGGACGAAGAAATCGAAGAAGGTTGGACCACGATGGCCGAATTGAAGCGAGTGGGAAAAGTTCGCCACATCGGTGTCTCCAATTTCAACGCCAGCCAACTGCGGCGTGCACAAGCCATCGCGCCCATCACTTCTTTGCAGCCGCCGTACTCTCTGATCTCTCCTGAGATCGAGGAGTCCATACTGCCGTACGCGCAAGCGAACGACATCGGCGTGATCGTTTATTCGCCAATGAAATCAGGCTTGCTGAGCGGCACCATGACTCGCGAGCGCATCGCCGCGTTTCCGGAAGACGATTTCCGCCGTCGAGTGCCTAACTTCCAGGAACCGCTGCTTTCGAAAAATCTGCAGTTAGCCGAATTGCTGCGGAGCATCGGACAGCGCCATGGACGTACAGCCGGCGAGATGGCAATCGCATGGACGCTGCGGCACCCGGCCGTGACGGCGGCGATAGTGGGAATGCGGTCCGCCAGCCAAGTGGACGGCGTGATCGGCGCGGCTGATTTTCGGCTGAGTCCCGAGGAATTGACGGAAATCGAAGCCTTTCGTTCGGCCCGGGCATGACGCATTCCGGCCGAAGCCTTGTAGGCGAGCTGGGCGGCGAGCGGGATGCGAACCGTGGAGGCTGTGCTTTGTGCGGGCGCTGGATCGGTGTCGAGAGGCAGTAATAGCGTAAATGCGCAAACGCCTTTTCGTGCTCTATTGGTGGCTGGAGCGCCACATCCATCCGACGTTGCGCTATTCGCAGAATCACTACCACGACACTCTGAAGGCTACGGTTTCGCAAGGGTGCGATTGGCTGGACTTGGGCTGCGGTCACCAGATGTTCGCGGGTTGGATGAAGGCCGAAGAAAGGGAGCTCGCCGCCCGCAGCCGGCATCTAGTGGGAATCGATATGGATCTGCGCGGCATGAAGGCCCACGCGACCATTCGGGAGGCCGTATTCGGGGACATCGCACGACTGCCCTTTGATACGGGGAGCTTCGATATTGTCACCGCGAATATGGTGGTTGAGCATTTGGAAGTGCCTGGATGCGTGCTCCAGGAGGTCCACCGCGTATTACGGCCTGGCGGGCTTTTCGTTTTTCATACGCCCAATCGCAAGGCGGTCATGATCAGGATCGCGCGGCTGCTGCCGCAATCGCTGAAAAACTTGCTGGTGCGAATTCTTGACGGACGTAAAGAGGACGATGTTTTTCGGACACACTACGCAATGAATACCGCCGCGGAGATTACGAGACAAGCCAACGCCGCCGGATTCGAAATTAATGAAATTCGCTCCGTGTCCACTAACGCGATCACAGCGCTGACGGGCCCGTTCTCTGTTGTGGAGTTGTGCTATCTGAGGATGCTCGACCGGCATTCGCGATTCTCCGGACTGAGGAGCAATCTGATCGCGACACTCAAAAGGACAACCAGTTAGTTCCAGCATTATGCCGGGCCAAGCATGCAATAATATCGACGTTGAACTGCCGGTGCGTTGAACCAGATGGAGCGTCGTTGAAAGCCGGCAGACCGATTAAATCGAAATGCTGACCGGCATTCAGTATCGAATTCTGAAAAGAATCTCACCCGGAGCGCCAGATTGCGGCTGCGCCTACGAAGGCAAGTCGAAGCTCGCCGTTCTGCTAGGGGCTGAATTCTTCACCAGGATTGAAGGGAAAGTTGTCATCGACTTCGGCTGTGGTGAAGGAAGTGAAGCCGTCGAAATGGCTGTAAAAGGGGCTAAGCGAGTGATCGGTATCGACAACCGTGAGAACATGCTGCAGGCAGCCAGACAGAAGGCGTTCGCCGCGGGCGTTCAAGATATTTGCGTTTTCGCATCTTCGACGGATGAGACCGCGGATTTTATCGTTTCCGTGGACGCCTTTGAGCATTTCGACGATCCAGCGGGAATCTTGCGCATAATGAGCTCGCTACTGCAGCCAACAGGGGAGGTCCTTGTCAGTTTCGGACCAACCTGGTATCACCCACTGGGCGGCCATCTTTTCTCCGTTTTTCCATGGGCACATCTGATATTCAGCGAGACGGCACTTATCCGCTGGAGGTCCACCTTTAAGACGGACGGGGCGACACGATTCGGCGAGGTGGCCGGAGGACTGAACCAAATGACTATAGGGAGGTTCGAGAAGTTGATAGCGGATAGTCCCTTTAAGTTCGCGGCTCTGGAATCCGTACCCATCAGAAAGCTTCGGAGGCTTCACAACCGCCTTACTCGCGAATTTACAACATCGGTTGTGCGCTGCCGTTTAGTCAAACGAACATGATGGCGACTAAGTCCCGATTTGCGCCCGAGACCAGTTTTCAATCGCGGGCTTTGAAACCCAATAGGTCACCGCGGAGATTCCAAGAATAGTTGGCACATAGGTTGCATACGCCAAATGATCGAAAATCGCCGCTGTCGCGAATCCAATGATGCTGAGCAACATGCAAAGGCTCAGAGCGGCAATATCTTCAAGCCCTGTCCTGTCCCTGGTCTGACGGTAAATGCGGTAGTTGATCCGCATGCATCCTACGATGCAGGCTAGAAAAAAGAAGATGCCGGGGATTCCCGACTCGCTGGAGAGCTGGGTATAGGAGTTATGAGTGTCCCGCCAGTCGGCCCGCTGACCACGGCTCTCTTTATTATGTGAGTCCTGAATTATGAACTCCCCGGGGCCCACGCCGAAAATCGGGTGCGTAATAGTGATCCACAAACTGTCCCAGAAAAGACGTTGCCGCTGGAGTTGTGACAACACCGCGGATTGTTCATCGGGACTCAGTGCTTGCATGTTGCTGCCCACTGCAACCTGAGTCAGACGACGCCACGTCGACGTTGGCAGTAACAGCAAGGCGACGATGACCAAGGGCACGCATAGGGCGGCAACCTTTAATTTGTTTCGGCTGAGGAAGAAGACGGCCGCCATTACCACCACAGCCGCGACAAAGACTCCTCGGGAGCCAGTCTTGAGCATATATAGCGTAGACGCCGCTATGTTGCAAGCGCTCAGGATGCGTATTGCCGTCCCACCACGGGAAAACGTAAACAAGAGGACGATAATTCCCAACAGCAATTGCAGAGCGAGCTCATTCGAGTTGGCAAGGAAGGAAAAAACGCTTCGCGGCACTGAAAAGCGCCCGTCCAGGCTGGAACCAAAGAAATAGCAGCTCATGAGGACTAAGAAATTGCCGGCGGCCAGAACATACATGAGGGCCTTCAGCCGCCCTACTGTCAAGATGCATGCACAGATGGCGAAGTACAAGATGAATGCATGGAGATAGAAAGTGGAAAGGACACGGAATGTATCGCTCTTCCAAACGCTAAAGGGGGCGCAGATGGCAAGCCAGGCGCCAAAAGCGAACCACCATCTGCCCAACGGAAGCGTCAAGCCGGACAACACCTTACCGGTGAGAATTAAAAACACCGGTAGGAGAATGACAGTCACGGTAGACAGGTAGGCCTTGTTCCCTATCAACTGGAAAGAGAACTCGTTCGCATAGCTTGACAAAAGAAAGACACACAGCGTGACGAAGCAAGCGGTTTGGAGAAAGGAGGATCGAGGTTCACGGATTGGCGGAAGCACGACTACCGGCGAGGCGTCGGCCGGCGTCGCTCTGCGATCCAGGCCAGCCACGCTGACAGATGGGGGGACAAGAGTACGAAGAGCTCTGGGATTATTGAATCGACTCATGGACGCAAGCCGGCTTTGCTGAGAAACATCTTCAATCTAGCATGTCGCGCCGGGAGCGACGAGGAACAGCAACAGCATCGAACGCGGAAACGGCTACCGTTTTCCGCCTAGCTTTTTCTTGACAGACTCAGCTTCTTTCGCATCCGGAGCAAGCTCCAAAAACTTGGCATACGCCACGGCGGCAGCGGCTTTGTCTTTCAGTTTTTCTTCAGTGTCGCCCAGACGCAGGTACGCTTCCGCGTAGTTTGGATTCCATAGGCTGGCTTCGCGGAACCGGTTCAAAGCCGCCTTATAATTACCCTTCTTGAAGTAGTAATTGCCGATCTTCAGATCCTTCTCGGCCTCGAGCGGATTGAACGAGTATTCCTTGGGCTTGATGGATTCGTCTTCTTCGGGAGGCTCCTCCTCCTTCTGTTGCGCCTTCTTCTGCTCGTCGCCGGTCTTCGGCTTTGGCGGCGGCTTTTCTTTCTCCGGCTGCGCGCTGAGAGCGCCGGCCAGCAGGGCGGCCAACAGGGGAATACATCTCACAATTCTAAGTATAACTATGCCGTAAAACTATGACTGAAAAACCTTCCGGAATATCGCGATCATGGCGCCGAACGCCTGGTCCGCCGCTTCCGGGTCGAAACGCGGGCCTTCGTCGCGCATGAACGCATGCTCGCAAGGGAAGAGGCGGATTGAGTAGTTGACGCCCGCGGCGCGCAACCGGCGATCGATGGCCGTCCGGCCCTCACTGGACACGTGTGGATCCTCGGTTCCAAACACCATCAGCAGTTCGCCGCGAATCTCGCCGGCGCGATCCAACGACCCGGCATTTTGATCGAGCCCGAGTTTCCCGTCATGTATGCCCGTGCCGTAAAAGCAAACCGTGGCTCGCACGCGGGGTTCGAGTGCGGCACGAAAAGCGAGGTGCCCGCCGATACAGAAGCCCATGGCGCCCAACTTTCCAGAAGCTACCGAGGTATGGCTTGGGAGATAGTCCAGCGCCGCCCGGCGATCATCGTCGAAATGGGTCACCGGCGTTTTCGCCGCGTCCTCCAGGCCGCGATTTCGTCCGGCGTCGTCAAACGGAATGACCGAACCGGGCGGCTCCAGGCGATGATATATCTCCGGCGCGGCGGCCACAAAGCCGTAGCTCGCCAGCCGCGTGCAAGCGCGCAGCATCGGTCCGGTTAACTGAAAAATATCCGAGTAGCAAAGGATTCCCGGATACTGTCCAGCACTTTTCGGAGCAGCCACAAACATCCGCATTGGCGAAGGGCCAGCCGGGATGTCGACATATTCGGTTGTCACCAGCATGTTGTGAAATGATACGCCATTCTCGCGAGTGACGTAAGCAGGTTGACGTCCCTGAGACAATAGGATTGGCGCCTTATGGAACTCCGCGAGAAAGCAGCCCAACTACCATTGCTGCCGGGGGTGTATTTATACAAGGACGCTCACGGCACGGTGATTTATGTGGGCAAGGCCAAGAACCTGCGGGCCCGCGTGCGCAACTACTTCTCGGACGACCGGCTTGCGGACGTCAAGACCGGAACACTGATCGCCGAGGCCCGCGACCTGGAGTACATCCTGGTCGACAACGAAAAGGAAGCGCTGGCGCTCGAGAATAATTTCATCAAGCAGTGGAAGCCGCGTTTCAATATTCTGCTGCGGGACGACAAGACCTTCCCGTACATCAAGCTGACAAACGAAAAGTATCCCCGTGTTTATGTGACGCGACGCTTGCTGAAAGATGGTTCTCTATATTTCGGACCATACTTTCCCGGCAATTTGGCGCACCGTCTGGTCCATCTCATTCATCGGCACTTCAAGATTCCATCGTGCAAGGTAGACTTCACGCGCCGGCACACGCATCCTTGCCTGGAGTTTCACATTCATCGCTGTCAGGGTCCTTGCGTGGAAGGGCTCACGACGGATGAGCGATACGCCGCTGCCGTCCACGATGTGCGGCTGTTTCTGGACGGCCGCTTGCGGGACCTGGCGCGCGAGCTCCGTGGCAGAATGCAGCGGGCCGCCGAAGAGACGCGTTTCGAGGAGGCGGCGGCGCTGCGCGATCTGATGTCCACTGTCGAGGAGATGGAAGAGAAGCAGAAGATCGCGGCGGCTGAAGGCGAAAATATCGATATTCTCGCTTACTACGCGGAACCGCCCTTGGTGGCCGCGAATCTCTTTCATTTGCGCAACGGCCGGGTAGTGGACCGGCGGGAATACTTCTGGGAAGATCTCTTCGACTTCAACGCATCGGATTTCTTCTCTTCGCTGCTCAAGCAGATTTATCTGGATCAGCAGTATATTCCCAGCCGCATCCACGTGCCGGTGGATTTCGAGGATCTCGAGGTACTGGAAGAATTGCTCAGCGAAAAACGCGGCCGCAGAGTAGAGATCCATACGCCGCAGCGGGGTCAAAAGAAAGCCCTGCTCGCGCTGGTGGAGACCAACGCCAGACATGCCTTCCATCAGCGCTTCCGGGTGATGAAGCCGTCCTCGAAAGCCATGCAGGAATCGCTTCAGGAATTAATGGGCCTGCCGGAACCCCCCAAGCGCATCGAGTGCTTTGACATTTCGCACATTCAGGGCACCGACAAAGTGGCCAGTATGGTGGTGTGGGAAGCCGGCCGCATGAAAAAGGGCGATTACCGCAAGTTCATAATTCGAACGGTCGTGGGAAATGACGACTTCGCTTCGATGCGCGAAGTTGTCGGACGCCGCTACTCGCGCCTGCAGGCTGAGAACAAACCGTTCCCGGACCTGATCCTGGTCGATGGCGGACTCGGCCAGTTGCACGCCGCGGTGGAGGCGCTGGAGGCCATCGGCGTCATCAATCAACCTGTGGCGTCCATCGCAAAACGCGAGGAAATTATTTACGTCTACGGGCAGGAAAACGAGCCGATCCAGTTGGATCGTTATTCACCGGTGTTGCACATGATTCAACTCATTCGCGATGAGGCGCACCGTTTCGCGGTAACGTTCCACCGCACCCGGCGCAGTGCCGCGCGGATGACATCGGAGCTGGAACAAGTAGAAGGAATCGGCAGTAAGACCATCTCGAAACTGCTGCGCGAGTTCGGCAGCTTGGAACGAGTCCGAGGGGCGTCGGCGGAAGAATTGGCCAAAGTCATTGGGCCGAGCGCGGGGCGCCGGCTGCGCGAGTTTTACAATGCGCAATCCGCTCAGGAATTAAATGTTTTGAACTAAGCCGTATGTGGGGCAGGATGGCATCCTGCCGGCAGGTTATCAACCTGCCCTACAAGGCTTGCGGTTTTAGTGCCGGAAATGGCGGATGCCCGTAAACACCATCGCCAGTCCCAACTTGTTCGCGGCCGCCACTACTTCGTCATCCCGTACCGACCCGCCCGGTTGAATCACGGCCGTAATACCGTGCTTGGCAGCTTCTTCAACTCCGTCCGGAAACGGAAAGAATGCGTCCGATGCAAGCACCGTACCGTCTAGCGGGAGGACCGCCTTCATCGCTCCGACCTTCACGGAATCGACGCGGCTCATTTGGCCGGCTCCCACGCTGATGGACTGCCCGTCGCGCGCGTACACGATAGCGTTCGACTTCACGTGTTTGCAAACCTTCCAACCAAATTCGAGCGCGCGCCATTCTTCATCACTGGGGACGCGTTCACTTTTCACCTGGCACTGCGCGCGGTCCAGCCGATGCGTGTCCGCGGTTTGCACCAGGTATCCGCCGCTTATGGACTTCACGACCGGTTCCACGCCGGGCACCGTATCCACTTTCAACAGCCGGAGATTTTTCTTCGATGCCAGAGCGTTTCGCGCCGCTGGGTCGTAGTCCGGCGCGGCAATCGCTTCGATAAAAGTCTTCGAGATTTCTTTGGCAGTCTCCTCGTCCAAAATTCTGTTGAACGCCAACACGCCGCCGAACGCCGAAACAGGATCCGCCGCGAAGGCCCGCCGATAGCTCTCGCTAAGGGTCCCGGCCTCCGCGCATCCACAAGGATTGGTGTGCTTGATGATCGCGGAAGCGGGCTGGTCGAACTCGGCGATCAATTGCCAGGCGGCGTCGAGATCCACCAGATTGTTGTAAGAGAGTTCCTTGCCTTGCAGTTGCTCGGCGCCCGCGATTCCTCCCTGGCGATTGGTATACAGGGCGGCCGCTTGATGCGGATTTTCGCCGTAGCGCAAATCGAGGGCGCGCGGCGCTCGAATGTCCAGAAACGCCGGCAAGCCGGATTGGTCCTCAACGCCCACCAGAGCCAAGCGCGTCGTGATGGCACGGTCGTATGCAGCCGTCAGGGCAAACGCCTTTTTCGCTAACCCCCACAGCGTCGGCTCGCAAACCTGGCCGTTGTTTTCGTGCATTTCCTGGAGGATGGCCGGGTAGTCTTCCGGAGACACGACCACCGCAACGTCTTGATAGTTTTTCGCCGCCGCGCGAATCATTGTTGGCCCGCCGATATCGATGTTCTCGATCAGCTCCGCCAGGCTCACGTCTTTTTTTGCCGCCACCTTCTCGAAAGCGTAGAGGTTCACGACCACCATGTCGATCGCGGGAATTTTGTGCTCGGCGAGCGCCTGCATGTGCCCGGTATTGCCGCGCACGGCCAGTACTCCGCCCGCGATGCGCGGGTTGATGGTCTTCAGCCGCCCGTCCAACATCTCCGGGAATCCAGTGACGTCGGAAACCTCGCGAACCGCCACGCCGCCTTCATGAATGGCTCGCGCGGTTCCACCGGTAGAGATAATTTCCACGCCAAGATCGCGAAGACCCGCGGCGAATTCCACCACGCCAGTTTTGTCCGTAACGCTAATGAGTGCGCGCTTGATGAGAGCCATTCCCTACAATGGTAAACGTGTCCTATCCAGTAACGTTAATACCGGGTGACGGCATCGGCCCGGAAGTCGCCGAAGCTACGGTCCGCGCGGTGAATGCGACGGGCGTTTCCATCGATTGGCAGCGAGCCGATTTGAACGCGAGCATCATTTCCAAAGCGGGCCAGGTTCTTCCGCCGCACGTGATCGAGTCGCTCGAAAGGACGCATGTCGGCTTGAAGGGACCGGTGACGACTCCGATTGCGGGGGGATTTCAGAGCGTTAACGTCGCGTTGCGAAAACAGTTTGATTTATACGCCAACGTGCGCCCGGTCTGCTCGTTGCCTGGGCTCAAGACGCGCTTTGACGATGTGAAGATCGACATGGTGATCTTTCGCGAGAACACCGAAGATCTGTATTCCGGTTTGGAGCATGAAGTGGTGAAGGACGTGGTGACCAGTCTTAAGGTCATCACGCGCGCAGCCTCCATTCGCATCGCCGAGTATGCTTTTGCGTTCGCGAAAAACTCGGGGCGGAAGAAGGTCGCTGCAATTCATAAGGCCAACATCATGAAGCTTGCCGACGGGCTGTTTCTGCGATGCTGCCGCGAAGTTGCGGCGCGCTTTCCGGATATCGAATACAAGGAGCTGATTGTGGATAACGCGTCCTTGCAGCTTGTCATCCGGCCGGAGACTTTCGATATTCTTCTGCTTCCGAATCTTTACGGCGACATCGTATCGGATCTCGCGGCTGGATTGGTGGGCGGTTTGGGCGTGGTCCCGGGCGCGAACATGGGAGACCGCGACGCCGTCTTTGAAGCGGTACACGGCAGTGCTCCCGATATCGCGGGCAAAGGCATTGCGAATCCCACGGCGCTGATTCTGTCATCGGCGCTGATGCTCTTGCATCTGGGTGAACGCGACGCGGCGAAGCGTCTGCGCGGGGCGATCGAGCGAGTGTATGCGGAGCAGAAGCATTTACCGCCGGACGTGGGCGGCAACGCGTCGACGGGTGAATTTACGGACGCGGTGATCGCAAACCTGAATTAGTGGGACAGGCCTCCTGGCCTGTCATCGCCGGTTCTCTCGTCAGATCACGACAGGCCAGGTGGCAGCCAGCAGGCCTGTCCCACAATTTAACTTAGGCCCTTCTTCGCCACAAACTCGATCAGGTCGACCACCCGCATCGAGTAGCCCCACTCGTTGTCGTACCACGCCAGGACCTTTAGCAGATTGCCATCCAGCACTTTGGTCATCAGCGAGTCGACGATGGAGCTTGCTGGATTGCGCAGCATGTCGGTAGACACCACCGGGTCTGCCGTATACGCCAGGATTCCCTTCATCGGACCGTTCGCGGCTTCTTCCAGCGCCTGGTTCACAGCTTCGGTGGTTGTATTTTTCGAGAGCACCGCGACCAGGTCCACGGCTGATACGTCCGGCGTGGGAACTCGCATGGAGTAGCCGTCCAGCTTACCTTTCAGTTGCGGCATCACCAATCCGATGGCCTTCGCCGCGCCGGTAGTGGTCGGGATCATGTTCAAAGCGGCCGCCCTCGCGCGGCGCAGGTCTTTGTGCGGAAAGTCGAGGACGGTCTGATCGTTCGTGTAACTGTGAATGGTGGTCATCGAGCCTTTCTCGATGCCAAACTTTTCGTGCAGAACTTTCACTAGCGGCGCAAGACAATTCGTCGTACAGGAAGCGTTTGAAATAATGTTGTGCTTGGCCGCATCGTACATATTGTCGTTGACGCCCAGAACGATGGTGACGTCCTCGTTTGAAGCGGGAGCGGAGATAATTACTTTTTTCACGCTGCCGCGCAGATGCTTCACGGCTTCCTTGGCATCGGTGAATCGACCCGTTGACTCAACAACCACCTGAGCGCCGACAGAATTCCAATCGATTTCGGCGGGATCCTTGGTCGCGAAAATCGCGATTCGCTTTCCGCCGATTACGATCCCATCGCCATCCACCTTCACGCTTTCAGGTAGAGGGCCAAGGATCGAGTCATATTTCAGCAAATGCGCCAGCGTCTTCGTGTCCGTAAGATCGTTGGCTGCTACAAACTCAATGTCTGAACGGTCCAGGCCGGCGCGAACCACATTGCGTCCGATGCGCCCGAACCCGTTGATTCCTACTTTTGTGGGCATACCCTTCCAGTTTAGTGAAAGGGTTGTGAGTTGTCGCGCTCTATTTCACCGGCGCTTTCGGCACGGTGGACCCGCCCAGATCGGCGTAGGATTCCTTGATGCGGATCACCTTGGAATTGGCAAACGTGACGAAGGTGATCTTTCCGGGCGGCTCGCCGTAAATCCAATCTTCGGTCTCCTCGCCGTCCTTGGTGACGTTGCGCTCCTTGTGGCGCGGCCTGCCCATCGACAGCAAAATCTGGTCGCGATCCATGCCTTCGATCGCCTTGTTTTCTTTGATGGCTTTCTGGATTGGCTCCGGAAGTTTCTCGACGTAGTTTTCCGTGGCCGTTTCTTTTTCGAAACTCAAAACGGGGGCGAGCATCTTCTTGATGTCCGCCGCCTTCACCGCCGGCAGAGGCTGATTGAACAGCAGCGCGAGGTTAGTGCCGCTGGGAGCATTAGAATTCTGCTGCGTGGAAATTGGCGAAGTATTGCCGCCCATACCCACCTGTACGTGATCGTACCAGTGGCCCTTCCCCTTCATGCCGCCATTGATCTCGAAAAGGATCTTGTCATTCTCGATAGTCACTTTAGTGATCTGTACCAGGTCACCCACGCGGGCGGCGGGTCCAAACTTTTGCGCAGCCTCGGCCCACTTTTGTTTGTCCCAGGCGCCGGTGCTGTCAAACGGCAGCGGCTTCGGGGAGCGGGGAAGTGACGCTTTGACGGTTGCGAATTCGGCCATCATGCCGCGAAGAATCTCAATGCGATCGTCTTCGGTGAGTTTCTTTTCGTTGGCGAAAAGAGAATTCAGAAACAGGCCGGCCGGCAACAGAAGGCAGACGGCGGAAACGCGTTTAGTCATGCCGCGGTCTCCTCGCGCAGCAGGAACGCTTCCTGGTGTTGAATCGGAACTTTTCGCAAATAAAGGACCAGCAACACGAGAATTGCAGTGGTGAGCAAACCACCTTCGGGGCCATAATCGCCTCCACTCCAGAGTCCTCCGATATTCCAATGCACGGAGTACCCTGTAACACCCATTGTAAACCCGCTGAGGTTCACTCCCAGAAGCGGCAGCGTCCAGTTCCAGCCAAAATGCAGCCCGATGGGCAGCCACAAATCGCCGCTCAGAATGAATGAGTAGCCCAGCACGATCCCCCACAGCACTGTATTGACGAGCGCGAGACGAGTGAAGTTTAGATTTGCGGAATGCGCCAGTCCAAACAGAACGGCCATCGGAAGAATGGTGGCGAAAGGGCCGATGGCTTTCACCAGCACTTGAAAAAGATATCCGCGAAATAGCATTTCCTCGCCCACCGCGCCAAAGAGCAGCACAATGGAAACGAAGAGCAGGCTGGGCCACTGCATGTGCTCATTCGGCACGGGAACCAGATTGGCTTGGAGAAGTGCAATCGGCCCTAGAACGACTATCAACGCCGATCCAACGCCGCCCAGCAATCCCAGCGAGAGATTGCGCCTGGAAGCCGCAGTCCAACCCAGGCCGATGTCGGCGAGTTGGGCGCGCTCGTAAATACGAAGCACAACAGCATTCGCCACTGCTGCCGCTGCAAACGTGCCGAGCGCGGCCGTCACCAGAATTGGAGTTCCAAGGAAGCTCATGGTGGCGGGAAAGATGACGTATCCAAGAACTGCGATTAGCGCGAATACGCCCGCGCGGAGCGCCACGCCGAGCAGCTTGCTTCGTTCAGTGGGAGTGGCCGGCAGCAATCCACAATGTTACGTGAATAGTGAGATGCCCGCGATGCCAACGGCTCCGGCTTGGATACAGAGCGGGGCGTTTTGTTGGGTGATGCCGCCCAGCGCGTAGACCGGCAAACGTACGGTTGCAGCCGCTTGCCGCAGAGCTTCCAGACCAATTGGGTTGCCCGATTTTGTGGCGCTCGGAAAAATGGGACCGAAGACCGCGAAGTCGGCGCCTTCACTTTGAGCGGCTTGTAATTCGGCGATGGTGTGGCAGGAAACGCCGATCAGAAATCCGGCGGGAGTGATTTGGCGGATCTTCGCGGGGGCCATGGAACCGGCGGGAAGGTGTACTCCGTGAGCGCCGCAAGCCAGTGCAACATCGGTGCGCGTGTTTACCAGAATCGTTGCGCCAGGCAATGCGACGGCGGCGCGCACCAGTTCCGGCAAGCGCCTTCCGGAAAGCTCCTTGGCGCGAATCTGAATCATGTCGACGCCATCCAGAGCCGCCCTTGCCGCCACGTCGAGGGAACCAGTGATGCAGTATCGCTTCACAGAATGCGCAAGCTGGATTGTGGAAATTCAATCAGCCATTCTTTGACGGCCCGGTTTTTCTCAAACTCGATCCGAGGCACCTCGACGGCGATTTCTCCGGCGAACTCCATTCGGGCGCGCTCAGGTTTTTCCACCACCCGCAGCAGTGTCGCCCGCATTTGATTCATACCCGGCCGGCCGTTTCCAGGCGAAACCGAAAGCAGATCCGGCCGGATGCACAGCCACACCCGGTCGCCGATGAGCCGTCCCGGAAAATAGGGTCCGGTCAGATCGAAATCCTGGTAGCGCAGGCGGCTCATATTGCGTCCCGGATCGAGTCCTCGGATTTCGACGGGCAACAAGTTATACAACCCCAGCAGCCGGGCCACATCCACGTTTGCCGGCTGTTCGAAAACCTTGCGGGGGGAGCCGCTCTGGACCACGTGCCCTTCGCGTAGCACGATGACCCCATCGCCGAGTTCGAAGCACTCGTCCAGATCGTGCGTCACCAGGATCGCCGGCACTCCGAATTCCTCGCGCACTTGGCGAAGAACCGTATAGAGCTCGGCGCGCAAGGGCGCATCCAGTCCACGAGCCGGTTCGTCGAGCAAAAGCAAGCGCGGCGACCCGATTAAGGCGCGTGCGATGGAACAGCGCTGCTTCTGTCCACCGGAAAGCTCGTAAGGGCGCCGGCCGGAAACATCCGCCAAGTGAAATTTTTCCAATATCTCGTTAACTTTTCGATGTCGTTCCAAGCGCGGGATCCGCTCCACGGCGAATTCCAGGTTCTGGCGAAGCGTCATGTGAGGAAACAAGGCGTAGTTCTGGAACACGTAGCCGCAGTGACGGGCTTGCGCGGGGAGATGCACCCGGGCCGCGCCATCGAACAGAATTTGATCGTCCAGCAAGATGCGGCCTTCATCCGGACGCACGAATCCGGCGATGCAATCGAGTGTGAGGGTCTTGCCGGACCCGCTGGGCCCGAAAAGTACCGTGATGCCGCTCTCGGCTTCGAACTCCAGATCAAGAGAAAATCCCGCGGACTCCGGTCCGGGCGCAAAACGCTTGCGGATGCGCGTCTGGATCATAACGCCGTTTGCCGCGGGCCGTAAGGACTGGAGGTGAGCCGGTTGGCAACGGTCAATATCAACATTGCCAGGGCCGAAATGATAAGAACCAGTACCAGCGCGACGTTGCCCTTGCCCGCTTCCACGGCATCGTAGATTGCGAGCGCCACGGTTTGGGTGCGGCCGGGGATGTTGCCCGCGATCATCAACGTGACTCCAAAATCACCCAGCGATCTCGCGAAAGCCAGAGCCGCCGCGGCCAGGATGGAACGGCGAGCCAGCGGCAGGGTCACCCGCCAGAACAGCCGCAGCTCCGATGCACCAAGATTTCGCGCGGCCCGTTCATAGGAGCGATCCACGCTTTCAAAAGCCGCGCGTGCCGACTTCACCAGCAGCGGCGTCGAATGAAAAAGCGCCGCGACGACGGCCGCCTGCCAGGAGAAAACCAGCGGTCCGCCAAACAGCCATTCGTAAAGTTGTCCGATGGGACTATGCCGCCCGAGAAACACCAGCAGATAGTAACCCAACACGGTAGGAGGCAGCACCAGCGGCAGCGTTACGGCGGTATCCAGCAACTCTTTGCCGCGAAATTGCCGGTTCGCCAATATCCATGCCAGCCACAGCCCAATCGCCAGCGCAAGCGCCGTGGAAATCGCTGCCACACGCAGGCTGAGCCAGAGCGGGAACCAATTGATGGACATTGGATAATACATGTTAGCGCACCGATGTTTTGTTGGATCTAGCCGCCCGTGGCCAACCGCGGGCGGGACGTGGCGCATTCGCAATTCGCGAATCGCGAATATAGAATGTAGAATGGAATCATGGCACTGAAGCCTCAAGATGTGTATGTAGCCCTCAAGCTTTTGGCCGCTCGGAGAGACCGTGCGCCCTACTCCCACTTGGCTGTTCAGTTAGTCATGAGCCCGTCGGAGGTACACGCTTCCGTGAAGCGCGCTGAAGAGAGCCACTTGCTCCACGGCCCTAGTCTGAAAAACCGCCCGAACTTGGGGGCGCTCGAAGAATTCCTCGTGCACGGCCTCAAGTACGCCTTTCCGGCGGAAAGGGGCGAGCTGACGCGCGGGGTCGCTACTTCATACGCGGCTGCACCACTGCGTAACGTCATCGCGCGCGGAAGAGAACCTGCTCCTGTCTGGCCGTACACGCACGGTAAGCAACGAGGCATCGCGTTTGCGCCACTCTACAAGACCGCACCCATCGCCGCGTTGCGCGATCCCGTCTTCTACCAGTACCTTGCCTTGGCGGATGCTCTCCGTGATGGTCGCGCCCGTGAACGAAAGTTGGCGGAAGAAGAATTGCATCGGCGATTTCGAGAGGCGCGGTGAAGGACTCGAACCGCGCTCAACTCATCAAAGCGGCGG
>CATPCJ010000050.1 GCA_955652915.1 uncultured Bryobacteraceae bacterium
GGGCTGGGGCGGGCACCGGCCGAAAGTTACTCGAAGCTCCAGCACGCTAAGATTGACCACAGCAACCCATGCAAAACAAACTCTACTTGAAGCAACTGGTCCTATTTCTCGCCGCAGCGTCCGCCTCTTTCGCCTCGCAAGCAGAAGTCACACGCTGGGAGCAAGAGGCCCGGAATGTCACCATCGTCCGGGATGATTTCGGCATCGCGCACGTCTACGGAAAAACCGACGCCGATACCGTGTTCGGTACGATGTACGCGCAGGCCGAAGACGACTTCAATCGCGTCGAGACGAACTACATCAATGCCATGGGTCGCTTGGCCGAGAGCGAAGGCGAGTCCAAAATCTACCAGGACCTGCGGATGAAAATCTTCGTTGACCCCGATGCGATGAAAAAGCAATACGCAGCGAGCCCGGAGTGGTTGAAGGCGATCATGAACGCGTTCGCCGACGGCCTGAACTACTTTCTCTCCAAGCACCCTGAGGTGAAACCGAAAGTTATCAAGCGATTCGAACCTTGGATGGCTCTTACCTTCAGCGAAGGCAGCATCGGCGGCGATATCGAGAAGGTGAACCTCAATCAGCTTCAGGCGTTCTATGGAAAAGTTCCCCTGAGCCAGACGACTTCCGCGAATGCGATCCAGCCCGCGGAGCCTACCGGATCGAACGGCATCGCTATTGCGCCCTCGAACACCGCCGGCCACCACGCCCTGCTGCTGATTAATCCCCACACGTCCTTCTTTTTCCGGTCCGAGCTGCAGATGGTGAGTGACGCAGGACTGGATGCTTACGGCGCCGTGACGTGGGGCCAGTTTTTCATCTATCAAGGATTCAACGAGCGCACCGGCTGGATGCACACTTCCAGCGGCGTCGATGCGATCGATGAGTATCTCGAAACGGTGAACAAGAAGGGCGATCGTTTTTACTACAAATATGGGAATGAAGAGCGTCCGCTGGTGACGGCGGAGATAGCGGTCCCATACAGCACCGGGAACGCCATGGCGGAACGGAAATTCACCGTCTACCGCACTCAGCATGGGCCCATCGTCGCCGCGGTGAACGGCAAGTGGGTGAGCATCCGGTTAATGCAGGAGGCTGTGAAAGCGCTGACGCAGTCCTACACGCGCACCAAATCGAGGGACTACAAGTCGTTCCGGCAGACCATGGAACTGCATACGAACTCTTCGAACAACACGATTTTCGCCGATGCCGACGGGGACATTGCATATTTCCATGGCAACTTTATTCCCAAGCGCGATACCAGCTTCGACTGGACCAAGCCGGTGGATGGCAGTAATCCGGCGACCGATTGGCATGGACTTCTTTCTGTCGACGAGACCCCACACTTGCTGAACCCCAAGAGCGGCTGGCTCTACAATGCCAACAACTGGCCGTGGTCCGCGGCGGGGCCGAGCAGTCCGAAGAAGGAAGACTATCCGCCGTATGTGGAGAGCGGCGGTGAATCCGCGCGTGGGCTGCATGCGATCAGGGTCCTGGAGAACAAGAAGGATTTCACGCTCGACTCGCTGATTGCCGCGGCGTACGACAGCTATCTCACGTGGTTTGAAAAACCAATTCCAGCGTTGATCAAGGCCTGGGATGAAACTCCGTCCATTAATCCCTTAAGAGCGAAGCTGGCGGAGCAGATCGCCCTCCTTCGCGCGTGGGATTTGCGGTGGTCAATGACGTCCGTGCCCACTTCCCTTGCAGTTTTCTGGGGCGAGGAGCTGCGCCGGCCGCTGGGTTCGAGAAGGACACCCTTTACGTCTGTCGGCGACATTAGTAGCATGCCGGCAGAGCAACTCCTGCGGTCGCTCGCCGCGGCATCCGACAAACTTCAGACCGACTTCGGGAGCTGGAAAACGCCGTGGGGTGAAATCAATCGATTCCAGCGCCTCACCGGCGACATCGTCCAGCCGTTCAACGATTCTGGAGCGAGCATTCCTGTTGGCTTTACTTCGTCAATATGGGGCTCGCTGGCCTCATTTGGAGCCCGCGCGTATCCGGGGACGAAGAAGTGGTACGGGACTAGCGGGAACAGTTTCGTCGCAGTGGTCGAGTTCGGCAAGACTGTGCGGGCCAAGGCGGTGACGGCAGGCGGCGAGAGCGGTTCTCCGGCGTCGCCGCACTTCAACGATCAGGCCCAACGATACAGCACGGGCGCCCTGCGCGACGTCTACTTCTACCGCTCCCAACTGCGGGGGCACATCGAGCGGGAATACCATCCCGGCAGTTGAGGGGGAAAAGCCGCTAGCTGACGCGCGCGGTTCCACTACACACGTTTTCGCTAATGTTTACAGGCCTTCGACAGGGACCACGTGGCGCAGACACGAGTGTAGTGGACCCCTACGTGAGACAACTGCAAATTTGACACTCTACCGTTCGCTGCAAATTTGTGGTCTTGTGTGCCCGCTTCTCTCATACTAGTCTCACCTGAGTCGGACGGGATAGGGCAACTGCTGGGAAGCAACCCGAGCGACCGGTTCAGCGGCCGGAAAGGGCCGGGGGCGGCAGCCCATGTCGCCCTCAAACTGGCAAGAGAAAAATAGGCCATTCTGGCGGAAAAAAAGCGGTAAATCCCGGGGGGCTGGGGGCAGAGCCCCCAGTTGAAAATGCTTCTTCCTTTTAGCTCGCTGTTCATTCGCTGTTCCCCACAGCAGCGGCAGCTTCGAACTCCGCCGGAGGTCGATAACCCAAAGCCGAATGTAATCGCCGCTCATTGTAAATGCGCTCAATGAATTGGGAGATGTTGCTCCGCGCCTGCTCCAAGCTGCGGTACTCCTCCCGATATACCTGCTCATATTTCAATGTCTTCCAGAACCTTTCCATCAGCGCATTGTCGTAGGGATTGCCCCGGCGCGACATGCTGCCGCGGATCTGGTGCCGGGCCAGAGTCCGGACGTATTCTTGCGAGCAGTATTGCACCCCTTGATCGGAGTGATGCAGCAGCCCCGGCCGTACCTGGCGCCGGCGCAAGGCTTGCTCCAGAGCACTCAGACACAAACCCGCCTTCAGCTCCGGCTGCAACTCCCAGCCGATCACCCGCCGGCTGCAGGCATCCAGGATGGCGGCCAAAAA
>CATPCJ010000051.1 GCA_955652915.1 uncultured Bryobacteraceae bacterium
AGTACGTTTTTCCGGTTCCTGCGCTTGCTCCAGAATCACGTGCGCATTCGTTCCACCAACTCCGAAAGCGCTAACCCCAGCGCGCCGCGGCAGCTCGGCCGGATTCCAAGCGGTCAGCTTGTCATTCACATAAAACGGACTGTTCGCGAAATCGATTCGTGGGTTCGGCTTCTTGAAATGCAACGTGGAAGGCAGTACGCCATGGCGAATCGACAGCGTCGTCTTGATGAGACCCGTTATACCTGCCGCGGCATCCAAATGCCCGACGTTCGTTTTCGCCGTTCCGATTGCGCAGAATTGCTTCTTGCCGGTCCTCGTGCGGAACGCCTGCGTCAGTGCGGCGATCTCGACCGGATCGCCTAGCGGGGTGCCTGTGCCGTGTGCTTCAACATAGGTAATGGTTGCGGGATCGATGCCGGCCATCGCGTGCGCTTTGCGAATCGCGGCGGCCTGTCCCTCGATACTCGGTGCGGTGAAGCCAACCTTGCTGGCGCCATCATTGTTGATGCCGTATCCTTTGATAACCGCGTAGATGGAGTCGCCGGCCGCGAGCGCGTCTTCGAGCCGCTTGAGAAGCACCACCGCGCAGCCCGATCCGAATACCGTCCCCTGAGCATCCTGGTCAAATGCGCGGCAGTGCCCATCCGCCGAAGCCAGTCCGCCTTCCTGGTACGCATATGCACGCTTTTGTGGAAACGTTATCGAAACGCCGCCTGCCAATGCCGCATCGCAATGCCCGCCGATCAAGCTTTCACAGGCTTGCGTGACCGCGACGAGCGAGGTGGAGCAAGCCGTGCCAATAGTGATGCTCGGGCCGGTTAGATTCAGCTTGTACGACACACGGGTGGAGAGGAAATCCGGACTTGTTCCCAGCATCGTCTGGTAATTTGAGACCTGATAACCGCTGGTGTAGTCTTCCACGAACGCTCGACCGGCGCAGAGATTGTGCAGGAAGTAAGTGTTGGGACTGCATCCTGCGAATACGCCGATCGCGCCCTGATACCGGTCGGGATCGCAGCCTGCATCTTCCAGCGCTTCCACCGAGCACTCCAGAAAAACCCGGTGCTGCGGATCCATCACCTCGGCTTCTTTAGGAAGAATGCCGAAATAGGAGGCGTCGAATTGGTCGACATCGTCCAGAATCGGGCGGGCCTTGATTGCGTTCGGGCCGTCGCCCGCTTCCAGTTCTTCAGCGGTGAAGCGCGTGATCGTCTCGACGCCGTTCTTCAGGTTTTCCCAGAACTCGTTAACGTTTTTCGCGCCGGGAAAACGGCCGGCCATGCCGACGATTGCAATATCATGCGTGAGTCTTCGCCCGCTGCATGATGTAATTTGGGAATGCGTCGCGCTTCCGGTAAGAAAGGCAGTGAGCGAGCGCAGGGTTGGATATTGAAACAGGTCTTGGAGCGTCACGTCCCGCTTGAGCCGCCGCTCCAAATGACCCTGCATCTGGAGCAACTGCAGAGAGCTTCCACCCAGGTCGAAGAACGCACGATCTGCATCCGGCGCAGCGATGCCGAGCACGGTCTGCCACACTTCAGCGACAATGTTCGCTACATCTTGAGGTTGAGGAAGAGCCTGCCGGTCCACCTTGCCGTTTGCATTCAGCGCAAGCGCATCCACAAAAACAAATTGCGCCGGGACCATGTACGATGGCAGCCGGCTTTTTAAAAACACCCGCAGGTCCGCCGGCGCCGGTCGATGTCCGTTAGAAGGCACCAGGTATGCGACCAGCGACTTTTCCGCGCGGCCATCCTTCGCCGCCACCACCGACTGGCTTACAGCGTGATGCTGGTTTAGCGCAGCTTCAACCTCGCCCGGTTCGATCCGAAAACCATTGAGCTTGATCTGACCGTCGGCGCGTCCCAAGAACTCGATCACGCCATCCTCGCGAAACCTCGCAAGATCGCCGGTACGATAGAGGCGGGCCCCGGGCTTGCTGGAAAATGGATCGGCGACGAACTTCTCGGCCGTCAGATCAGGCCGTTTCAGGTAGCCGCGCGCGATGCCATCGCCGCCCGCGTATAGGTCGCCGATCTCGCCGGCCGCCGCGGGCCGCATGTTTTCGTCCAAAATGTGCACCGTGGTATTGGCGATGGGCTTGCCAATCGGAACTGTGGCGTTCGCCGGATGGCCGTCAGGCACCGTGTAGCAGCAGGTAAACGTCGTACCTTCCGTAGGACCGTAGCCATTGATTAATCGACTGCCTTTAGCGCGATCCAGAAACTTTCGAACGTGGACCGGCGATAGTACGTCGCCCCCCGCGAGAAGCTGCCGCACCGGGATCAAGCTATCCAGTTGCTGATCCACCATCGCGTGGAACAGACCAGCCGTCAGCCACAGGGTGGAGACTTCATGCTGTGAAATTGCCCGGCCAATATCCGCCAGCGTCGCCAAGCCCGGAGGCATGATGGCCAGCGTTGAACCATTCAACAATGCTCCCCAGATTTCGAAAGTCGACGCATCAAACGATAGCGGGGCAAGTTGCAGGAATACCTGTTTGTTATCCAGCGTGACGTAGTTGGTGTTCTGAACCAGCCGAACCACCGAGCGGTGTTCCACCATGACGCCCTTTGGAGTTCCGGTGGATCCCGAAGTGAACATCACGTAGGCGAGGCTGTCCGGCGAACTGAAGTTTCCCGGATTCTCAATCGACTCTGCATTTGTCGCGCCCAGTGTTTCGTCCGTTAGAACCGTGACGGGACTCAACTCCGCCAGCAACTTCGCCCTGCGATCCGCTGGGTCATTCGCATCGAGTGGGGCATAGGCGCCGCCGGCTTTGAGAATGCCGATGAGCGCCGCGATCGTTTCGACCGAGCGATCCATGGACGAGGCGACAATCGAATCCCTGGTGACACCGAGCCGGCGAAGATAGTGCGCGATCTGGTTCGCGCGCTCATTCAAACGGGCATAGGTCCAGCGATCGCCACCAAAAACCAGTGCCGTGGCCCCAGGCGTCCTGGTAGTTTGATCCTCGAATATTTCGTGGATGCACGATTGCCGGGGATATTCAGACTCCGTGCCGTTCCAGTTGCAAATCATACTCGCAGCCACAGGTCTAAGTTAAGGGAAGGACCGGCATATACCCATAGATCGGGAGTGCCGAACTGATAACCGGCAGTCCTATGACCGGGGGTTACTTCCGATTGGTACCAGCGGTTCGCATCAGTACATTTGCCGATGTTCCAACCGATGTTCCAACCGGGGGCCGCTCGGTCTCGGGAGATGGCCGGCGCGTCGCGGCCGATCGATAAATGCCGGCGGTCCTCAGCAGCATCGCCTCCACCGTAAACTCTTTTTCAAAACGTTGGCGGCCCGCAATGCCGAATTTTTCCCGCAATGAATTGTCTTCCAAGAGCTGCTCCAGCCGACGCCGGAATATCGCGATGTCGCCCGCCGGCGCAAGGAACCCGGTAGCCCCTTCGGCTACTGCCTCTCTCACTCCATTGACATCCGACGCCACCACTGGAAGCCCTGCCCGCATGGCTTCTAGAATGCTGATCGGGAACCCCTCCCAGCGGGTGAACAACGCGAAGATGTGGCTGGATGCCAGTATCTCCGCGATGTCCATGCGCTGGCCCAGGAAGCTGACGCGATCGCCGAGATTCAGCTTGGCAACCTGCCGCTCCACCGCGGCCCGTAGCGGTCCATCACCCACCAGGAGCAGCCGAAAGGGCGCACGGATTTGCGCCACCGCGTCAATCAACAGCCCCTGCGCTTTCTGTTCACTGAAGCGCGCCACCATTACGATTCGAGGCAGCGACTTTTCCCCGGGATTTGCCTGCCGCGGCGAGTCCGCGATGCCGTTGTGTACGGTCACGAATTTATCGGGCGCGGCGATCCGATGATGCATCGCCAGCTCTCGATTCGCTTCCGATACCGTGATAATTTGTTCCGCACAGCGTGCCGCGATTCGCTCGGCCGGAATCCCCACCGCTTTCCACTTCCACGAAGTTCCCTCCGCGAAACACCAGGTGTGCGCGGTGAAAATAGCAGGAACTCCAGCCAGACGCGCCGCCAGCCGTCCAATTACCCCTGCCTTCGACGTGTGTGTGTGAACCACATCGGGCCGAACTTTCCGGATCAACCGGTAGCATTGCCAGAAGGCTCTGAGATCCTGCAGCGGGCGCATTGGCTGGACGAGATCCGGAATCACGTGAGCCGGAATGCCTAGCTCCTCAGCCGCTTCTGTCAGATATCCCGTTTCTCCCGTTGCCAGTTCCACTTCGAACTCGTCGCGCAATCCGCGCAGCAAGTCCACCACGTGCGTCTGCCCGCCACCTAGTTCAGCCCGGGTAATCAAGAGGAGAATTTTCATCGTGTTTTTCAGAGAAGAGAAGAAAACACTTGCCGTGTCTCAGTGACGGCGCGTTCCCATGTAACTCCGCGAGCGCGCTGCAAGCCGCTTTCCCGCAACTGCTCCCGCAAGGTCGAATCCAATACGATGCGCTGAATTCCTTCGGCGATTGAGTCCGGGCTCAAGGGATCCACCAGCAGCGCAGCTTCGCCAACCACTTCCGGTAGCGAGGTCGTGCCTGAAGTAACTACCGGCGTGCCGCACGCCATCGCTTCCAGCGGCGGCAAACCGAAACCTTCGTAAAGCGACGGATAGATCAAAGCCATCGCTCCGGAATAGAGCGCCGGCAGTTGCTCCTGCGCGACATAGCCGGTGAGACAAACGCGCGGGGGAGCCTCCCCGAGCTTCGCATCGGAAAAAACGAGCGGGGCTCCCTTGGCCCCCACCACCACCAGATCGATATCGCCGGGTAGTTTGGGTGCGATTCGGCGCCAGGCGGTCATTAGAGCGCCCAGATTCTTGCGGGGCTCCAGCGATCCCACCGAGAGAAGATATTGGCGGCTCGGGATTCCAAGCTCGCGCCGCATTCGCTCGATTTCGTCCAAAGGCCGCGGCGTAAATTGCGCATCCACGCCGTTCCACACCACCGTCACCTTGGAAGGCGCGACGCCCAACCTTTCGATTAGCCGCCGCTTGGTGAATTCCGAAACCGCGATGAGATGCTGAACGCGATGCACCAGCTTCGGCAGCAGCCAGTTGTACCAGGCCGCGAAACGTGGACTGAACCATTCCGGCCGGTCGATTGGAATGATGTCGTGAATGGTGCACACCTGCCGCGCGACCCCCAGTGGTCCCGTGTTGTTCGGGCTCCACAACAGCCGGCCCCGGGATGCGATCGGCAGATACAACTGCTCCCAGACATGCCCTTCGGTGCCGCGCAACGGACGATTGGGCCGCACCACGAACAACTCCTCGGCGAAACGCTTGGCCATTTCCAGGCCGTAGCGCTGCATGCCGGTAGGCAGGTGCGAATAGAAACGTGCGTTTAATGCGATGGCTGCCATTCGGGCTCCTCCCGGGACAATTGATATCTCCGCTCATAGGAGCGGCAGGCGAACACCACCATGGCCAGCACGCACAACGGGACAAAGACGCGTCCTTCGGCCCAATAGATGATGCGGGTTAATTCAATCGCGCCCACAAACATCACTGGATAAAACAAAAGTCCCCCCATGCGTTTTTGCTGGAACAGGCGGTACAACACTCCGCATGCAATTCCCGCCAGGAGCCAATACAACAGCGCTCCGGTAAAACTGAAATCGAGAACCGGAAGGAGAAATCCCCCGCCATTGTTGAACTCCGGATTCGCTTCCACCTGCAAATAGCGCATGTACGGATCAGTGTCATTGGCGGCCATCGCGAAGTTGGGGTACAGCGTGTCCACGATCCCGCTCAAGACCGGAAATCGCCACAGCAGATGGAACGTGAAGAATGGCGCGCCCGTCGGATCGATTCTTTGCGCCAGCAGTGCGCCATTGTTCAAGGCCGTGACGTAATACCCCAGCAGGCGGCTGCTGACGAATTGCCAGAAGCTCATATCGCGGCCGGCATAAAAATTGATCCAGGAACGAAAATACTCGGACGCTCCGAAGACGACGATCAGTCCCGCGTAACCCAGCGCGGGCGCGGCGCGCAGCAGGTTCCATAACCGCTTGCCGAAGCGCGAAGCATCCAGAACAACCAGTCGCAGAAACAACACCGCGGCGGGCAGCACCAGTTCCATCAACGCCAGCCGTTCGCTGTTCAGCAGTGCGCGGATCACTGTCAGAACCAGCAAAATCCCGCACTTCGGGATCACTCGCCGCCATCCGTCGCGAATTCCGATGAGGACGGCCAGCAGCAAACACACGATGGCCAACTGCGTCAGCGTCGTAACCCCGCTGATGGTGCGCAGGTAAACTTCTTTCATCAGTGCGCTGGCGCCCTTGTCGCCACGCAGAACTCCCAGAGCGAGCTCTAGCGTCGCCCCGCGGGAAATTGCCGCGCCCACCCAAGCTACATATCCCAACAGTGAAAGGTAGAAGCAGGCGTTGAAAACTCGACGCACGAACGTCCACGGCACACGCTCAGTCCAGTCGCCGCCCGAAGCCTGATGGCTATATAGGCGACGGAACCCGCCGGCCATCGCGCCACAGGTGAACATCCCGACGCAGGCCAGTACCATTCGCAAGGCGGCCGTATCGAAGAACTTTGGCGTTCGCCAGTACGTGCGGTACATCGATTCCGGAATCAGGAAGGCAGCCAACGTCAGGAGTCCGCCCATGATTCCGGCTACGTAAGCGGGGTTCAGCCACCAGAGCTCGCGTTCGCGCGTCATATCAGGACTCCGCCGGAACATACGCGCGCACCCTCCGGGGCGTCATGTTCGCGGCCGCGGCCACCATGCTCACCGCCACAAACGCTTCCGAGCACACCACCGCCCAAGCCATCCCGATGTGCGCGTACCTTGGCGCCAGAACAAGCGAGAGCGCAAGATTCAGCAAGCCGGCCAGGATAATGATCCGGTTGATGACCGCGTCCTTTCCCCAGGGCAGCAGCCATTGCATCCCCGCCGAATTCGTGATGGAGAGAAGCACCGGCAAAAATGCCAGAATCCGAAGCGCCGAAACCGCAGGCGCATAGTCGCCGCCAAGCACCAGCCGAATCAGCCAGGGCGCGACCGCGAAAATTCCGCCGCCCAACACCAGGCCGCCTCCGATCATCACGGCAGCACCCTGCTTCGCCAACGCCGCCGCGCCCATTCCACCGGATTTCGCCAGATGGCTGAGGCGCGGGAACAGCGAATCGCGGATGGGCGTGAGCAATCCGTAGGCAGCTTTTGAGATTTTCTCCGCGGATGCGAAATAGCCGACAATTTCAGGTCCCGCGAACAAGCCGAGCAAGAGCGCATTGCCCACTCCATACAGGCTCTCCGCGCTGCGAAAGACGAACATCGGCCAGCCCATTCGCAAGGCTGTCGAAATCAAATGGAACGTCGGCAGCCGCAGCGGAATGGTTTGATACGCGACCCTCAACGCAACTATCGTCGAGATGGTCGGCGCGATACCGCACAGCGTCATCCACTTCCACGCGTCGGCCGGTGAGTGTATGAACAGGAACATGCCGCACAGCGTGCCCAGCTTGCCCCCGATCTCCAGAGCCGACGAAAGGCGTAACCGTTCCAAGCCTTGGAAGAACCAAAGCGGTGCGAAGCCTTGCGAAACCCCATAAATCAGGCCGCCCATCAACAGCGCCGGACTCTCGTGCAGCAGCGGTATCCAGCGCGACGCCAAGACTGCAAGAGAGACACCCATTACCGCCAACAGCGCCTGCGCGCCCAGCACGCCGCTCATCACTTCGCCGCAGGCTACGGGTGAGTTGCGATGCCGGGCGATCTCACGCGTGGCCGACAGGTTGAACCCGAATTCAATGGCGATGACGACAAATTCGCTAAGCGCCGTTACGAACGCTATCTTGCCCCATCCGGCGATTCCAAGCACTCGCGCCAGATAGGGAATGGTGACCAGGGGAATCAGCTTGCGGCCGATTTGAACGCCATATAATGCCGCGACGTTTTGCATCAACAGACTTCGGGCGATACGTCGTGGATCGAATTTCCGCAGCGGCATCGCAGTCATTGAAATCGCCGTCGTCCGCTACTTTATGCCCCACAGAATCGTATAGAGGCTGGTTTCGGCGAGACGAATGTACGGGTCAATCCGGCTGATGAAATTCCGCGGCACCACGATCATGTCGCCGGAATGAATCGCAATATCCTCCCGGATATTCGCCGCCGCCATCATTTTTCGCAGATCCAGCAGCTTCACTTCCGCCATCTCCTGATTCGCCTTGCGCACCAGGATCACTTGCGTGCGCTTGGCGCTGTCCTTCAATCCGCCGCTCACCGCCAACGCCTCCACTAAACTGACCTCGCCGTGCAATTCGAATCTGCCCGGATGCGCCACTTCGCCGGCCACCACGAAATACGGTTTAACGTACTCTTTGAGCAACACCGTCACCTCGGGATCAGCCAGCCGTTCATCGGCCTTGGCAACAATCGCCGCTCGCGCTTGGTCCAGCGTCTTACCCGCCAGCTTCACTTCTCCAATCAGCGGAAGAGAAACGTAGCCATCCGGTTGCAGCGCTACGGTGGCGTTGTACTCCGGCGTGTATCGATACTGCACCTCCACTTTGTCTTCCGGCTGCAGCTTGTAGTGCGCGTCCCGTCCGGCGAACGTTCCGGTCTGCGCCGAGGCGCATCCGATCAATAAAAATGCGGCCCAGAGCGATTTCATAAAAGGTTGTAGAGAAAGTTCGGCACCGGATAGGTGCGCCGGTTCAGGACCAATCCCTGCAAGCGCGCCGAAGAGTGCTTCAGGAGTTTCTGCGCATGCTCGATGTGATCGCGCCGCGTTTCGCCGGCGGACACAACCAGGAAAACTCCATCGGTCTCGTGGCCCAGCCGCAGCGCATCGCCTACTTCATTCAGAGGCGGGCAGTCGATTAGAATGAAATCGAAATCCCCAGGACCGACGTCCACCCACAAGCGATCCAGAAGTTCCTCGGGTATGCATTCGAGATGATCGTCGTCCACCATGCACCACACGTCTGGCGCGCGTTCAATGCAGCCTCCCAGCGCGCGCCGTATGTCGTCATCGGTGGCTCCCTCCAGCATGCTGGATGAGGCGGTCAGAACCCGGCAGCGATTTTGCGCCGCTAATTCCTGAGCGATGATTTGCAGCACATGGCTGACGCCGGCTCCCGAACCGGGGCTCGTGAACGCAAATACGCCGCGGCCTTCCCCGCTGCTCTTGATCTGAATCATCGTCTGCAGGAGCGGTTGCAGAAAACCGGCTTGCGCGCCGCTGAAACTGTCGTGCCGCCGCCGGGGCCTGCGGACCAGTGAATTGGGCTTCGACGGCGTGTGTTTGACAAGTACGTTCATTGGCTTTTTGCTCCCATTTCCACCGCCACCCTGGGCGCGCAGAGGGCCACCGTTCCCAGTACGGGCATGCCCGCGAATGCTTCCAGTTCCCACGGCGTGAAAACAGTGCGGCGATACTGGCCGATCGCCAAAGCGCACACGAAAATCAAAATAATTCCAAGCGCGTAGCTTGCCAGGATGGTGGCGCCGAGCCGCGGCAAAGGCAATACGGGCACCCGCGGCGGTTCCGAAAATGCCACGTTGGCGATTTTCTGCTGGTCCAGTGCGTCGCCGATCCGGGCCTCTTCGCGTTTCTTCGAATACAGCAGATAATTTTCCTCGGCCACTTTTATTTCGCGCAGCAGCTCTTGCTCGCCCGGCCGGATGCCTTCCAGCTTTTCGAGTTCCGCGCGATACTCCCTGGTCTGTTGGCTCAACGTGGCGATGCGTCCGCGCAGTCCGTCGGCGGATGTTTGGGCCCGCGCGAGCTCAACCTCAAGCGTCTGCCGCAAGGGATTTACATCCGTTGCTTCTTCCTTGGAACTGATCTTCTCCGAATTTTCCAGCGCCTTCCGTGTATCGGAAATCTGGCGATCCACCTGCGTCACCATGCGATCGTTCGGCCGGAACTTGGTGAGCAATTCCGTTCGCTTGTTCTGCAGTTCCACCAGCAGCGTATTCAGCCGTTCCACCGAGTATTGATTGGGAATCTGACGCGTTTGCGTCGTGATCCGAGGGGCCAGGCCCGCCAGTTGAGATCGCAAGCCGGCGACGCGCTTCTGCGTTTCACTCCGATTTGCCTGGGCCTCGCGAAGCGCGGCCTGCTCCTCCACCACTTTGCGGATGAGCAGGTCCTTCTGTTCCGGCGCTCCGACGACACCCGAAGTATTCTGAAACTCCACCAACCGTTTTTCGGCGTCCTTCACCTGTTGTTCGTAAGCTTCGGCCTGCTGCTGGAAGAATGCGAACGAACCGGCGTTGCTGTGAATCTGAAGATGACGCTCGAAGTAGGCGTCTGCCAGCGCTTGCAGCACCTCGGCGCTCATTCTCGGATCCGGCGATGCATAGCGGACACGAATCATACTGGACTTCATTACCGGCGCGATACGGACTTTCTTCTGGAGTTTTGCGGTTGCCTTTTCGTGTGACGCGGGCGTCATTCCACCCAGGTCGCATCGGTCCACCACCTTGCGGAACAGATCCGCGCTCGACAAGAGCTGGATTTCGGTGGCCATTTGAGTGTCGTTAATTTCCGGTTGCGCCATCGCCGCCGACCGGCCGTCGGGCGTCACAATCAAGTCGGCGCGCGTGTTCTTGACCAGGATGGTCATCTCGGCTTCGTACATCCGCGGAGTGAACCAGAAATAGGCGGTCATCGCCAGCGTGAAAATCGCGCACAGCGTCAGGATCACGCGGGATTGGCGGAACAGCGTGTCGGCGACATCGCGCAGAGACAGCAATTCCCGTCTGGTTGCGTGTACGCTCACGCTTTCATTGGTGCTGAGTCTTATTGGTGTCTTGTCCCGTTTCATGAGCTCAAAGTGATTTTGTGTTCTAGGACGAAGTAAGACAATAGCGAGGCAGTACTGGACCGGAGTAAGCAATACTGGGCCACGAGTCCCGTACCTGTTTCGCTTCAGTTAGTTCCATGCTGAGAAGTGAAGGAATAAGAAGGGAAGCGATAAAATGACTCTGCCTACGTCCGCGGCTTTCTTGACGCTTGCCGTTACCCTCGCAGGCGTCCTGGGCATCGCGGGAGTGCGGTATTACCGCATCGATCGTCCTATCGTTCTTCCGAAGCCGCGCGGCCCCTACCTCGTTGGGCGCGTGCTCTTGGACTGGACCGGCGATCGCCGCCATCGTGAATTAATGACCTTCGTTTGGTACCCCGCGGCTCCAGGTACCGTTGGACCCAGTGCGGAATATGTGCCAGGCAGGTGGGGCGAATTGGCAGCCAAGGGCGGGTTTCCGATTCCAGCGCGCCGGATTCGAGAAACGAAAGTCAGTGCCATCGAGCATGCCGCGCTTCTCGCGGGCCGGCATCCACTCCTGATTTTGTCGCCCGCGATGGGCTCCATACCGGCGGATTACAGCACCCTCGCTGAAGATCTGGCAAGCTACGGATACATAGTAGTTGGTGTCACTCCTACCGGCAGCGCTCGCGTCGTGGTTTTCAGCGGCGGCAGAATTGTTACCGGACAGGACGGCGTCGATCTGGACCATCGCGACCTCGCGCAACCCTTGGTGGAGCGATGGGTGGGCGACTTCACCTACGTGCTGGACCGTCTTGCGGCCGACTCAATGTTCCAACAACACGTCGACTGGAATCGTGTGGGAGTGTTCGGCCACTCTTTCGGCGGGGCAGCCGCGATGCATGCCCTACTAATGGATAGCCGCTTGAAACGCGGAGCCAATTTAGACGGCGCACCCCAAGGGACGGAGATCACGGGTCTTACCAAGCCGCTGCTCCTGGTCAATGGCGAACCGCTTCCGCCTTCGCAAAAAGCGCTCAACGGCAAAATTCTGGATGAGCTGAAACGCATTTGCAATTCCGGCTCAGGCGGATGCCGCATCCAGGATTACCCCGAAGCCGGTCATATGAATTTCTCCGACGCCGCGGTGTGGCCGTCACGCTTCCCCATCCCTCGCTCTCACTTCGGCCTCACCGGCATCGACGGACCAGCCTTTCTCCGAAAGATATCGGATCTGTTGCGCGGCTTCTTCGATGAAATGTGACATTGTGGCACAGCGCGGCTTCGCCTGTGTGGGGCAGGTTGGTAACCTGCCGCCGATTGGCAAATCGGCCCGTAAGTAATTCCGGATCCAAAACCCAGGTGGATTATCAATCCGCCGCAGGATGCCATAATGATGTCCAAACTCCACCCACCTGCATTCTTGCCTGTATGGATCTTAGAGCGATTTCTTTCCCAGCTTCCGGCGGTTCATGCGTCCCCGGTACTCCTAGGACTAAAGAGCGTCTTCCCGTTCCAAGTCCCGCCCCTATAATCGCCCCAGGTACTTATCACCATGCAAACCTCCGCCGTAATGGAACTTGAAGCAGCTCGCGTTATCCAGCTCGAAGCCCAGGCATTCCGCGAAAATTTCAATAAGCGCTGGTTCCCCCTGGAGCACGCGCTGGCCCGGCATCCTCTCTTCGATCTGGATCGCCTGATCGCCCTGGCGAAGCAGACCGCCCAGGACCGTCCCGAACATCTGCATTTCGACAAGGGCGCGACGCGCGTGGGTCAACGCTGGAGTGAGACGCCGGCTTGCGACTTGCCGGTGGACGAAACCATCCGCCGCATTGAGCACGAAGGCGCATGGATCGTTTTGAAGCACGCCGAGCTGGACCGCGAATACAAAAGCATCCTGGAACGCACCATGGCCGAGGTTCACGAGCTGGCTGGTCCTCAGTTGCGCAAGCAGGTGAACTTCGAGGAAGTCATCCTGTTTATTACGTCGCCCAATCGCCTGACTACTTACCACATCGATCGGGAGTGCAACTTCATCGCGCAGATCCGCGGCGACAAAACGATTTATATTTTCGACCGCGAGGATCGCGAGGTCCTGCCGGAGCCGGAGATCGAGCGGTTCTGGGCCGTGGACAATAACGCAGCGGTCTACAAGAAGGATTTGCAATACCGCGCCGATTCGTTCGTGCTGCGCCCCGGAAACGGCGTCCATGTGCCGGTGAACGCTCCCCATTGGCTGCAGAATCACGACGACATATCCATCACGGCCAGTTTGAATTTCAAGTTCAAGGATTCCAGGCTGGCGAATATTTACCGGGCCAACTACGCCTTGCGCAAGCTTGGCTTGGACCCGCTGCCGCCCGGAAAATCGGCGGCCCGGGATTCCGTCAAGCGTTCCGTCGTGACCGCTGCAATGGCGCTGGCGAATGCAACACCGAACGGAATTCGGGACGGCTTCAAGCGATTGTTCCGCTAAATAACCGTTGGCCCATTCGAGTAGTACCCGAAATCGGGACCAAGATTCTATTGTTACAGCCCGGCGATTACCGCATGCTGGTATTTCGCCAGGTCCAGGAAAAGCAGGGGGCATGTTGAAGTCAGATCACGAAGACAAGCAGCGCCGGTCGGCGGATCGATTCCCGATGGATCGCGAAGTACGCTATCGCGTGCTGGAACGAAAAAGCTCAGAGCCTTTCCACCTTGGCAAGACCATCAACATGAGCAGCAATGGCGTGTTGTTTACCACCGATCAATTCCTGAATCCCGGCCGCTATCTGGAAGTCTCGATCAACTGGCCGGCACAACTGGATAGCAAGGTGGCGTTGAAATTGGTGGCGCGGGGCCGAGTGGTCCGCACGGATCACACTGGCGCCGCCGTCCAAATCCATCAATACGAATTCCGTACGCAAGCGCCTCAGGCAGCGCCGGCCGCCGGGTAGCTTTCCCCTGCGCCGAGAAGCCGGACTCCGCAAACCTCGGGAAGATTCGCGCCATCTGCGTCACGCCGGAGAACAATTCGGGATCCGCGTCCATCCTTTAAGTCAGGTGTCGGAGGCAACGAAACCGCGGTGTCGTTTGTCCATTTATGGACAGTTTAGATCGACACAATCCTGCCATTGCAGGTCGCAGTTGTCTTGGGCGAAAGAATACGCGTCATCGCACCGCTGCAAGCACGTGCTGTCGTTCGGATCACAACTGTTAGTGCAAGCATCGTAGTCAACTGTAGCTTCGTGCAAGCAGCGCTGCTGCGTAATGTGACATTGAAAACAAGGTGAAACATCGGCGCTTATGACGAAGTACGAGGTAAGTGTAAGCGCTCCGAGCACCAAAAGCCGGCGTGTCAAACGCATATTCCATAGCCTCCTGCGATTGATGGATCACAATACCATGCCCCTTCCGCGGCGTCAATAGCGTCCCTTTTTGGGTAGTGTCCTAATTTGCCTGCTAGTGCTCCTGCTAGTGCTCCTGGCAGGGTGCCTACTGGGATATTGTGCCAAAAACCACGGATGGGCCAAACCGCAATCTTTGTATGGGAACGTCCTCGCCCAGTTTGATAACAAAAGACAGGTTGGGGTGCGCCGGATCGGATCTGCTGAGATCGTAAAGAATGCCGGTATAGTAGGGGGCCTGTGGATACTCTCCGAATGGTGGTCTGTAAGCGACGCATGCAATTACGTAGATAAAAAGCCCGCCCCCGCCGGGGGCGCTGTTTTCCGCCATGTCCCTTGGGGTCAAGTTAAGGCCATTCAGCATAGGCATCACCTCTCCAGGGAAAACTGTCTCGCCAAGTGCAGGGCCGCGCTTGATAAGTTCACTGCACAATCGCCTTCTTTCGGCGACTGGGTTCTTCTTCAAGCTAAGCGTATAGAGTTCCGGCTCAAGAAATACGCCGACAGCGGGAGACTTCCCGCTGTTCTTGACGGTGAATTGAAATGTGACGCGAGCGCCGTCTGCGCCAAACGTGAATGGACTGGCAATACTGGCTTCCAGCGACAACCAAGGTCGCTCAGATACCTCAGTGTGTTTTTGCATCGCCGCAAGCTGGCCAATGCTGGCCTTCAAAGAGTTTTTGTTTTGCTCAATGGTAGTATTCAGCGCCATGTCGTTCTGAGCGAGAGCCTTAGCAAGCGACTCTCGGTTATCCTTAAGGGCTGCGGCCAGAGCCTGCTTATATTGTTCGATAGCGGTTGTCGTGTTGGTTGCAATCGAGCCAGTTTTCTCAACGAGTCTGTCGGTCTGGACGGAGCCGCTTTTCATCTCTTGCAACTGCCCGCTCATTACGCCCAATTGCTTCCAAAATATCACCCCGGTAATCGCGGCTACCGTTACGCCAAGAATAGTGAGACTGATCATCCATCCCTCAAAGATGGAAAATCTTCTCTCCAGGTTTTGTTGGGCGGATTGGGGTGGTTTGTGTTCGGCTCCGTGCTGTTCTCTTACGGGTTCGTCCGAAGCTATCGCAGGTGGAGTGGGATCGGGTTGCTGTGGAGCATTCTGGCCATTGGGGGCCTGTGTTGTCTCATCCATGGCGGCGATGTTATTGTAACACAAAAACTACTTGACATACCTTAGTTATTGTATTACACTTATTGTATGGCGAACGTACTCAGCACCGACAAGCAGACCGTGATCATCGGGTCGCTGTGTGAAGGTTCCAGCATCCGCTCTATCGAGCGAATCACAGGCGTTCACCGAGATACGATCATGCGGCTGGGCGTGCGGGTAGGCCAGGGATGCACAGCACTCCTGGACGCCAAGATGCGTAACCTGGATTGTCACCGTCTAGAAATGGACGAAATATGGGGATTTGTGGGGAAGAAAGAACGCCACATGCGGCCCGGTGACGATCCGACGTTCGGAAATGTTTGGACGTTTTGCGCCATTGATGCCGATACGAAGCTGGTACCGGCCTTTCGGGTTAGCGGTGATCGTGACGTGAAAACCGCAACGGCGTTTGTACTCGACGTGGCTGATCGTATGAAGAATCGGCTGCAAATCTCTACCGATGGTCTGAGCGCTTACGTGGAAGCTATTGACTGGGCTTTTGGTGGCAATGTGGACTACGGCCAAATCATCAAAACCTACGGAACCGAGGAATCCGTAGAGGCGCAGCGCCGGTACAGTGCGCCCAAGATCAGTTCTATCGAGAAGAAAGCCATATACGGGCGTCCCGACTTCGATCTGATCTCCACGAGCTACGTAGAGCGGTTGAATGGCACCACGCGGCTGCACATGAAACGGCTTGCGCGTCTAACGTATGCGTTCAGCAAAAAGCGCGAGAACTTTGAAGCAGCGGTTGGGCTGCATTTCGCGTACTACAACCTCGTGAAGCGTCACAGCACGCTGCGCTGCACTCCGGCTATGGCCGCTGGTGTTGAGAAGTCCTTTTGGACGGTAGATGAATTGGTAGGGGCAGCGATGGCAGCATGACCTACATCGAGGAACTACGCGACGTGATTCGACGATTACATGGGGCAGAAGCTACGCACATCAAAAGCGTTCCCGTGAAAGAGACGTACCAAGGAAAGACAGTGTGGGAAGGGATTGTAGAAGTGTTCGAGCTACGTGGGCATCCTACAGCGTCCAGGCTCTACGCATGGGCGCACGAGACGGATAACCAGGATAAACCACGGCGGCATGTGACGGTGCTGCACAGCCACCCAATTACCTCACCCGTGCTTGCAGTGCGGGCAGCAATCGTACAGGAGTTTAGAAGCCTTGAGCCAGCCGAAAGCTAGAAAAGTCGGGCGTCCGAAAATGGCGAAGGGCGACGCCAAAGCCCGCATTGTGCCGGTACGCTTCAACCCCGATTTGATGAAGCGCGTAACGGGCGCGGCGAAGGCCAGCAAGCAGACTCTATCGGAATGGATCAGGAGCACGTTGAATGCCGCAACCACGGGATGAAAAGATCAAATTAGGACACTACCCCTTTTTGGCTTCTTTATCGAAAAGGCCAGCGCGAAACAGCCAGGCGTGACAGCCGCCAGAAGCTCTCCACAAAACAAAACGGCGGGAACCGCTCGGGTCCCCGCCGCCTGATTAATTTACTTGGTAAGTCTCGACTAGAATTGGAACTTTCCAGTCAGGACCAAAACGCGGCCGGATACGGCTGAACCTTGGAACGATCCGTACGGACTCGTCGGAGCGCTTACCGTGCTGGAAATCAAACCCAGGCCCCCAACCGCGACATTAAAGGCCGGGCTGGTGAAGTTGGGGTGATTCATGAGGTTGAACGCGCTTGCTCCCAGGATGAACTTGGCGCGCTCATGGATCGCGATTGTCTTGTATACGCTGGTGTCCACATCGGTATATCCCGGCGCCCGGAAGGAGTTGCGCGGAAGATTGCCGAAAGAGGTTTGCGATGTGAGTGTCGCAAACTGGCTGGTTGTGAAGCAAGCCTTATCGATATTGGCGTGGCCGCACGAGGTTTGTATGTTCCCGTCTAGCAAGGCGGCTAAAACGTTGCCGCCAACGGAGGCTCCCAGGCGGCCGGCGATGCGGCTATTGATGACACTGAACGGAGTGCCGGTGCGCGCGAAGATCTTGCCGGCCAGCGCCCAGCCCCCGAAAACGTTGCTCACCAACTTGTTCGACGACTTCACCGGCAATTCCCACAGAAAATCCGCGACGAAGTTATGACGGATATCGTAGTCGGCGTTACTGTAGTTCAGCCGGCGCAGGTTGAGCGCGTCGTTCTGGCTGGTCAACGAATCGCCGCTGAAGAATAGTGTGAGTCCACCATTGGACACGGTGTCCAGGGCATGGCTCCAGGTGTAGCCCATTTGGCCCTGGAAGCCGTAGCCGAAGGCTCGGCGGTAAGAAGCCGTCAGGCCCGAATAATTCGACCATCCGTTGTTGGAGAGGTCCGTAACGATTCGGAAACGAGTGTCGGGGGCGACGCTAGGCAGCCCTCCAAAGCCGTTCGGATAGCTCGCGGCGGAGGCGCTCCCATTCGCTTTCAAATTTCTATTGAAGACATCGTATCCGTGATTTCCCACATAGGCGGCCGTGAACACATTCTTGGTAAGGAATTGGTGCTGGATCTCAAAGCTCCATTCCAGATACTTGGTGTTGTTGAGCGTCGAGGGAATGTTGAAGTACGGCGGGGGAGTGAATGCAACCGGCGCGAGAGCCGCCTGCAGTTGCGACAAGGTGGCGCCGCCGGCAAAGCCGCGTTGGAATGCTTGACCGGTTGCAACAGCGATCGCCGGGGCCGAACCCGCACCGCCGGTGTTAACTGTACCCGTGCGAATCGTGGGTGTGAAAACGTTTGGAGAGTTACCGAATAGGCTGCCTGCGAAGAAGGCTGGGAATTGATCGGCGAACAAACCAACGCCGCCGCGAATCACGGTATTTCTCGACCAGCCCGGATTGTAAGTGATGCCGAGGCGCGGCTGGGGAACTACCGATTCGATGTTATAAAACGCGTGCGACAGGCCGGTTTGAATGGATTGATTGTAAGGAATGCTGGCGCCCTTCTGTAGTGAGGCGAACGGAGTGACGAATCGCGAGAAGCAATTGTCCGTGCAGTCCGGATTCCCCGTCCGATCCAAGCGAAGGCCCACGGTGATCTTCACATTCGGCTTTACGGCCCACTCATCCTGCAAATAGAAGCCGACATTGTACAGCCGCAGGTGAGCGGTTGGGCTTGCCGCGAAGCGCTGGACGTAATTACTGCCGGTGGTGGGATCGATGATGCCGGCGGCGAACTCATCCAGGCCCGCGAACTGGAAGCGGCCGGCCCGAATTAAGGTGTTGTTGCCGGTGTCGGTGACGCGGTTGTAACGATAATTCACGCCGACCTTGACCGTATGCTTGCCGATGATATAGGAAAAGTCATCCACTAGTTGGATCTGACCCACTCGGCGACCTTGCGGGTATCGCGTATTGTCGTTACCCAGTCCAGTGAACCCTGCTGCGTTTGATCCACCATCCAGGATCTGGAACTGTGTCGGAAATGCCGCCAGGGTTGCATTCAGGTCGGACGGACCGAAGATCGCGCTGTACCAGTTTACGGAGGCCGTCAGCTTATTCACCGTGCGCGGCGTGAGGATCGACGTATAATCGATGTCGCCTTCGTACTGCGGCTGGTTGCTGATGGCGTTGAATATCGGATTGATGGGGTCGGTGGCCGTCGGCTGCAAACCGTGATCGGTCTTGAAGCGGATGAACAGCTTGTGTCTGTCGTTGACGTTGTAGTCCACCCTGGAGCTGAACAGCCATTCCGTATTCTGATTCGACACATTGGTGCCAAACCCATCCGCGCACGAGACGTTGGTTCCAAAGATGCCATTGCCCACGCCGGTCGGGGTATCGGCCAAAGCGCCGCAACCCAATGTTCCGGTGCTGTCCTGCAGGTTTCCATCGCCGTTGGTGACCTTCACCTTCCGGCTGCTTCCCGGAGCGGAATTGTACAGTCCGAATGCTTTTTGATACAGCGGAACCTGCGCCGAGGGAAGGTTCTTCAAAATGTAATTCTGTAGATCCACGGATGGAATAGTCACGAAGCCGGCGCTGGGAAGTGTGTAGCGCAGGCCTTCCGTGTCGACGAAAAAGAACAGCTTGTCCTTGATAGCCCGCCCGCCGAACGATGCGGCATATTGATTCGAGAGCGCGCGCGAACGGGGGGTGTCGCTCGAGTTATTGAAGAAATCGTTCGCGTTCATGAAAGATCCGTTGTAGGTGTACAACAGGTTCCCGTGGAATGCGTTGGAGCCGGACTTGGTGATGGTGTTCACCTGCGCCCCGGCCTGGCGTCCATATTGAGCCGAATAGCCGTTCTGAACCACCGTGGTTTCCTGAACTTCATTCGCGCCCAGCGTAAGGTTGCTGGCGCCGGAATTGTTCAGGTTGAGGTAAGGATCCATGTTGTCGATGCCGTTGATCGTGAAAAGATTGGCTGTGCCCGGCAAGCCATGCGAGCTGAAGTTCCCGTAGCCCGCGCCGGTGCTGACGGCGATTCCAGGAACCGTAAACGCAGCGGCCGTGATGTCGCCGCCGGGAGTGGGAAGCAGATCGAGCTGCTTGGTGGAAAACGTCGAAGCGATGTTCGCGTTATCGGCCTGAAGCAACGGAGCGGAGTCGTTCACCATCACCACTTCCTTCGCTTCTTCCGGCCGTAAAATCAGGTTGAGCGTCTGCACTTGGCCCACTGCCACCGCCACCCGCGTGCTGTCCGATTTCAAACCGGGGGTCGAGGCCGAAACGGCATATTGGCCCGGTTTCAAGAACGTAAAGCGGTATTGTCCGTCGCCGCCCGAATCCACCGTGCGCCCATCACCGGTGTCGACATTTTTCAGTACCACTTTCGCGCCTGGGACAACTGCGCCCGAGGAGTCTGTCACGGTCCCCGTGACGTCTCCTGAAGTAATAGTTTGGGAATGTACCGCTGGTGCGACAAAGGTCAGCGCCAACATAATGGTCGCGGCAATCAGTGCCGCTGAAAATTTCTTTGCTTGTATGTTCATCCACTTCCTCCTTGACAGTAGGGCTACAACCGGCCGGCCGATTCTTGTACCCACAAAGCGCGTCTTGTACTTTCGGTTCTCATGAGCACCCGCGATACCAAAGCGGGATGCCTCGAAAATTACAAACAGGTTCATTATATAACAAGAACTTAGGCTCCGTGACCACAGATTTTAGATATGTTTTACGGAAGATTTCCAGGCCCAGCTTCCAGAATCCGGATGCCAGCACCAACGCTACGGTGGTGCCCTACGGCAGATAGGTCTGGCGCGCTGTTCCTTCGCGTACACGGTATCGACCGGGATTTCCCGATCCTCTGCATGATTCCTGTTGCTTCTGACGAAAGCGAGTGCTCCGCCGCTTGCGCGCTCATTGATCGATGATTTCGGTAGAGAAAAGTAGTGAGCCGATCGGGTCCGATTTCCGCCGCTCTTTTTCAAGGCCGCCGCGAGGCCGTTGCGGCCGTTTTTGGAATCTTTCCCGCCCAATCTACCAGAAAACATATCTTAACAATTTTTTGCCATTTGTAACTTTGTTGTTATACAATCATCTTGTTTGGAACGCCATAAACCATTTGAGTGGTTATCCGGGCGCTCCAGGGGAGGCGTATGAAAACCAGAAGGACCCATCGGATGTATATTCTGGCGGCTGCTTTATTGGCGGCGCTGACGATTCTCTCGGTCGGCGCTTTCGCCCAATCAACGAGCGGCGACTTGGTTGGCACGGTAGTGGACGCGACGGGCGGAGCGGTCTCCGGCGCAACCATCACCGCGGAGAATCAAGCCACCGGCATCAAGGCAACGGCAACCACCAACGGGAGTGGGCAGTATCGTATCAGCAACTTGCCTGTAGGACAATATGCGGTGTCCGTTGTAAAAACAGGATTCACATCCGCCACGCTCAAAGATGTAGCGGTTGAACTGAGCAAGATCTCAACCGCGAATGTCACGGTTCAAGTGGGACAGGTTTCCGCTTCCGTAGACGTACAAGAATCCGTCGTGAGCATGGACACTACCACCGCACAGGTGCAGAACACGTTTCAAACGAAGGCGGCTGCGGATCTGCCAACGGCCAGCGTCGGCCTTGGAGTTCTGAATCTGTCTCTGCTGGGCTCCGGTGTGTCCAGCAGCGGGGGTATCGGCGCCGGCACGGGGCCCGCTGTTGGCGGTCAGCGCCCGCGCAACAACAATTTCACGATTGAGGGAATCGACAATAACAACAAGTCGGTGACCGGTCCGCTGGTCTTCATTCCGAATGACGCCGTTGCCGAGTTCTCTCTGCTGCAGAACCAATTTGCCGCCGAATACGGCCACTCCTCCGGCGGCCAATTCAATACCATCGTGAAGAGCGGCACCAACCAATTGCACGGCTCCATTTACGACTACTTGCTGAACCGGAATCTCAACGCCATCGATCAGTCGCTGCAAAATCAAGGCTTCACAAAGAATCCGCGTTTCGACCAGAATCGGCTGGGGGCAACCATCGGTGGTCCGATTAAGAAGAACAAGTGGTTCTACTTCGGCAACTTCGAGTACACTCCCCTGGGGCAAGCCAGTTCGCAGTCGGCTCAAGTCGAGTCTCCCACGTCGGCGGGTTATGCCGCCTTGGCCGGGCTCCCCGGTTTGTCGGCGGCCAACTTCGGGATTCTCAAACAGTATGTGCCCGCGTCGCCGGCTTCGAACGGCGACGTCCTGTTGCAGGGCGACGGTAAGACGCCGGTTCGGGTGGGCGGGCAGACAATTCCGTTGGGCGTGCTGCCGTTGGCTTCGCCTAACTTCACCAACTCGTATGCCGCAATCATCTCTTCCGACTACAGCTTCTCGGAAAATGACCAGTTGCGCGGCCGCTACATCTATAACAAGGTGAGCGCAATCGACGCCAATGCGGAGCTTCCTCAATTCTTTCTGTCCGCGCCGACCACCTACTACCTGGCAACCCTGACTGAATATCACAATTTCAGCCCGAATCTGACCAACGAGTTCCGCCTGGGCTATAACCGCTATAACAACACCACCCCGTCCGGAGACTTCAAGTTTCCAGGCCTCGATCAATTCCCCAATATCGTGTTGAACGACCTGAACCTGAATATCGGGGCCGACGGCAATGCCCCTCAGTTCACCATCCAGAACACCTACCAGATCACCGATAACGTGAGCTGGGTCAAGGGCCGTCATAGCTTCAAGTTTGGCTTCGACGGAAGGAAAGCCATCAGCCCCGGAACGTTCACGCAACGCGCGCGCGGCGAATACAACTACAACAGCACCCTCCTGTACCTCCAGGATTTCACGCCCGACAACCTCTCCGAACGGAGCGTCGGAAACGTGATTTACTATGGCGACCAGGTTGCGTTATATCCGTACTTCAACGATAACTGGCGTATCAAGCCGAACCTTACCCTGAACTTGGGTTTACGCTACGAATTCACCAGCGTGCCCTACTCACAACGGCTGCAGCGCCTGAATCACATCTCCGACACGCCGGGTGTGCTGGTCTTCAATGAGCCTCAACCGCAGTACCATAACTTCGCGCCGCGCATTGGCATCGCCTATACGCCCGGCAAGAACGGCAACACCTCCATTCGGGCCGGTTTCGGCATCTCTTACGATGTCCTGTACGACAACATCGGAATTCTTTCGCTGCCGCCTCAGCTCAGCACCACGGTGGATACCGATCCGCTGGGTTCTCCCACCGGTAGCGGACCCAATTTCCTGAAGAATGGCGGTATCCCGCCGAATGCAAGCGTCGGCCAATTATCCCGCGCCGATGCCATTGCCTCCACTTCCAACTACGTCCCGAATCAGCAACTCCCGTACTCCATCCAGTGGAACTTCGGCGTCCAGCACGTGTTCAAGAAAGACTATACGTTTGAGGCCCGCTACCTGGGCACGCGCGGCGTTCACCTGAACGTGCAGGAGCGTGTCAACAAGCAGCCGAAGGTGACGTCAAGCGTCTTCCTGCCCACCTACCTGCAGGCCCCCAGTCAGGCCACGTTGGATGGGCTCACCACGACGCTGGCGCAAATCCAGGCCAGGTCGAATACGGTCCCTCAGTTCCTCGCGGCCGGCTTCACCAATCCGATCGTGGAATTCTCGCCAATCGGGAATTCGACGTACAACGGGCTCGCCTTGCAGTTGAACAGACGCTTCTCCAACGGGTTCAGCATGATCGGAGCTTATACCTGGAGCCATCTAATCGATGACAGCACGGCGGACTTCTTTACCACGCGCGTCTTACTCCGCGGCGCGCTGAGGATTTCACGAACCTGAAGAGGGATCGATCTACCTCGGCTTTGGACCGCCGGCATAGATTCACCCTTACCGCCATCTACGATCTGCCGTTCTTCAAGCATTCCAACTGGCTGGCCAAGAATGTTCTTGGCAACTGGGAGATCGCGCCGATCTACACCTTCGAGAGTCCCGAATACGCCACCCCGCAGAGCTCAGTCGATGCCAATCAGAACGGCGATTCGGCCGGCGATCGCACCATTATCAACACCGCCGGAGTCGATGGAACCAGCAGCAACGTTACCGCGCTGAAAAATAGCGCGGGGGCCACGGTTGCCTACCTTGCCACCAATCCCAACGCCCGATACATCAAAGCTCAACTGGGTGCGCTCACAAACGGAGGCAGAAACACCCTCGCTACCCGGCGGATCAATAACGTCGATCTCACGGTGGTGAAGCGGTTCAATGTGACGGAGCGGGTGCGTTTTGAATTGTTCGGACAGTTCCTGAACGCTTTCAACCATCCGCAATTCACCCCTGGTTTATTGAATCAGGTTAATTCGATTGCCACCACCGGGTCCGGCGTGCTCAATTTCGTCACTGCGGGAAACAAGGCGTTCAACAATCCGGAAGTCACTTTCAACAGCAACGCGCGCGTGATCCAGATTGCCGCCAAGTTCGTCTTCTAGCGAGTTGCAGGCTTCAGCTTGTGGAGGGTGTGGATCCGGCCGCACCCTCTTCCTTGGATCGTTCGGCAGAGCGATCCCAGCCGAGGCGGCCGCTATCTCCACAATGATCCTGCATCGCTAACACTCTCGCATCACGCCACTTACTAAACCTGAGTAAGTCCCGCGAGGGAGCCGCGCCCGGACCGGTTCTGGCGGTAAGATTAATTATTCACTATAAATGTTACATCTGTGATACGATTTCGTAAGCCCGGTCAGCTTCTTGTTTGGCGTGAAGAAATCGCTCGGCCGAGGTTCATTCAAAACTGGGGGTAACAAAATGGTGAACAAATGTTTGGCGCTGCTGTCAGGCGTCCTTTTATGCGGCGTCTCGCTTTACGCTCAAGCCAACGCGACCGGAACGATTCAGGGAACTGTAACGGACAAATCGGGTGCGGTGGTCCCGGGCGCCGGCGTTAAGCTTTCGAGCAAGGACACAGGCCTCGCGCGCGAAGCCAAGAGCGGTGCGGCCGGGCAATACCGGTTCGAGCTGCTTCCGGCCGGAACGTACAACGTTCGTGTAAGCTCCCTTGGATTCTCGACGATCAGCTTCGAGAACGTCTCCGTTTCGGTGAGCCAGACGACGGACTTGAATGCGAGCTTGTCGCCCAGCACTCAGGCGGAAGTGGTCACGGTAGAGGCCAGCGGCGCGGCATTGGTCGACACCACCAAGTCGGATGTCAGCCTCGCCATTTCTCCCAAAATGCTTCAGGATCTTCCGCTGAATGGCAGGGACTTCGTCAATCTCGCCACCCTCGCTCCCGGCGCCCGTCCCGTCAATTCTTATGACCCCACCAAGAACCGCATCGGCGTATTCGCCGTGGATGGCTCCAACGGCCGCAACGTGAACGTCACGGTGAACGGCATCGACGACAAAGACAACACCGTCGGCGGACCGGTGATGCAGCTTCCCCTCGAGGCCGTGGAAGAGTTCCATATCAGCACGCAGCGCTTCTCGGCCGCCAATGGCCGCAGCGAAGGCGCGGCAATCACCACCATCACCAAGTCCGGCACCAATCAGTTTCACGGCTCGCTGTATTTCTTCGATCGCAACGAAGCCCTGAATGCTAACGACTACTTCGATGTGCAGGCCGGCAATCCGAAATCGCCTTACTCCCGCCAGCAGTTCGGCGGTTCCATTGGCGGCCCCGTTCGCAAGGACAAAGATTTTCTGTTCTTCACCCTGGAGCGCGAGCGCGAGGCCACCAACATCATCGTGGACCCGACGCTGTTTACAGAATTGAGCTTGGTGAAATCATTAGGCGCTCAGCCCGTCAGCGCGATTCCGACGCCGTATTTCGACTGGCGCTACAACGGACGCTGGGATCATCGGATCAACGACAAGAACAACCTGTTCGTCAGCTACAGCAACCAGAACAACACCGGACTCAACGATCAATCCAGCTCCAACAACGACCTGACGGCCGGCAACTTCACCACCAACCAGTTGATTCTGGCCAGCGTCAATCTAAGCTCCGTAATCACGCCGAGTGTAGTGAACTCCGCGACGGTGGGTTATCAATACTGGAACAATCTGATCGATTCCACCCTCAAGTTGCCGACGGTCACCTTCGCTTCCGGCGAGTATTTCGGAACCAACGGCAACGTGCCCCAGCAGTCCTTCCAGAAGAAGTGGCAATTCCGTGACGACCTGTCGTTCACGCGCGGCAAGCATAACTTCAAGACCGGTTTTGACTACCTGCATGAGCCGGTGCTCGGCGGATTCTTCGAATTCACTCCAACTCCATCGGTAACGTTTAGCGCCGATCCGAGCCAGATCCTGGGCGATCCGAAGACCTATCCGCAGCGCTTCGCCACTCCTGGCCTCATCACCAACATTGCCGAAACATCCGGCAATCCGTACTTCCTGCTCAGCACCAAAATGCTGGGACTGTACTTCCAGGACGACTGGAAAGTCTCGCGCCGCCTGACGCTTAATCTAGGTCTCCGCTGGGATAAAGATTTCAACATGGTCGCTGGTCAAGTCCAGACCCGTTCGCGGGCGTTTCAGGAACTCAAGGCAATCAACAGCCCCTATGGCGGCGGAGTCCCGCACGACGACAACAAGGATTTCAGTCCCCGGATCGGCTTTGCCTATGACCTCACCGGTCACGGCAAGCACATTGTTCGCGGGGGATTTGGTCTCTACTACGGCCAGATCTTCCAGAACATTACGCTGTTCATGATCCAACAGGCTAACCCCACCATCTTCGCGACCGTTTTGAACCTGAACAGCACCGGGCCCACGGATGCACAAGCGGACATCGTTCCCACCACGGGAAAACCGCTGTCGGCCTTCCGCTATGGAGTCGACCCACTGCCGATTCCCCCGGCCCCGCCCACCAGCCTTCCGGCTGGATCGACGGGCCGTATCATCGATCCAAAATATCGGAACCCGTTTACCGAACAATTCAATATCGGATACTCGTTCTCGATTGACGACGCCAATGTAGTCGAGGTGGACTATACCCACGTTCTCAGCTTGCACGAGTCGAAGAGCGTTCAAATCAATCCGAAGAGTCCGAACTTCTCCGGCCGCCTTCTGGATTCCGCATTCAGGGCGGCGAACCAACCCGTTTTGGGCAGCATCACCGATTTCGCCTCGGTCGGCCGTTCACGCTACGACGGCTTAAATCTCGTCTATCGCCGTCGCTTAAGCCGCCACTTCACTCTGAACACCAGCTATGTGTTCTCCAAAGCTCTGGCATATAACGGATCGGCTGCGAATTTCGGACAGGCGGGCACGGATCCGTCCAACATTTTTGCCGCGCACGATTTCGGTCCCACGCCGGTTGATGAAAGACATCGCTGGGTTACCAGCGGCGTCGTTAATCTTCCCTGGGGCTTCCACGTCGCGCCCATTATGCAATGGGCATCCGCGCGTCCGTACACCCCAAAGCAAGGTACCGATTACTTCGGAGTCGGCAATGGCAGCACGACTGATTACGCCATCACCTTGAACAGCGACCCCACCAATCTGACGGCCACCAAGGCTTATACGGCAGCGCAGCTTCGCTCCTGCCTGGCAGCGGCAACTTGCACCATTCAGTCCTTCGGTTCTCTGCGCGGTGCGCCTTTCTACCAATTGGACGCGCGCTTCGGCAAGACCTTCACATTCCGCGAAAAGATCAAGCTGGAATTCATCTTCCAGGCCTTCGACCTTACCAACCGCGCGAATTTCGGCGCCAACTTCCAGAACAATATCCGCAGCTCGCAGTTCGGAAAGCCCACCGGATTCATCACGCCATCCAGCGTCGTGATCCCGCAATTCTTCTCCGGCGAGGCGGGCTTCATCCTCCGCTTCTAGACCTCTCTGCTTAGATCGCTTAACTCGACGCCGGCACGGCAGCAACGCCATGCCGGCGTAGTTTCGTAATTTCAAAATTAGGATACTACCCGGCAAGCTTGAGGTGAAAGTTACCCGGCAAGAATCCCGGCAAAAACGGCGGCCGCGCGCAAGATTCAGGGCGGCTTGCGAATTCTCCCGCCCTTTACTGGTTGCCTGGCTGTTCGTTACTCCGCGTCGCGTGGGATCCCAACCAAGCGCAAAGATTTCTGGATCCAATGACCCACTATGCTGGCATTCATCGCACTCATGCGTACGCTACGACGCGGGCCGCGGCGCCTCCAATCCCATGCGCTCCAGCAAGACCCCTGCCCTGTTGACATTGGCCAAGGCAAACCAAGCGGGATTGACGCACAGGTCGGTCACGTTGTCGTTGGATACGGTGGCGCCATCGGGCAGACTCAAGCGAACTCGCGCGCCCAGGACCACGTCGTAAAGGTCGACACGATTTTCGAGAATCCCAACCAGGTCGTTGACATGAATGCGCATTCCCGGCGCTGAAACTTTCGCGCCGGGAGGCATTCGGTCCAACCGCGCTCCTGGGGGTGTCCAGGAGAGGACGTATTGTCGAGGCCGATCCAGACCGTCGACGATGAGATGCCACGCCGCGGCTCCGGAGGCGGCGGCAATTCGGTTCCCTTGCTCGAAAAACGGCCGATTCGCCTGCTCCACAAAGCCGCGAATGCACTCGTCGATTTCACCGGTAAGCGCGTCCAGACGGCTCTCGCTTGCCGCGACAGGCCCGCCCAGCAGCGGACGGATCGAGGAGTCCAACTGCGCCAACGGTTGGAAGCGAAGCCGGTCGCCCGGCCGACTGACGCCGTCAAGGCACGACGCCGCGTGTTCTTCAATCCGGGGAACGCCGCCGCGCAATTCGAGCCGCAAACCAGGATAGGAGAGATGTCCGAGAACGTCCGGCAGACGTTCCCGCACGGCTTCGATCAGCACTCCGTCATCGTCAAGGAAGTGCAGGCTATTCATGCTCTCCACGTCAGCCGGATAGCACAACCCGTTTGCGAACGGAATTACCACTTTCGGCCGAATCTTGATCGCCGCCTCCACCAGAGTGTTACGCCACGCCGCCGCGACCGAGCGCAGAGCGGCGACAGTAGCTCCCGGCATCAAATCCCCAAGGAGCGGGATGTACTCGTTGAACGTGCCGCTTTGGTATGGAATCAAGACCGCGTCAATCTGCCTTTGCACACATCTCAACACGTCGTCGACGAACGGCGCGAAGTGGCTGTCCACCTGGTTCCAGACCACGCCGTCATCGTCGATCAACACAAAGCCGAGCTCGGGAACGTCGATGCTGGATGGGGTGGCCACGATGGTCAGGCCGCCGGTCTGTACTATCTCAAAGGGTTTGAGCCGGCGCGTCTCCGTGTAGCCGAGCGCGCGCAAGCCGCTCTCCAACGCAGGATCGTCCGGCAGCAATACGCTCGGGTTGCCGAGGCCGCGCAACGTCCGCAGGCTCTCGGCATCGAAGTGATCGTTGTGCCGGTGCGAAATAATCAGGCGGTCAATCGGGGGCAACCGCGCGGGATCGATATGGCGAGACGGGTATATTTCATTTGCTCCGTGGCCCAGCGTCGATCCCAATAGGGGATCGAACAGTAAAGCGCCCCACTCACCTTCCGCGAGCAGGCTGGCATGGCCTAGAAAACTCACGCGCATGGAGCATTCGGGACCTGCCTGAATGGGTCGTCGCCGGCGGGATTTCTCAAAGCCCGCGCCTCAGCCTCGAGCGCCGGGAGCATTGCCAGATAGCCGTCGATAATTCCATAGTCGTTCGTCATATTGAATTCGTGCATGAGGGTCATATAGATATCCGGCCTGGCGCACGTCTGCACCATGTCGCCGTGGGGAACCGCCCTGGTTTCCGAATGGGGACACACCCAAACGCGAACGTCGAGCCCGCGAAATGACCGCAGGGTTTCCAGGAAATCGCGTTCCCGGACCACATGATATTTTCCCTGCTGAAACTGCTTGTACAACGGCGTTTCCGGCGCCACGTAGGTGGGCGCCACATGGACTTCCATCTCCACTCCGGTTTCCGCCTGCAGACGCGCGAGGTACGCCACGGTGTCGAAGGCTTCCTGGCGCCACTCGTCGACCGCAGCCTCCCATGGCTTGATAAGACACAGTGGCTTCAACGCCCGGTGCCTGCGGCTGACCGTCGTCACCATTTGTTCGAAGACCTCATCTGGGAGAAACTTGTGCAGAAGATCGTTTCGCACCCGGGAGGACCTGGTCTCGTAGCCGACAGCCGGGATAACGTTCAGGTTCGCAGACTCGGCCCGGTCGCAGATTTCGTCATAGCGATCGCCGGTCAGCAGCTCGGCGCGAGTTTCGAAGTTCAGCCACTTGATATCGGTGTGCTCCCCGATGTGGTCGATAGCCAGCATTAGCGATTCCGGATCGACAGAATTCGTGTCGAGCAGGGACCCTGCCAGAGAAAGATTGATTCGAAAGATGTTTCTACTCTTGAAGCGCTTGCAGTAATCTATCGCGAAACGTATCTGAGGCAGGATGTCGTTGGATAGTTCATCGGCTTCCCGTTTACCGCTGTTTGGAATATGAATGGCGCAAAAGGTACAACGATACGGGCACGTCGGCGTAGCCAACTCCACGATGAATTCGTCGCCCCAGGGATAACAGAAATCAAAACCCATGTAGAATGGTTCTCGGCTTACGCGCCGCTCGCTGTTCATGAATCGGCCTCCTCCATGGCGGCCACGATCTGCAATAGGTTCCGCAGCGCCCCGTAATCCTGCGTACGATTGAACTCAACAAGCGTGTCGTAACAGATCTCATTGATGAGCGACGTCTTGCGCCGGCGCGGTCCCGCGGGCGCGAGCGGGTCCACCTCAGCCAACACCTGAATCATGGCGGGAATACCCATTAAGGACAGTATCGATCGCGCCATGAGGACCCACAGATCGTCGCGCATCGGAGGAATGCGGGGACACATTTGTAACTCGAGATCGACCTTCAGGCATCTGCTCATTTCCGCGATTGTTAAACCGGCGCCGCGGAAAAAATCGTCCAATTGAAAACTCTCTAACCAGCGGCCGGGTGTTTCGACGCGGCAGGCCACGCGCCCGATTTCCGCGCCGGCGTCCAGGCAACGATGGACGATCTCCCGCCAATCCGCATGCAGCGGGTCGATCGAGAATCCGGGACGAAAGATCAAGCGCTCGGAGGCGCAGGCGGTATGACACTCCATCGCGGCGGAGCCGAACTCGCTATTGCGGCTGCCCTCGATCGACCAAACCACCTGCAAACATCGGACGCCCGAGGTAGAAACGGCCCGCGGCAGGCGCTTCATAAATTCGTGAAGTTCATTGGCCGTCATCTTGTCGGCGGCCAAGTCCAAGAACGTCAAGCGGAAAATTCCACGCCGCGACAACAACGCGGAGTAGCGCGATGCGAATTCCACCTGTTTTAGGAAAGAGTCCTGAATCGATGGAAGTTCTTGATGATATCCATCCGAGAGAACGACCTGGAGCTCATTCCCTTTCGGATGCTGATTGATCACCGCTAAACGCGCCGGAATAGCAGAACGATCTATCTCCATGGCGGTGGACAATATCGACTAAAATAGTACGCAATAGGGTGCATGTCAAGCGTGGGAGAGCCTGGAGCGGCCCGTATTATGGTGCGGGAGTGAGAAGTGTGACGCAGGAATCCCATGCAAGCCGGAGACTCGCCGCGGTTGTGGAGTTCGGTGAAGCGAATGCTTGGGCCGACCTGTTCCGGGCGTTGCCGGCGGACCTGGCGAAAGCATGGAACGCGCGCGTGGACATCATCGGCTCCGCGATAGCGCTAGTGTCGCGAGAGGATCATCGAACCACGTACCGGCGCGTGATCGGCCTCGGCCTGCGGGAGCCGGCCGGCCGGGACGCCGTGAAACGGCTGGTCCAACTGTACCGCGACGCCGGCATCTCCGACTTCGCGGTTCAACTGAGTCCTGCCGCACAACCAACCGGGTTGCACCAGTGGCTCTCCGACGAGGGACTCCGCGTTGCCGGTGGAGAGGTCAAGTTCATACGATCGGCGGAATCGGCGCCCGCGACGAATACGCTTCTCCGCATCGAGCAGGCGACCGGCGCCGAAGCTTCCGAATTCGCCCGGATCGCCGGCGACGTACTAGGGCTGTCGGCGCTCCTTCGCACCGGCCATGCGGCCGTGGTCGGCCGCAATCGATGGCGGCATTATATCGCCTATGCAGGAGAAAAACCGGTCGGGACGGGAGCCTTGTACGTGGAGGATCGTGTGGCCTGGCTCGGGATCGACACCACCCTGCCCGCGTATCGTGGCCGCGGCGCACAGAGCGCGCTCCTCGCCCGGCGGATTGAGGATGCGCGTGCGCTGGGTTGCGATCGGCTCACTATTGAGACCGCCGAGGAGACGCCAAGTTGCCCCAATCCCTCCTATCGCAATATCTTGAGGGCGGGTTTTCGGCGCGTCTATTTCCGGCCGATTTACGTTATTCAACCGCGGTGATCGGCGCGCTCCGGCAGGTACGCATTGCGGCAGGAAATCACGCGTTTCCCGCTACCGGAATGATTGAAGAATTTAGCGATAAAGAAAATCGACGAGTGGCTGAAGGTTGCCCTCGTCAGCGCAGAAAGGTGCGCACAAACGCCTCAGGCTCTCACAAAACACGGAAGGACCGTAGCAGTAAGCAGGACGGCATCGCGCCCGGCGCTCGGCAACCGCCCTGCCCAGTTCCGCCGCATCGCGTCCCTCGATCAAAAGTTCGCGGAAGCATTGTGCAAAGAACCTCATGTCGTCTTTCTTGAGGCCAAGCCGGGTCGCTTCATTCACGCCCATGCGTATTCCGGGTCCCGCCAGACTCGGCAGCGGGTTATATGGATTAACCACGAAACCCACATCAAACAATGACGTCGCGCAAACATACGCGTCGCCGAACGGCGATGGATCCACCCAGACCTGGTGATTGCCGGTAAAGCCCTTGTCTTTGGCCTGCACCGCAAATCCAAGGCTGTGCAACGCTTCAGCAAACGCGCGAGCGTTGCTCAGCGTCTGAGTCGCGTACGCGGCGCCGCCTTCCTCGACGAATTCCAGCAGTGTAATCGCCAAGGCAATCACTTCGCTTAGATGATGATGGCTAATCATATTGACCGCCGTCATTGTGATTCTGTCAAAAATCTCGGCATCGTTCGTGAAGAGAACTGCCTTGTGGGGACCGGGGAAAGTCTTGTGAGTGGAGCCGCCGTACGAATCCGCGCCGCAATCCAGGGGGTTTGGATAACATCCACCCCAGATAAGCCCATTTACATGGCTGGAGTCGACGTGAATGTGGACTTTCCCGGGGGAGGCTTGACGAACAGTTTCGATCATCGCCTTTAAGTCGATCGGAAAAAGGCTCGTGGCATGATCCACGTAAATCAGCTTCGGCTGCTCGCGGCGCACCATGGCAGCCAACCTGTCCAGGTCGATAGCGGACCAATCGGCGCCGGGCAGGAACGTCACCTTCATGCCCAACTTGCCCGCGACGTACTGAGTATCCGGATGTCCACCCATTTCAACGGGCATGCTAAAAACCGTGGCCCCTGCCCCTCCGCCTAGCGCGGCGAGCGCCAGCGTCATGCCGGTCAAGCCGGAAACCGCGCGGACATCTACGTATTCGGCTTTTGATATCTTTCGAAGAAGAGGAAAGAGCATCTCCTTCTGAATCTCGCCGGCCAGGCTGCCACCCTGAAAACTCCACCGCCCGAACACCTCTTTCTCATCGAAAAAGTAGCGGCTGTACGCGTCCGACAAGAAGGCCAGCCGTGCCACGGGAGATAGCAGATTCTCGCTCGGGATCAGGCTGAACGAATTTTTCAGCTTGCGATCGTGCCGGCTAAGCATTTGGATCAGCGTGCCGATCTGAGAGCTCTCAGACATGGGAGTCAAGAGCTCGCCGGCTGTGGCGGCAATCCGGCCAGGAACTCTGCTAGCGCATCAACGCACATTTGCAGGAGCGCGGACGGAACCTCGGAGTCGGGTGGTTTATATTGGCCGCGGACGACCCCGTCGCCCAAGTACGTTCTGGCCGTTCTAGGATTGAGCGGGAACATGGGAAAATCCGGCGTTTCCGGCCATGGCTTCGCGCCTTCGGGAATCTCGGCGACACGCGAAAAAGGAAATACTTCATACCAGGACGCGTGTTCTCCGCGGGCGACATCGAGTTTTGCCTCTATCGCGTGCACGGCCTCGGCCATCCCGGCCCAGGCACTTTTATAATAGATATTCAATCCTGTTCTATCGAGCTGCACTTCGGAAAGAACGCCGGTCACAACCTCGTTTCCCCCATGCCCGGTGACAACCACGATCCGCCGGAATCCCTGCCGATACAGACAATCGACCATATCTTCCAGCACCGCGCAGAGAGTTGCCGTACGCAGCGAGATGGTGCCTGGGTAATTGATGGAGAATGCAGAACAGCCGAATGGCAGCGTGGGCGCGATCAGCACATTTGCCCGGCTGCACGCCTGGCGTGAAACTTCGTTGACAAAAAGCGTATCTGTCAGCAGGCTCAGGTATCCGTGCTCCTCCGTTGCGCCCAGCGGAATAACTACTCGAGTATCGAGCTGAAGGTAGCGTTCTACGTCCATCCAATTGAGACCGGCAAAGTCTACAGTCTGCATCAAGCTCATCCCCGCTGCTCAACCCAAAACATCAGTCCGAAAATTCAATTGGCTGGCGGCCGGCACGCTGGCAGGCTTCGAAAAAGCGCACAATGTGCCAGGCGTCGTCCAGCCCTCCGATCCGGATTGGTTCGACATTCAAAATGCACTGGCAAAAGTACAGAATTTCCTGCGCGTAGCCTTGCGAGAAAAGGTGCATGTTGTACGGCTGTCCGGAATAGCAATCCATCTCCCAATGGAGCGGCGCATCGGCGTCCGAACTTGTGAAATCGCCGATCCGGCCGTACTCGTACCTGCCCAGACCACGATGCCCCGGGCGGTAGTAGGTCAGCCGGATATTGTTCTCGACTATAACGTTCGCGCCTTGACCGACGATCTCCAGACGCTCCATCGGGCTGGTGCCCGACATGCCCCATGGCATATGTAGAACACCGGCCGCGCCACTCGAAAACTTCATCGCGAAAATTGGCTCGCCGTCCGGCCCCTCTTCCAGATACATCCGCCGTAATGGCCCCATGAGTGAGTGAATTACCGACATGGGATGCACAATGTGGTCCAGGAAATAATGCATGTGCTCCGGGTCTCCGCGGAGATGAGCGGGAGGAAGCTTTTCGGGATCTCTCAGGTACAGTGTGGTCGGTTTGCCGAATTCGGGCTGCTTGAGGATCGCACGAACTTTGGCCGTCGCTGGAGAAAACATCTTCATAAAACCAACGCCGACCTGCCGGCCGCATTCGCGGCTGATATTTCGGAGTTCCTCGATAGCGCTAACCGAATCGGCGGGAGGCTTCTCGATCCAAGCATGACACCCGGCACGCATCGCGTCGGCAGCCTGGGCCGGATACAAAGGCCGCCAGGACTCATCGTATCCAGTCGCGAAGAATACCGCGTCCAACTGCTCATGCTCGAGCATTAGCCGATAATCATGGTAGACGCGGCCGGCGCCGAACTGCTTGGCGTAGGCATGGGCTCGATCGACGCAGACATCGGCCAGGGCGACCAACTCCACTGGAGCAAAATGAAAAGCGGGAAGAATGTTGCGGAATGCCTGACCGCCGCAACCGACTAATCCGGCCCTGATCTTCGTTGAAAACTCGTGGTTAAAAGTCAGCCGCTCTGAAAACATACAGTTGCCCGCATTCGGACACAGGCTACCCCTCACGTTGCCGTTTGTTCACTGGCCGCCATGTATCGAAATCAGGACTCTTCGTTCGAAAAAGTCCGGGTGAATTCGCTTAGTATAGCACCGCGAAAAGCCGAGGCGTCCGCAAGATGCCGAGTGCTTCCCGCGTTCAATAACGATTGGACCTTGGCGTTGGACGGGGAACTGCGTTTTAATTTCGTGCATGAAGAGAAGACGGGAATCTCGATGGTGCAAGACCGTGGGGACGCGCGGAACAACGCCTGGACCGTGGCCAACGCGTGGCCCCACCCCAGAATCCCCATCGACTACGCGATTGTGACACGGGCGCGGAATGCGACCACGGAACGGACAGTCGTCATTGGCGCCGGAATCACACAGTTCGGTACGGTAGCCGCCGGCGAGTTCCTCAGCAATCCCGCGTATTTCGAGGCGGCGTTGAAGACCGCGCCGCGCGATTGGTATCGGAAGAATATGCAGGTGGTGCTTTCGGTGAAGGTGATGTCCGGGACGGCCGGGCCGCCCAAAGTGGTTGCCGTTCATTTCTGGTAGACACGCTGCCCGGCTCAGAAATCCAGCCGTAAGGCGAGCTGCCATTTCCGCATCTGCGACAGGCTCGCCAAAGCGAAGATCTTTCCGCCGGTGGCATTATCGACACTCGCGTCCGGTTGCCCCAGATTCACGTGGTTGAATACGTTATAAGCTTCTGCCCGGAACTGCGCTCTCAGCCTCTCGGTAAGCGCGAAGCTCTTCATCAGCGACGCATCCGCATTGAACAGATGGGGCCCATGCAATGCATTGCGGGGAGCGTTCCCAAATGTTCCCTTCCGCGGGCGCTGCCACGGTCCGATGGTGTCGCCATTCGCGGCCAATGCCACGCCGGCGGTGGTGGCGAACCATCCTTGCGCGCCAGGATTCGAAACGCCCGCATCGCCCACCTGATTGGGGCGGCAAGGACCGGTGTCCCGGTCTGAGTTGCAATTCTTATAGCTGGCCGTGAATGGCAGTCCGCTCTCGTATACCCAGGTACCGCTCAGTTGCCAACCACCCAGCAGCAGATCCACCGGGCGCGAAGCGTTATTGAGGAAGCGCCTGCCTTTGCCGAACTGGAGTTCATAGAGATCGTTAGCCGTGAAGACGTGCCGCCGGATTCCATCCTCCGGACCGTAATCGATCTTGGGGTTCCAGAAGAAGTAGTCGGTGGCAAAGTCGAATGCGCTGGCCCAGGTATAGTTGGCTTGAAACTGCATCCCGTGGGAGAACCGCTTCTCGATGCGCGCTTGCAGCGAGTTGAAATGCATGGTGGCGTCATCGCTGAAGTACTTGATCGATTGCGACCAGCCGAACTTCTGATAGAAGTACTGGCGCTGGATCGTACTCAAGGCGCCAAAGCCGACGATGCTGGGTTGGTTGATATTGTAATTGGTGCCGCCGGGCGCAACATGCGTGGCCTTGTTGCCGACGTACCCTACCGAAGCAACAAACGAAGAAGAAATTTGCCGCTCCAGCGTGAAATTCCAAGAGTCGACAACTGGCAAGCGAATGGTTGAATCCGAAGTCAAAGGAAGCACGTTCGGAGTGATGCCGTTCGGTAAAATCGGGAAGCCGTTGGGACCCTTGGGCTGAGATGCCAGTATGGATGTCGGGTCGATGATGGACCCAGGTCCTTTCGACAAATTGAATACCGGAAGGAAACTGCTGGACGGAGTAAAGCTCTGGATCGCGAGCACGGGTAGATTCTGCGTCACGTTGTGTCCAAATGAGGTGCCGAAAACACCCACGTCATAGGAGCGTCCGTACCCGGTACGGATCACCGTCTTGTCCGTGATCTGGTAGGCGATGCCCAGGCGAGGCGCAAAATGTGTCAGAGCAGTGCCGATGTTTCCGTTCAAGCTGACGCCGTTCTCGCCCATGGTCATGATCTCGCCCGTATCCAGTCTCAAAACCCCTCCGTTGTCCTTGGCGTTCACGTACTGCGGGTTGTAAATCTCCCAGCGCAGGCCGTAATTCAAGGTCAGGCGCGGTGTGATCCGCCAGGTATCCTGGACATAGAAAAATTCGCGATTCTGCCGCTCGGCCGCATTGGTGGAGTTGCTGACATAACGCTGCATGGCGCTGGCGTTGCCGAGAAGGAACGAGGCCAACGGCAGACCTCCGCCATTCGGGCCCGCCGTCTGGTCGACTGCGAAGGTCAATTGTCCGGCACGGTGGGAATCACTGGGAACGCGCAGATTCTGGGCGTGCCGGAAATCGGCGCCGAATTTGATGGTGTGATTACCGCGGATGTGAGTCCAGTTGGTCACCCACTGAAATTGGTTCTCCTGTTCATTCAGAGGGCAGTTGCACTGATTGATGGGAAGCGAATAACCGAACGAGAAGCCACCGAATCCGCTGAGCGTGAAGGCAGGCATTCCCGAGGTGTAATAGCTGTCCAGATTCAAACCTGGAATGCCGGCATCCGTGGCGGGCGAAGTGCCCAGACCATTCGGATTCACCAGCACCCGATACCGGAAGAAGCCGAAGCGAAAGTCACCCAGCCAATTCGGCCGCACTACCGCGTCAAGACCGTATGCCAGACTTTGATTGCGGACCGCCGAGGTCCCCGAAAAAGAGGTGCCCGGGAAATTGGGTCCACCGGCCTCGGTTCCGAAAGCGCCTGGCGCCGCTAGACCCCACTGTTGCAAACTATACCGCCCGAACATGTGGATCTTTTCGCTTTGATAGCGATCCACGCGCACGTCGAAAGCATCGCTGTTGGTGATGGCCGTTCCGGATGCAAGGTAGTCCGGCGTGGCGCCGCTAACCCCCGGTACGTTCGGAAGCGGAATGAACTTCAACAGGTTTTGCGCTTGAGGCGATAGCAGCGAGTTCGGAATGGTGTTGTTCGCGAATTGAGTGCGCTGCGCCGGCGTGAGGGCGCAGTTCGATCCGTCCGCCGTGCAGGGGTTGTAGATGTTGGTTCCGAGAGCGCTCAAGTCGCCGCCGCGCTCAGCCGCGGTAGGTACGAACAAAAGTAGGGAGCCGCCATCTCTCTGCCTGCGGCCCTGATAATCTCCGAAGAAGAAGGTCTTGTCCTTCTGAATCGGTCCTCCGATGGACCCGCCGAATTGATGCCAAAGTGTCGATGGGATGAAGCGATTGTTTGTGCCGACAATGGGGAGGGACTGTGAAAAAGGATCGCGCGCCTGCCCGTTGTCGTCGCGGCGGACCCAGAACCCGCCGCCATGCAGCGCGTTGCTTCCCGATTTGGTTTGGACGGCGATCACCGCTTGATTGGCCTGCCCAAACTCGGCGTCGTATGCGCCGGTGGTGATTTTCAATTCGGAGACCGCGTCGATATTAGGAGATACCACCGGCTCGCCCAACACCGATTCGCGGTTGTCCGTGCCGTCCAATTGGAACGATATGCCGCCCCAATATCCACCGTTGACCTTGGGCCGGAAAATTGCCTGCGGCTGCTCGCTCGCCGCGGTGGTGCCGTTGGCCTGCACACCCGGCACGAAGAAGTAGAGGCGGTTGATATCGCGCGCGAACACCGGCATATCCATCACTTGTTTTTGGGTGAAGGTATCGGACACATCGCTCCGCGAGGTCTTCAGCAGCGGCGTCTCAGCCGTCACGTTGACCGTTTCACCCACTTTGCCCACCGTGAGCTGAGCGTTCACCTGCGTTACCGCGTCCACTTCCACGGTGACGTTCTGTTGCACGAAGGTGTCGAAGGCGGGAACTTCCACACGCACCTCATAGACACCGACAATCAAATGGGTCTGGCTGTAATTTCCAGTTTCGTTCGTTTTTGTGACGTGACTGATGCCCTTCCCTACGTCCACCACAGTCACTTTCGCACCGGGGATTGGGGCCCCCGAACTATCCCGGACCGTCCCCACGATGCTTCCGTAGACGGCTTGGCCAAACATGGTTACCGGCGCGCACAGCAAAAGCGCGAATCCTAGCCCTACGCGGGCGATAGTAGACTGCGTCATGGAGTCCCCCTGTCCTGAAAGTATAGATCACCGAAGCTACCGGTAGTGCGCTAAATCTGTTTCCTTGATCCGCTCTCAACTTTTCGGGGAGTGCCCGGCGCTCACAGGGGTCCACTTGGAGATCGGAATTTCTTGGTGAGGTTAACCCCACCGAAGGCGGCGGAGTCGGTTTCCGTTCGTTGGGTCGGTGACGCGCGCGGTTCCGTCTGGTGTCCGTTCTTGGGATTCGGTTCGTTTTTCACCTTCTTTTCTTCCAGGTTGTTAGGTTGTGGCATGGAGGGTGAGCGATGGTAGGGGGCAAGGGCGGTGAGAATCGGCCTGGCGGGCCTGTGTGAGTCGAACGTTGCGCTGGATGCAGGTCTCGATTTCG
>CATPCJ010000052.1 GCA_955652915.1 uncultured Bryobacteraceae bacterium
ATGATTACCCCAAGTCTTCAAGAGGGTAGGTCTACACTACATCGGCATCTTCGAAAACGCCGATTGAGACGTAAGGACTTGGTGCCACCGATAGGATCAAAAAGCTTGGAACTACCGATGTCGTGACGAACTTGGGCTAACTGGTTGAAGCTACAAAACCGACCGCGAAATGCATGCGAAAAATTTACGTATCACCTGCTGTCACCGTCTAAACGTGTTAACACTAAATATTGGATACGATCTTCGAAACCAACCTGGGTTCGATCCCAACTCTTGCTCGCGGGAAAGTGCGCGACGTCTATGGCGCCGGCGATTTTCTGGTAATCGTGGCCACCGATCGCCTTTCCGCGTTCGACTATGTCCTGCCGACGCCAATTCCCGATAAGGGCCGGGTGCTCACGCAACTCACTCTCTTTTGGCTGGGACTGATCGGCGACATCGTTCCGAATCATTTCGTTTCCGCCAATGTGGACGACTATCCCAGCCAATTCCATGCCTATCGCGACCAGTTGGAAGGGCGGTCCATGCTAGTGCATCGCGCGAAAATGATCGACGTCGAATGCGTGGCGCGCGGGTATGTTTCCGGTTCCGGGTGGAAGGATTACAGAAAGGACGGAGGGATTTGTGGGATCCCGCTGCCGGCCGGGCTGCGGGAATCCGATCGTCTGCCTGAGCCGATCTTTACACCGGCCACGAAAGCCCAATCGGGTCATGATGAAAACATTTCTTTTGAAACCGCGGCAAGCCAGATTGGAGATTCGCTGGCTGAGGAGGTTAAGGATCTCACGTTAGATATTTATAAGCGTGCATCGGAGTACGCTGCGACGCGAGGCATTCTGATTGCAGATACGAAGTTCGAATTCGGATTCGTTGGTGAGCGGCTGGTGCTTGCCGACGAAGTGCTCACACCGGATTCCTCCCGGTTTTGGCCGTGCGAGAGTTACCAGCCGGGCGGTCCGCAAGCATCATTCGACAAACAGTATGTGCGCGACTACCTGGAATCCATCCACTGGAACAAACAACCACCTGCTCCGCCGCTACCGGATGACGTCATTCAGCGCACCAGCGAGAAGTATCGTGAGGCGTATCGCGTGCTGGCGGGGAAACCGTTATGAACTGGATCGATCTTCTGGTGTTGTTGGTGATCGCCTTGTCGGTGCTGTCGGGTCTAATGGCGGGTTTTGCGCGCGTGGGGATCGGCTTCATTGCCACGGTGCTGGGCATATTCTTGGGGTTCTGGTGCTACGGCGTGGTGGCGGTGTATGTGCTCGACTACGTAAGTTCAAAGGCCATCGCCAATCTCGTTGGCTTCTTTGCGATCTTCATCGGCATCGTGCTGATCGGCGCCGTGGTTGGGCGCCTGTTGGCAAAGCTCTTCAAGTGGATCGGCTTATCGTGGTTCGATCGCATCCTCGGGGGAGCGTTTGGATTGGTGCGCGGAATCGTGATGGCGGCGGCCCTGGTTACGGTGCTGCTTGCATTTGCTCCGGCGCCGCCGCCGCGCTCGGTGGTGGAATCGAAAACATTGCCCTACGTGATGGATGCCTCGAACATTCTGGCCGCGCTGACGCCACGCGAAGTGAAAGACGCGTTCCAGGAAACGAAGGAAAAGGTGACGAAAATCTGGTCTGGACAAACCGAGAAGCCCAGGCCAACGCCGGAAGTGCGGCACGAATGAACCTGCTGATCTTCGATCTGGACGGTACGCTGATCGATTCCAAACTGGATCTGGTGCATTCCGTCAACGCCGCCCGAAATTTAATGGGCCTTCCGAATATCTCCGAGGAACTGGTTTCCTCCTACGTCGGCAACGGCGCTCCAGTGTTGATGCGGCGTGCCTTGGGGCCTGAGGCGAGCGACGCCGACGTACAGCGCGCTCTCGAATTCTTCCTGGCTTACTATCGCGATCACATGCTCGACAATACTTACTTGTATCCCGGAGTAAGGGAGGCGTTGGATCGTCTGTTGGAGGGCGGCGCGAAGATGGCGGTGCTCACCAACAAGCCAGTACGTTTCAGCCGCGCGATTATCGACGGACTCGGTCTAGGCGGCCATTTCTTCCAGGTTTATGGCGGCAATAGCTTCGAGCAAAAGAAACCGGATCCAATTGGGATTGAAGCATTGCTGACGGAAAGCGGTCTGGCGCGGGAGCGGACTATCATGGTTGGCGATAGCAGTGTGGACGTGCGCACGGCCCGCAACGCCAGGGTGCTAGCTTGTGGCGTGTCTTACGGTTTTCAACCGGAGAGCTTCCTCGACGATCCGCCGGACATTCTGGTGGACGAGATGGCCCAACTCGTGGAATACATCCGCAAATCGTAAAAACTTCCCCTTGTTGTTGCGCCGTGTCTTCTAAGTCATTGATGAAGAACGGCCGGCGTCTGGCACGGCTCGTGCACTAGATTGATAGGCTCCGTATCCCTGCAAGGAGAAACCCCACAAGGAGGAACCTATGATAAGCAATAACGTATTGAGAGAGGCGACCAAGGCGGGCGGTCGTGTTGCAAAGAGTTTTGTGGCTTCGAAAGAGGCGGTTGCCACCGCTATAGACGATGGCCGGACCGTAGTGAAGCACCTTACGAAACGCACTCGCCGTACCGTGAATGACTTGCTGGACGACACCGTTCACAACATCAAGCGCTATCCGTTTGGCTCCGTGATGATTGCTCTCGGGGTGGGCGCACTGGTTGGTGTCGTGATTGGACGCACCGCAAGGAGATAATTTCAAGGCTGCGAATTTCGAGCCAGCTCTGCGCGCGCGGCGGCACTGCCCTCGATTTTCTGAGGCCGCTTGGCCCCTGCTTCCAGCAGTGCGTGGATCGTGCCGGCGTAATCACCGGTCTGGCAATGCCAGCCGTGCTCGGAGCCATGCACTGCCCATCCCATTGGTGGAGCGCCGAACGTGGCATCGTTGGAAACCTCCAGCGGTGGATGGTGCCGCAGGATCACGCGCACCATCTCCGTATTTCCGTGCCACGCCGCCCAATGCAGCGGGGTCGGTCCGCCGCCTCCATCGACAGGCCAACCGCACTTCAGCATCAGCCGCACGGCGCCGGTGTTGTTGTCTTCGGCGGCGTTCGAAACCTGGCGCCGATCCGTTTCCGGGAGAACCTGCGACAACTCAGGATGATTCTCGAGCAAGGCGTTGCAAGTCGCTTCGTCGCCCAGCAAGCAGGCGTTGATCAAGCGTACGTCTGCCGGACTTCGGTCCATTAAAATCCCGAGGGTTTCTTTGTGCCCAAACTTCGAAGCTGCCTGATGCGGCGACCTGTTCCCGCCCAGCGTCCAGTTGTAAATCGTCCCACCGCTATGTGGATTTTGCTTTGGAAAAAAATGTTCGTTGACGCGCACGCGAATGCATTGCGGATCGGCGTCGAGATGCTTGCGGACCAGGCCGTTGTCACCCAGCGCGGCGGCCATCAGGATATCGGTCTTCGCGCCGCGCCGGATCAGGCAACGGACAACCTCCGAGTGCGACTGAACCAGGTGTTGCGCGGCGGTCGATTCGTGATCGATATCGCGGGCGTCGACACTGGCGCCACGATCCAGCAAGAATTCGGCGATCTCCACGCTACTGGCAAAATGCAGCGGCATCTGGCCGTCGCCTCCACGGGCGTGGACCAATTCCGGATTGGCGGAAACAAGCTGCTTGAGTTTGTCGAACATCCCCAGACGCGCCGCCGCATGCGCATCGACAATCGCGCCGCGTTCGATCAGGTAGGCGGCCAGTTCGGGACCGGCTGAATCCAGGACGCCGAAACTTCCCGCCCACCATTGGCTTCTGGCGTTGACGTCGGCGCCGGCAGTGAGTAAAGCATCGACGATCCGGCGCAGACCCCTTCCCGCCGCAAAGACAAGTGCGGGCTGGTCAAAGGGAAACAAAGTATCGTTAACCCGCGACTTCAATTCGGGATGGCTCGACAGCAGTTCCGTTAGTGCGTTGCCATCGTCGGCAAACACGGCATTCCTGATTTGTTCAATGGCGCCCGGGTCCATGCTTCTGATTTAGCACAAACAGAATCAAAGAGGAAAAGATCGTTCTGCACACTACATTGTTCACATTTTTGTTACAGGCACACCATATCATAAGGGCGCCCACGTGATAAAATACCAGCAACAGTCTCGTTATTGAACGGAGCAACCCGTTCCATGTATTTCGTGAAGTTCAGTGGATGTTTACTGGAATTCAGTCGATGTTACTGATCGTTGTCGAAAGGGAGAAAGTCAATGCCAATTCGTTCAAGTTCCGTGTTCAGCCGGTTCGCGTTTATCAGCGCTCTGGCTTGTAGCCTACTTTTTGCAGGCGTCGCGTTTGCGCAGTCCACCGCTACCGTGGTGGGTACTGTCACAGACGCTACCGGCGCCAGCATACCAAATGCCACGGTCACGGTTCGCAATCAGAATACCGGCGAGGAGCGCACCACGGCGACAGATGCAACCGGTTCCTATGTCGTGCCCTCACTCACGATTGGAACTTATCGTGTGGAAGTAAAGTCGCCGGGCATGCAAAGCGTGGTTGCCAGCAACCTGGTGCTTGAAGTAGGCAGCACCGTCAAACAGGACTTCTCGTTGAAGGTAGCCTCCACCAGCGAAACCGTTGAGATAACGGCTGCGGCGCCCGTGATCAATCAGAGTCCGGTTTCGATTGGCACGGTGGTCAATCAGCGGACCGTGCAGGAGATTCCGCTGAATGGACGCCATTTCGTGGATCTGGCGTTGCTCATCCCCGGCTCGGTAACACCGCCCTCCAATGGCTTTTTGACTGCGCCGTTGCGCGGACAAGGATCGTTCGCGTTTAACAGCGCGGGCGGCCGCGAGGACAGCGTCAACTTCATGATCAACGGCGTGAACCTGAGCGATCCGGTTCAAAACCAGATCACTTTCCAGCCGACGATCAACACCGTGTCGGAGTTCAAAGTGGACAATCAGACGTTCAGCGCCGAGTACGGCCGCAATTCGGGTTCGATCGTGAATATCGCGACTCGCAGCGGGTCTAATGAATGGCACGGCGAGGCGTACGATTTCCTTCGGAACAGCTATTTTGACGCACGCAACTTCACCAACACCACCAAGCTTGCTTCCGGGGCGGTGAATCCGCAAGCGCCGTTCAAGCGCAACCAATTCGGCGGCGACGGAGGCGGTTACATCAAGAAAGATAAGACCTTCTTTTACCTTAGCTACGAAGGGCTGCGGCAACGTCAGGCTGTGCCGCTTACGGCGACAGTGTTGACGGACGCCCAGCGCGCTCAAGTACTGGCGTCGAGCGATGCGGTTGTCAGGAAATTGCTCCCACTGATCCCCGTGGCCAACCAGCCCAATGGAGGTTATGTCTCCGCGTCCACGGCCAACGTCGATATCGACCAGGGGACCGCCAATGTCAGTCATAGCTTCAGCGATGCAAATCGCCTGAATGTTTACTACGCGATTCAGGCGGACCTGCGGGGCGAGCCACCCAGCACTCAAGGCAACAACATACCCGGGTATGGCGATCATCGGCAGGGCCGGCGTCAGATCATGACCATCAATGACACGCACGTTTTCAGTTCGACGTTGGTTAACGAGGCCCGGCTGGGGTACAACCGGATCCACATCACCTTTGTGTCGAATGACACCTCGAATGCCGCCGATTTTGGCATCAACAGTGGCGTAAACGCACCCTACGGTCTGCCTCAGATCTCGGTTACGAATGGGTTCGCATTTGGCGGAGCCCAGGGGTTCCCGCAGGGCCGGGGCGACTACTCCAGCGTTGCGTCGGATTCCTTGAGTTGGACCCATGGGAGCCACAATTTCAAGTTCGGCGGAGAATACCGGCGGATCAGCAATAACAACTTTAGTTTCACGCCGGGCTCTTTCACCTTCCCCAGCATTACGGCCTTCATCAACGATCAGGCCAACAGTTTTGCGGTAAGCACGTCCAACAACTCCAACCGGATCTTTGTCAATTCGATTGGGGCTTTCGCGCTCGATTCCTGGAAGTTGAAGCCGAACTTCACGCTCGAGCTAGGGTTGCGCTACGACTGGTTCGGCACGCCGACCGAGGGTGGAAACCGCTTCGTGGTGTTCGATCCGGTAACCGACTCGCTGATTCACAGCTCACAGCCATACCAGCAAAGCGCCCGCAACTTTCAACCGCGTCTGGGCTTCGCCTGGGACGTATTCAAGGATGGGAGAACCTTGGTTCGCAGCGCTTACGCGATCATGTACGATCAGCCCATTACCGGCATCGTCACCGGCTTGGCGACGAATCCGCCCTACGCATTCCCAATCAATTTCAGCACCGCCGCTACCAACTTGAGTTTTGCGAATGCATTTACCTTGGCTGGCGGAGCCGTTTCGCCTCGTTCCATTTCACAGGATTATAAGGATACTTATGTCCAATCCTACAATTTCAACATCCAACAGCAACTGGGCAGCGATTTTGGTTTGATGCTTGGATATTTCGGAAGCAAGGGAACGCATCTCAATCTCGTCCGTAACCTCAATCAGTTGATTAACGGAGTGAAGCCTTACGCCACCCTTTCGGCCAGCAGCCCAATCTCGCCGGGCAGCCCCCTGGGTGCGACGATCCTGCTTCAGGACAGCGGTGGAAACTCCAACTACAATGCTCTGTGGGTTACGGCGAACAAGCGATTCGCCAAGGGCCTGCAGTTTAACGCTTCGTACACGTTCTCGAAGTCTATCGATTACAACTCGCGCAACAATCAGGGCTTGACCGTTCAGGACAGCTACAACGTCCGGAACGATCGCGGCTTGTCGGATTTCGATGCGCGCCACCGTTTCGTGCTCAGCGGCGTTTACAACCTGCCGTTCAAGGGCAACCGCTTCGTGGAAGGTTGGGAAGTCTCGAGCATCGTTCAGTTGCAGAGTGGCAACCCCATGAACTTCCGCACTACCAACACTGCGTTGACCGGCCAAGCAACCCAGCGGCCCAACGTTGTCGGCACCATTCCGACCGGATTTTTCCCGGCGCCGAGCGGGAACGCCGCTCAAATCGGATACATCCCGAACATTCGCAACTACTTACTGGACCCGGGTAACGCATTTGGGAATCTGGGCCGCAACGTGGTGATCGGGCCTGGTTTTACCAACGTGGATTTCGCCCTGGTGAAGAACACGAAGATTACCGAGCGCTTGACCTGGCAGATTCGAGCGGATGCGTTCGATCTGCTCAACCAGGCGAATTTCACCCAGCCCGCGCTAAGTGGCGCTTATCCTCTGGTTGCTAACACTACCGTGGGCGTGATCACCGGTGGCACCCGCTTCCCGGCGGGCGATTCCGGCTCATCGCGACAGCTCCAACTGGCGATGAAGCTGATTTTCTAACCCCGTCAACATTAGCGGTAGGGCAAGCAAAGCCCTACCGCTTCCCCTACGCTGAAGACCCCAGAACATTGGTACGCCTGGGCGATGGACGGCTACAATGTCACGCGCTTTAATCGATGCATGACTCGATGCTTATCCTGCAACGGCATTCTCAAAGCCACGGAGAAAAGCTGCTTCGGCTGCGGGGAGGTGGTGGTTGAAATCAAGAGCAACAAGGGTAAGAGCTTATCGAGCATCATCTCGGCGCTATTCATTGCATCACTCCTCCTGACGGCTGCCTCATTGTTCTCGGATCGAACCCCGCCTTTTTCAGCGTGCAGCGCTGCCTCGGTGGTCCTGCTGTTGGTGAAACGCTCGGCGGATCAATTCACCAGCCAGGAATCGTAGCGCTCTTTCGCCGATCTGTTGTCAAATGGAGTAATGCCACTTGCCGATTTGATCATCACGGAAGAGCTGTGGGAGTACATGCGGCGGGTTACGCTGAGGGAGCCGGAAATTCTTCGGCGGCTGCGCGAAGAGACCGCTAATCACCCGAAAGTGAACATGCAGATTTCGCCGGAACAGGGCCAGTTCATGGCGTTGCTGATGCACTTGATTGGCGCGCGAAGAACGATTGAGGTGGGCGTATTCACCGGCTATAGCTCACTATCGGTAGCGCTGGCATTGCCGGACGACGGGCGGATGATCGCCTGCGACGTAAACGAAGAATGGACCTCGATAGCTCGCCGCTATTGGCAGGCCGCGGGCGTGGAACACAAGATCGATTTGCGTCTTCGGCCGGCGCTCGAAACCCTGGACAATCTGATCGCGACCGGGCAGGGAGGACGCTTCGATTTCATGTTCATCGATGCCGACAAGACGAACTATGCGAACTACTTTGAGCGGGCGCTGGTGCTGGTTCGACCTGGAGGATTGATCGCTATCGACAATGTGTTGTGGTCCGGCAGGGTGCTGGATGAATCGGTCCAGGATGAAGATACCAAGGCCCTGCGTGCGTTTAATGAAAAGGTGCACGGTGACGAGCGCGTATGGCTGACGATGCTGGCGGTGCGGGACGGTTTGACGCTGGCGTGTAAGAAGTAGTGTATGTGGCGCGGACTTTCAGTCTGCCGCGTCGAGACTTATCTCGACGCTCCGGCGAAAGAGCCTCGAGATTAGTCTCCAGGCCGCGGATAAAGTGTCCGCGCCACGTCAATCCCGCCGTGGTCCGCGAACAATCGTCAAGTCTTTCAACTTCTCCAGCTCGCGCCGCGCGATCGCCGCCCAGGAGCTGTTCGGGTCCAGCTTCAAATACAGTTTCCAGTGGCGCACCGCCTTGAGCGCCTGGCCGATGGACTGATAAAGCAGCGCGACGTTGTAGTGCGCATCCGCATAACTGGGATGAATGTGCAGCGCCGACAAGTAATGCGAAAGGGCCTCCGCCCGGTTGCCGCGCTCATCGAAAAGATTGCCCAGGTTGAAATGAGCGAGTGCATAACGTGAATCTACTTCGAGCGCGCGCCGGTAATGACGCTCGGCCTCCGGCCAATTGCGGGCATTGAAGTGTACCGTGCCCAGGTTCACCAACGCGCCCGCGGACGCCGGATCCAGTTCTGAAGCCTTCTGGTAGGCCGCGATGATCTCCTCCATTGGCGCGCCTACCTGTTCGAGCTCGAGCCCCTTTTCAAACCAATGCTCGGCCTCTCTCTTCGATTCCGCGCGCCGCGCCACATTCGACTGCTCCGCCGATTGACCGGGAAACGACAAAAGCTTTTTGATTTCGGCTTCATCGAAATCCAACAGCAGTTGCCCGGAGATCGACTCCATCTTCCTGCCCTCGAACTGAACCCGGATCTTCCTGCCTTGCGAGTAGATTTTCAGTTCGGTAAGGGGATTATGGACATCCTTCAAGCGGCGGCGTACGGCATCCACCGCCTTGCGGATCTGTGACGTCGGAATTTTGTTCTCGCGCAGGCCGATCAGTGTGCGCAGCGCCAGGATGTCGGAAAAATTGAACGATCCGCTGGAGGAAACGAAATTTTGCTGCTGCCAGCTCTTGAGTTGCCGGTCGGAGACGTCCAGCAGCCGCCGCACATCCTCCCGCGAATAGGCCTGCGAAGTTGCCGAAGCGGGCACGGTGAAAGTTTAACAGGGACGGGGGGCCAGGGGCTAGCGAGTCGGCGATTTCGTGAACGAATATGGCTGAAGGATCAGGTTTCCTGTGGCGTTGCCACAATGAGTGACAAACTGTTGTTATGAAGATCCGGGACGCCATCAAGTTGGTTGAATCCGATGGCTGGAAACTGGTTCGTACACGTGGAAGTCATCGGCACTACCACCATACAACCAAACCGGGAATTGTGACCATTGCAGGCCACCCGTCTGAAGACCTGGACCCGAAGACCCAGGCGTCTATACTGAAGCAAGCGGGGCTGAAGAAATGAAATACGCCATTTTGTATGAACCGACATCGACAGGATACAGCGCTCACGTCCCGGACCTCCCCGGTTGCGTGGCGGCCGCACCTACGCTGGACGAAACGCGGAAACTAATGAAAGAAGCGATCTCCGGCCATCTTGAATGCATGCGACAGTTTGGCTGCGAGATTCCAGTGCCAACAACCGTTGCCGAGGGGATCGAGGTATCCCTCACTTGAAGTCATTCAGTCTCGTTTGAGTAGCGGTGTCGAGTGTCTACCAAATTCGGCACAAGTTCTTTTGTCCAACCTCGGCTTGTTCCCGCTCGACCGTGATTGAAAATTCAACCGTGCTTCTGTGTTACACTTTTCAATGGATTTGTAAATTCGAATCCCTCCGCCGATTCCAGTATTGTCCTCTTTCACAAGCTGTTTGCTGCTGAAGGATCAGGTTTGAGGGTTCGAGTGTCGGACAGGTGGGTGAGCGGTTAAAGCCAACAGACTGTAAATCTGTCCCTCCTTGCGAGGTACGAAGGTTCGAATCCTTCCCTGTCCACCAGTAAAAATATCGGGCCGTTGTAGCTCAGTTGGTAGAGCGCGTCCTTGGTAAGGACGAGGTCACCAGTTCAATCCTGGTCAACGGCTCCAGAATTAACCCAAAGAACGAAGGAACGGCTTTCTCATGGCTAAGGAAAAATTCGATCGCAGCAAGCCGCACGTGAATATCGGGACCATCGGTCATATCGATCACGGCAAGACGACGCTGACGGCAGCCATCACCAAGGTGCTGGCGAAGCACAATCCAAAGAATAAGTTCCGTTCGTTCGACTCCATCGACAACGCGCCGGAAGAAAAGGCACGCGGAATCACGATCGCAGTGGCGCACGTAGAGTA
>CATPCJ010000053.1 GCA_955652915.1 uncultured Bryobacteraceae bacterium
GCTCCAGACGCTCGCTGAGTGGGGCATCCCGGTGGAAGGGCTGGAGAGGACACACCACGACCGGCTAATCAAGCAAAAGACGCGTTGGGAAGCCCAGGAACAGGAGCGCATCCGCAAACGGGACGAAGCGGAAAAAGCGCGATGGGCATGGGAACGGCACGAGCAGACGCGGGAAGGTCGTGACTTGTGAAAAGCAGGAAGAAGAACACAGACAACAACGCTGCATTCCGGCCGGGTTCAGAGGGCGTATGCGAAGCGCAGTTGTGGGAGTCGGAGTCACAGTTGGTCGCGGTCGAATCGCTCGACCAGGCATTGAAATACATGCGGCGACGGCGCGATGACTTCATCATTAACAAGGCTGAGTCCCTGGGCATGATTTCCTTGCTCTCGGGCTTACCTCTGGACTAAGACTCTGGTGCTGAGCGTTCGGTATGCGTTTGCTCAAGGCACATAGAAACTAGATGCTGAAACCGGGATCGACGAATCTTGTGGCCACGACTTCAGGAATCCGAGTTGAACATCGATGAAAAGAACGTCAACTCTCGGAGCATGCGACGCATCCGGAAACCCCATGAACGATCCACACTTCCAGGCTCCAAATACCGAACCAACACCACCCCCGCCCCCTACGATTTTTACCTACACCCCTTCTGTGATATAGTCTTCCCATAAGGATAGCGACCATAGAAGTGCGCCGGGGCCGGGTACCTTGGCGCTGAACGGGGATACGGGGATTGTGCGGAATAGCTGGGTATACACACTTCCAGCGTAGGCCAGACGCGGGTCGAATCCGCCGGGCAACCTACGCGCTGACTCATCGCGGACCCGATCAACAGGGGGTCTACGAGTCCGACTCCGTCTCGCTCGGGGCTGTGCGCCTTCGCATCATCGACCTCGATGGCGGCGACCAACCCATGAAGAGCGAGGACGGAGATACCATCCTTGTCTTCAATGGCGAAGTTTATAACAACCCGGAGCTTCGAAAAGAGTTGCGGGCGTTAGGGCATTCTTTTCGAACTCAGTGCGACACCGAAACCGTTCTCGAAGCGTTCCTCGAATGGGACATCGACTGTTTCCGCCGCCTGCGCGGCATGTTCGCCTTGGCAATTTGGTCTAAGTGCGATAACCGCTTGATCCTGGCCCGGGATCGCGTCGGCATCAAACCGCTCTATATCCATCGCCGAGGGGTCAACGTCTACTTCGGTTCCGAGCTCAAATCGCTTTTTGTGCATCCGGAGATCGAGCGCCAAATCGATGCCCTCGGCTTGCACTACTACACCTCGCTGAATTACGTGCCATCGCCGAACACCCTGGTAGAGGGCATCGAAAAGCTTCCCGCCGGCCACTGGCTGGAATGGCAGGAAGGCCGCGTGCGGACCGCGCCTTATTGGGAATTAAGGTTTCAGCCGCAGCGCCGCTACACGCTGGATTCCGCTGCCGAAGAGTTGGATTCGCTGTTGCAAGATTCGATGCGGGAGCATTTGGTCGCCGATGTTCCGCTGGGCATCTGGGCCAGTGGCGGCCTGGACTCTTCCACTATTCTCCACTACGCAGCCGCTCAATCAAGCGGACAACTGAAAACATTTTCGGTATCCTTTGCGGGGCGGAGCTTCGACGAGGGCGAATATGCCCGCCGCCTGGCGAGCCAATATGGGACCGATCATCACGAGTTCGATCTGAACCCCAACGTCGATTTGGAAAGCGCCATCGAGAGCCTCGCCTATCATTCCGACGAGCCCGGAGCGGACGCCGGCGCATTGCCGGTGTGGTTCCTTTCGAAGATGAGCCGCCAGCATGTGACCGTGGCGTTGAGCGGTGAGGGCGCCGATGAACTTTTTGGCGGGTATCACACCTATCTGGGCGATAGGTACGCGCGAGCGCTGCGTCGCGTCCCAGTGCTCGCGCGGAAACTGGCGCTACGGCTGGCCCGGACGCTGCCCGTTTCCAATGAGAAGATCGGATTCGATTATAAAGTGCAGCGCATGCTGGAGGGTTCCTTCCTCGATCCGGGTGCGGCGCATCTGTTCTGGAACGGAACGTTTTCGGAGGCGGAAAAGAAAAAACTCCATCTGGGCAACGGGCATCCGCATGTCGGAACGTTGCTCAACAATCTTCCGGCCGAGGCGGGAGAAGTCGGGTATCTTAACCGTTATCTTTGGCTGGACCAGCTTTATTACTTGCCGGACGACATCCTCTATAAGACCGACCGCATGAGTATGGCGCATTCGTTGGAGGTGCGCCCGCCTTTCCTCGATCATCGCATCGTAGAGTTTGCCGCACGCCTGCCGCAGAATCTTAAAATCCGTAACGCCACGCTCAAAGTAGTGCTCCGGCATCTAATGCGCGACAAACTGCCGGCCCAGGTTTTGAAGCGCCGCAAGGAAGGCTTCGATATACCGGCGCACGACTGGCTGCGCGGTGTTCTGAAACCATTGCTGCTCGATACGCTCACGCGCGGCGCCGTCGAAAAATCCAACCTCTTCGATTGGAATGTGGTTGAATCGCTGCTGCGCGCACATTTGGATCGCCGTGCTAATCTCGGGTATCACTTATGGGGTCTGTTGACGCTCTTCCTTTGGATGAAGCGATGGGACATCCAGGCTCACCCAACCGAGGAATTCAGATCCGGCCTTCTCAGTACAGTCTCCGTTACGAACTAATTGTTGCGTTGGTCGCGGCCGCGATTTTCTTCGGCTGCGTCCCCAGTCCGCCGTCGCTCATGGACGACGTGGATGCCGTGCAGGCGCAGATCGCCCGCAACATGCTCGATTCCGGCGATTGGGTGACGGCCCGGCTGAACGGCGTCGCCTATCTCGAAAAATCCCCTTTGAAATATTGGATGATGGCCGTCTCCTACATCTTATTTGGCGTGTACGATTGGGCGGCGCGCGTTCCCATGGCGTTGTTCACAGTCCTGTTGTGCTGGCTGGTGGCGCGAATCGGATCGTGGGCGTTTGGAGCGAAGACCGGACTCTACGCGGGTCTGGTGCTTTCTACCTGCGTGGGTTTGTTCCTCTTCACGCGCATTCTGATTCCCGACGTGCTCCTCACGTTCACCATCACCCTGGCGATGTGGTCGTTCCTGCGCTGTTTGGAAGCCGACGAACCGCATCCGCGCCGCTGGGCCTGGCTCATGTCGGCCGGCATCGGCACGGGATTGCTTCTCAAAGGGCTTATCGCGGCTGTGTTCCCGGTGGGTGCGGGATTGCTTTATTTGTTGCTAACCAGACAGCTTCTTAGCCGTCGAACTTGGGAGCGGCTACGTCCGTTTTCCGGTGCTCTTATCATTTTTCTGATAGCCGCTCCTTGGCACGTGCTGGCGACCATTCGCAATCCTCCTAACTTCTATTATTCGATGCAAAGTGTGCCCGGCCAATATCACGGTTTCTTCTGGTTCTATTTTTTCAACGAGCACCTGCTGCGATTCTTGAACCTGCGTTATCCCCGCGATTACAACACCGTGCCCCGCCTTTATTTCTGGCTCTTCCATTTGCTGTGGCTCTTCCCGTGGAGCGCGTATCTTCCCGCAGCTCTGTGCTTAAGCTACCGTCCGCTGGACCGTGGCGGCCGGATGCGTCTGCTGGCCATTTGCTGGACCGGCTTCCTGCTGGTCTTCTTCACGTTTTCGTCGACCCAGGAATATTATTCGATGCCCTGCTACCCGGCGCTGGCATTGCTGATCGGCTGCGCATTATCGAATGAAGTTTCGTCTGGCGGGCTACGCGAGCACGTTGAGCCGCTTTCAGGTCGCGCAGCGGAACTGAACCGCGCGCGTAAGCAAGCGTGGATTCGCGCCGGGCATGGAATAATCTCCGCCATCGCCGCCGTCGCCGCCATAGCGATCGCAATCATTCTGGTGAAAGTCTGGAATCTGCCGGCAGCCGGCGACATCTCGAATGCATTGACGCAGAATCCCGAGTTGTACACGCTCTCACTCGGCCACCTGGGCGATCTTACACTGAAGTCGTTCGCCTATCTGCGCGCGCCTCTAATCCTCGCGGGCGCCGCATTCCTAATCGGCGCGTCGGCATTCTTGTGGCGCCGCCGGCCCATCCTCGCTTTTGTCGCGATGATGGTCCTATTCCTGCACGCGGCGCGAATGGCCATGGTGGTCTTCGATCCGTATCTTTCTTCACGGCCCCTCGCCGAAGCTCTCATGCAGGCGCCGCCCGGTCAACTCATCGAAGACGATGCCTACTACACGTTCTCTTCCGTATTTTTTTATGCCAACCGCCAGGCCTTGCTCTTGAATGGACGCAAGACCAACTTGGAATATGGATCTTACGCCCCGAATGCCCCGCGGGTTTTCATCGAGGACAAGGATTTTGCGGGGCTTTGGAATCGCCCCGAGCGCTGCTACCTGCTGATCGAGGGTCCATCCCTGCCTCGAATCGCGAACCTGGTTTCGAAACCCGCGCTGCACGTCGTTCGCGAGAGCGGCGGAAAATTCCTGTTGACCAATCATGCGAATTCTGATTGACGCCACGTCGGTGCTCTTGCGCAGCGCGGGCATCAAGACCTACACATATTATTGGATCCAACACCTCTGGCAACAGGCGGGCAACGAACAGATCCTCACCTTTCCACGTCTTGGGAGATTGAACGCCCTCGATCATGAAAGGTCGATTCTGAGCCCGTTCGAGACCTACCGGCGTCTCGGGTTGTTGTACATGATCAATACCACCGCCGGTGCTCCCGTGCTGAACTGGATGACGCGCAAGGCCGACGTATTCCACGTTTCAAACCAGATCCGCAAGCCGCCGAAAAAACTCAAAATCACCGCCACCATCCATGACATGACCAGTCTCTTGATGCCGGCATTGCACACGCCAGGCAATGTTCGCGCGGATGCAAGCTTCACCGAAAACGTTTTGAAGCGCGCCGATCGGCTCATCGCGGTTTCCGAAAATACGCGCGCCGATGCCGTCAAACACGCGGGCTTGGATGCGGATCGCATCGACGTGATCTACTCCGGCGTCCCCGAAGTATATTTCGGAGCGCAACCGCGCCCGTCCTCGCGGCCGTATGTCCTCTACGTAGGAACCATCGAGCCGCGCAAGAATCTCGATACACTTCTGGACGCTTGGCAGGGACTACGTTTGCGCGACGATTTCGACTTGTTGATCGCCGGTGCAACCGGATGGTCCTCCGAGAAAACAATGGCGCGCCTGCTCTCCCGGCCCCCCAGCGTCCACTATCTCGGTTACGTGCCGGAGGACGAACTCCCCGGCCTGACAGCGGGCGCCACCGCTTTTGTTTATCCATCCTTATACGAGGGCTTCGGCTTCCCGGTAGCGCAGGCCATGGCGGCGGGCGTGCCCGTCATCACCTCAAATACTTCGTGCCTCCCCGAAATCGCAGGCGACGCCGCGCTCTTGGTAGACCCTCGCAGTCAGGATGAAATCAAATCCGCGATTCAAAAACTATTAACGTCGCCAGCGTTGCAGCAACAACTCCGCAAAGCCGCCCTAGCCCGCGCCGAGCAGTACCGTTGGGAAACCTGCGCCCGCAAAAGCCTGGACTTCTTCCGCCGCGTCCGCTAAGTGGGCTGATCATGTGGGGCAGGTTGGTAACCTGCCGCCGATTGTCAAATCGGCTGTTGCTATAAGGAACCTATACAGCCGATCTTCCATTGGCCGGCAGGTTACCCATCCGGGGACGGTTATCAATACTTGGCCAGTGACCCAAACCGCTTAGCGGCAATTCGCGTCACCGGGTAAGGTCGCGAGCAGTTGGTACTCGACCAAGTAGTGAGGGTGGCCTCGCACCCACTACACAACGACGTTACCTCCATTGCGTCGCCGAATTCGCAAGGTACTTCAACACAGCCCGGAGAAACTGTACCTGGAAGCGATCCGGCAGTATGAAGCGCTGGCGTCCCCGATGTGGATCAAACACGCGAAGCAGTCAGCGGCGGCCCCGTTCGAATTCATCCTCGGCTTCGAGTGCTGGATTTCGGATAGGCTCCAGGCCTAACGCCACATGCTTTTGTGGGGCGGCCGCCCGTGTCCGCAGCCGACCCCCTGGTCGGCCGCAGCCGACCCCCTGGTCGGCCATTCGGATTTCGTTGAAACTTCAACAAGCCCGGCGACGGCCCCCAGCGCGGGTCAGGGACCCGCCCCACCGATTCTGTTCGGTAGTTGGAAAAGTATGTAGTATTAGGCGCCAGTACGCCGCTGGGCGTCCCGCTCATACGCCCTCCGATTTAGCCCGGCGCCGCTTTCGCTGCCCTCTCTTTCCGGCCGCCTCCCGCCGCATCTTCGCCAGGAGAAGCTTGGCTTCCATCAGCGTGTCCTTGTGTAACTGGCTGAGGTGGGTCCAGTCATCCCGTTCCCGCGGTTGTAGCGTCTCGACCACCTTCATGTTGGCCCAGGCTCGCGTCGAGTGAACAATTACGCGGAAAATGTTCACGAGATCCCGCTGCTGGAACATGCCGAGCTCCTGCAGCCGCTCGAAGTGTACGAGGACTTGCTCGAAGTCCCGATTCAAAGCGAAGAGAGTCTCGTAGACGGGGAGGCGTCCGGACGGGTATTTCATAGGGCGGCCCCGCTTGGTTGAAGTTGAGTGGAGTTGCGCTCTCCGCGGAGAGCGGGTAGGTTTATGGATAGCCATATTTGCCTGCCTCATAGGCGACTGTGGTTAGGGGCGCGTTCGGTGCTTCTTACACCGGCGCGTCCCGGTTACGGTTTAGCTCTGATTGCAGAGCCGGGATCGAAAATTCAGTATTGGCGATGTTTTATTCTATGTCAATATCTCCGCATTGATTCGCGGAGTAGTACTGATCCGCAAGTGATCCGCCGGAAAGACTCCCAGGCCACATCCCTGCCCGAAGACCCCGGCGATGCGGCGATACATCATGAGCGATGTGTTTTCCACGGCCGCGCCTCCTGTCTCAAAAACCAACTTCCGGATGGCGCGTGACTCAGGACTTGGGTACCGGCGCACAGCGGCGCTGGCTCGCTTCGACGACTTCACGACTCAAGGTCAAGGTGAAACTTCCCACATGCGACTTCCGGGACTAATCGTGCATGCGACCCGCAGTTCGGGTTTCAGGCCAATATCACTATGCGCGATAAACGCGCCTGCATTATTCCACCCGATCCCGCCAATACCCGGGGCGGCGACGTCCGTGTGCCACAGCAATGACTTCCGCACCGCCGGCGGTTTCTCGAAAAATGACCAGGTAGGGAAACCTCCGAAGCAACATTCTGCGCGCGCCGAACGCGTATTCAGGAAACTGCCTGGGGTGATCTCCAATTCGTTCGATGGCGCGGTCAAGCTCATCCACGAACATTTTCGCAGCCCGCACACTGCGCCGCCGGTACCATTCGATGGCTGCTTCGGCTTCGTCCAAAGCCTCCGGGTGAAGGCGAACGGTTGCGTTCCTCACTGCTCCAATCGAGATCGGAGGCGGCGGCGCGCGTCCTCCCAGGGGATGAGCCGAACAGCTCCGCTGTCGATCTGCTGGAGACGCCGGTAAATCTCCTCCCGCCATGCTTCTTCCGCCCCCGCGTCGACGGCTTGATCCAGGCTGCTAATCAAAGAATCGATCAGAGCGGCGCGAACCTCTGGCGGAAAGGCGAGCGCGTCTCTTAACACCTCTGCCACATCCCGTTCCATGAACACATTCTAGCGCCGGGCACTCCGTGCGTGCATCCTTCTCCGAAATCCGGGCTTTGTACGAGTGGCGCGTTATCCGCCCGAAGCTACGGCGAATTAGTGGACCCAAACCGACTTATCAGGACTGATCTGCCCGTGGAGAGGCCGCGATTGGAGACGATACGCCCAACGCTAACTCCGTAGGCCCTAAATCGTTTCTTCGCACGAGGACTCACGAGCCGAAGCGTTCTCCCAGAAGTTCCAGCGCACCTTCCCAGAGTCGGCGTACGACTTGGTCGGCTGGTTCCGTTCTAGCTAGACCCGCAGATTGGCCAGCCCAAGCCTGCATACGCTGCACGTCACCGGCTTTCTGTCCCGCGGCTCGCATTGCGGCCGTAAGGCCTCGCTGGACCGGGTAGGGAGCGGGTAGAGGCGCATCGGGAGATATGGCCGCACGGACATAGTCCGTTGCGAGGCTACGTCCAGCACGGCCACTGAACACCCGGCTGACAATCGTGTCTTCGGGCGCGGCCGCGGCAAGTGCATTGGCCCAGGCTGGGTGAATCTTGGCTTCCGGGCAACGCAGGAATGCCGTTCCGACCTGAGCGGCGCTGGCACCTAGGGCCAGAGCAGCCGCGACCCCGCGTGCGTCCGCGATTCCGCCTGTGCCGACGACCGGTACTTTCACAGCATCAACTACCGCAGGCAACAAGGCAAACAGGCCGACCTGTCGCCGCTCGGCTTCTGTTGCGTCGAAACAGCCCCGGTGCCCGCCTGCCTCCATCCCTTGTGCGACGATTACGTCGGCACCCGCGACTTCGGCGGCTCGAGCCTCAGCAACCGTCGAGATGTTGGCGAACCACGCGATGCCATGTTGCTTTAGACGCTGAACAAACTCGCGCGGATACAGACCCATCACCGAGGAGAAGACTGGCGGCAAGGCCACAAGCAGCGCCTCGCATTGCGCCGAAAACTCCGGCGGCCTTGCGTCTCCCGCTTCGGCGGAAACAGCCGGGCCCCAGCTGGCGAGAAACTCGCGCAGACGCGTCTCATGTGCTGCATCGCGCTTGGGTGTGGGATCGGGAATCCACAGATTGATTTGGAAGGCACCTCCGCCGTTTTTGCTTACCTCGGCTGCCCAGGCGATTATCTCCTCGGGCTGCATTAAGAGCGCCCCGCACGAGCCCAGCCCGCCGGCCTTCATGACGGCGATGGAGAGCGACGGCGCGCTGGCTCCCGCCATTGGCGCTAACAAGATAGGGACTTGTAATCCGAAACGTGTACAGAATGCACTGGCACGAGCGAGAAGAGCTTTCAGAGGCAACCTCCGTCAACAATCTCGGTGGCGTACCCTCTCTGGCCAACTGGGCGCGAAGGATGCCTCCGATCTAGCCCCATATTAGCGAAAGTGCCAGACCGTGGTCGAGAAATAGCCAACCGGAGACTTGTTCCGTCATCTGTTGGATTAGTACTGAAAAACGCGCTTGTATCGGCTGACGCCGACCTCCGAGTGTATCGTCGGCCACTCGGAGATTGGCCACAAACGGCGTTGGGGGAAGCGTCATATTAGGATTCTGGACGAGTGGCCGCTCGCAAGTTGAAGTCCGGCAACACAGCGCGATGCTGACACCTGGTTTCTCTGCACGCTCACGAATCCAAATGACCCTCTACCGCCGTGAGTGTCTCACCAGATTTGCAGCTTCCAGATAGTATCCATCAGGCGCTTCATTGTCCCTCTTTCAATGCCATGCACCCGCGCATCATGCCGCCCAAGCCAGGCCTCGGACTTGTACCCCAACTCCAGTCACAAACCGGCCAACTTTCTTTTCAAACACTCCCCAGTGTTCTGGCTCAACACCTTCCAGGCACAAATCCTCCACAAGCGACACTCGCTGACAAGGCTCCAATCGCTTGCCAAATGTACACTGGCAATAGCGTGAAACGAAAAATGCAGACCACAGAAACCAAATCGGAGCACATCGTTGCATTTTATTCTTTTGCTTTTGGCCCACTGCAAGCGCGTCGAAAAAAAACATTGAAAAACGAACCCAGTCCCAAATACGGACATATATCGCATAGCGAAATGCTCGCCTCACGATGCTGGCGCGCCTATTTGGCCGCCTCTTGAACACCAATCATTCGCAGACACCATGCTAAAATTTGAGAACTCTCTCCGGCGAAGTTGTGAGGAAATCCAATGATCAAGGGTACAGCAAGAATGCGGTATAGCAATTTCATTCTGGCCTTACTCGCCGTCGCGGTATCGACCACTCCAGCATTCCCGCAACGCCGCAATCAGGTCGATGCCGTACCCGACGCATTTCGATTCCGATTCTTCGGACCTGCCGTAGGCAATCGCATCGCATCCGTAGTAGGCATTCCGGGTAACCCGTCCACGTATTACGCGGGCGCGGCATCGGGCGGCATTTTCAAATCCACTGACGGCGGCAATGCCTGGCTTCCCATTTTTGATTCCCAACCGGTGGCCGCGATCGGGGCTTTGGCAATCGCCCCCTCGAACCCCAGCATTGTTTGGGCGGGCACCGGCGAGGCTTGGGCCATCCGCGATAGCGACGTCGTCGGTGACGGCGTTTATAAGTCCACCGATGCAGGCCGAACCTGGACGCACATGGGACTCGATGAGACTGGTCGCATCGGCCGCATCATCGTGAATCCCGAAAATGCCGACAACGTTCTTGTGTGCGCCGTGGGCCGCGCCACCGGTCCGCAGCAGGAGCGGGGCGTCTTTCGCACCAACGACGGCGGCGCTCATTGGGATCGAGTGCTCTTCGCCGACGAGAATACCGGATGCTCCGGTCTTACGATGGATCCACACAATCCGCGGGTGCTGTTCGCCGGCATGTGGCAAGTGGAAATGCACACCTGGGCGATGTTCAGCGGCGGTCCGGGCAGCGGCATTTACACTTCGCGCGACGGCGGCACAACTTGGATGCGCGTCAATTCGCCGGGACTGCCCAAATCGCCCGTCGGCAAGATCGACGTGGCGATCGCTCCCACGAATTCGAATCGCGTCTATGCGTTGATTCAAACCAAGGACCAGGGTTCAATTTGGCGCTCGGACGATGGCGGAACAAGTTGGCGCGCCGGAAGTTGGGATCGCGCGCTGATCGGCCGCGCTGGTTACTACATCCGGCTCGCGGTTTCCCCGGCCAGCGAGAACGAAGTGTTCGTAGCCAACAGCTCATTTCATCAATCGGTCGACGGCGGCGAAACATTTCGCAGCGTTCCCTGGGGCGGCGACAATCATGATATTTGGTGGGACTCCAAAGATCCCGACCGGTTCGTAATCACTCACGACGGGGGCATGAATATCACCACCGTGCATGGGCGCGGCTTCAATCGTGTCACGCTGCCGATCGGGCAGATGTATCACGTCGCCGTCGACAATCAAGTGCCGTATTGGGTCTACGGCAACATGCAGGACAGCAGTTCGACCATGCGCGGACCCAGCACGTCCGGCTTATCGGGCGGCGGATTTGGCCGGCGCGAAGACGTCGGATGGGAACGCAACATGGGCGGATGTGAATCCGGATTTACAGTTCCCGATCCAACCGATCCGAATATTGTCTGGGCCACTTGCTACGGCAGTGAAGTGACGCGCTGGAACGCGAAGACCAAGCTTGCCCGCTCCGTGAGTCCGTGGCTGCATACGCTGGATTCGCCGCCCAACGATGCCAAGTATCGTTGCCACTGGACCCCGCCGTTGGCGATCGATCCTTTCGATCACAACACCGTCTACTTCGGCTGCCAGGTTATTTTCAAGACGTCGAACGGCGGGCAGAGTTGGAACGTTATCAGCGGCGATCTTTCCACGCAGGATACTAGCCGGATTGTTCCGTCGGGCGGAATAGTCGGCGACAATCTTGGTCAGTTTTATGGCGAAGTTGTGTACTCGATCGCCCCTTCTCAGATTCAGAAAGGGCTGATCTGGGCAGGCACGAACGACGGGTTGGTCTGGTATACGAAAGACGGCGGCGGCCATTGGACGAATGTCACGAAGAACATCGCCGGCATGCCGGCCTGGGGAACTATCGCCAGTATCGAGCCTTCCCATTTCGACCCAGGTACGGCGTATATTTCGGTGGACCTGCACTTGATGGACAACCGCGATCCATATTTATACAAGACCACGGATTTTGGCCAGACGTGGAAGCAAATCGGCGCAGGCTTGCCCAAGCATCCATTGGGATACGCTCGCGTTATCGCCGAAGACCCAAATTGCAAAGGCTTGCTTTTTGTTGGAACGGGAAACAGTCTGTACTTCTCGCTGGATGACGGCGGCCGTTGGTCTCCGCTGCAAACCGGACTGCCGCACGCGCCGGTCTCATGGCTAGTGGTGCAAAAGCAATTTCACGATCTGGTCGTCTCCACTTACGGGCGCGGCTTCTATATCCTCGACGACATCACGCCGCTGGAGCAGATGGCCAAGGAGAATACCGAAACGTCAGTCCGCTTTTTCACGCCGCGCCCCACCTACCGATTCCTGCGCGGCGGCGGGCGCGCTGCGGTCACGTTTGCGCTGAAATCCGCCGCGAAGTCCCCGGTACAAATGTCAATTCTCGATTCAAGCGGCAAGGTCATCCGTAATTTGCGGCCGTCAACGGGCGAACCGGGACTGAACCGCGCATTCTGGGATCTACGATACGAAGCGCCACGCCTGATCGCGCTGCGGACGACTCCTCCCGACAACCCGCACATCTGGGAAGAGCCGCGTTTCCGGGGCGCCGACTCGCGGCCGATTACGCACTGGGGAGCGCAGCAAGCCGAAGTAGGTCCCATAGCAGCTCCCGGTAAATACACAGTGCGCCTCACCGTGGATGGCGAATCGTACACGCAGCCGCTCGAAATTTTGAGAGACCCGAATTGCACCGGTTCCGATGCGGACGTCGAAGCGTCGGTCAAACTGCAAATTCGGATTCGCGACGACATCAGCAATGTATCCGACACGGTGAATCGAATCGAATCGTCGAGAAAGCAACTTAGCGATATCGAAAAAATGGCGCGCACCCGGAAGCAAACGGAGCTCGTGAAGTCGATTGAACAGATGGATCGGAAGATGCAAGATGTCGAATACAAGCTGGTCTCCAAGGCCCTCACCACCAGCGATGACAAGTATTTTATCGCGGCGTACAAGATCTACTTCAATCTGCTGTGGCTGAACGGCGAGGTGGGCAC
>CATPCJ010000054.1 GCA_955652915.1 uncultured Bryobacteraceae bacterium
GATGCGCGCCATGCGCCGCAGCACAATTTCCGGCGAAGGGGTGCCATCGTAGTTGTGATAGGAGAGGATCAAGCGGGCCTTGCCGCGAAAAGTGTCCAGCCGCGCCGCCAGGTTCTCAGCGCTTTCTATCTCGATATCCACGGCGCGGGCGCCGGCGTCGACAGCCGCGTTCAGAATTCGAATCTGCTCTTCCACGCTGCCGTTATACTTTCCATGATTCTGATGACGACGGCAGGTGGCCAGGATACTGCAGTCGGAATGGGCTGCAAGGAATTTACGAATGGCGGCAATCCCGCTTTCGGGCGACGGGAGATAGTCCAGCCGGAATTCGAAAAACGATTCACCCGCGTCCGCTTCCCGGCGGGCATGCTCGACCAGTTTTTGCGCATCTGGAAAGCCTAATGCGATGCAGACGCGCGGGAGCGAGGTTGGCTTCGGCATGGCCGCTTGAGAGGAGAACAGGATACCACGGGGCAGGGGGCTCGGGGCTAGGGACTGGGCGGGGCCGGTGTCACTTGGGCCTTCCAGGCTTCCAGAACTGGGGCGGGATCTCTCATCTGAATACGAGAGCAGCCTGCGTCGCGGAAGGCTAGCGCCGTAACCAGATCGGGGATCCGGGCGTAGGACTTGATCTTCAGACGCTCGCGGGAATGGGTTCGCAGGAATGGGACATCCGCGAGATTGTTTGTTCCGATGTAGTCTGCTCCGGCCCGTCTTGCTACCCGGCACGCAAGGATCTTCAGCTCTTCGTTCAGGAATTCGCTTTCCAGATTCACCGCAAGAGTTGCGCCCGATTGCTTGCACGAGTCGGCCATTTGCTGAAGCTCGGTCTCCAGGTATTGAAATTGGCGTGAGATCAGCTTGCCCGTGTTCATAACGGTGTCGATCTCGTGGACGCCGCGCCGCAGCAGGTCGCGGGCTTCGTAAAGTTTCGCGGCTGTGGTTGAATAGCCGTGCGGCGTGCCGGCAGTGGCAGATAAACGCAGGGCGGATCCGGGGATCCAACGGGCGATGAGGTCTATATCAGAGGGACGGATGACGACTGCTGCCATAGCGTACTTTTTAGCGGCATTGAAGCCGTGCGATACGTCTTCCTCGGACAATTGCGGATCGACGAGGGCGTACTCGATGAGCGACGCGAGATCCTCATATGCGGGGGCAACAATCGCGGTCGATTCGGGTAATGGCGCGCTCAACGGTGCTTGGCCCGCGTCCTGGAATTGGAAGGCGCTGAGCCGACGGGCAAGCCCATGTCTTTCAATCTGGTTTTGGCCTGCGCGGCAACATCGGTATCCGGGTAGCGGGTGTAGACGTCGCGAAATTCCCTGGCGGCGGAATCGTTCCGGCCGAGTCCGAGCAGGGACAGACCCTTCATGTAGTGCGCATCGGCTGTTTTATTATTGTCGGAGTAATGTTCGAGCACGGCATCGAAGGCTTGCAACGCGTTGTTGTAGTCCTTGTTCCGGTAATAGATGTCGCCGACGTAGTATTGCGCGTTCGGCGCGAATTGAGTAGAACCGAACCACTTCAGATAGTCGGTGAATTCCTGCATCGCTAAGTCATTTTTTCCAGCCTTGTAATCGCGATAAGCATTGGTGTAAGTGGCCTCGGCGGAAACGCCTGGAGGTGGGCCGGACTGAGCCTCGGGCACGGCTTGGGCCGGGGTACCGGCAGTAGGCGGAGGAGCGGCGGGCGGACGCTGAATGGTGTTGATCAAATTTTGCAGATCGGCCATCTTGGCGTCCAGTTTCCCCATGCGGGTGTTCATGTCCAGAACCGATTCCCGGACGGCGCGGAAATCTTCCGACATTTGATCGAGTTTTTGGCCCACGTTGTTGATTTGAGGGCCCATACTCTGCTGTTGTTCCTTGACTGCATCGTTGAAGCGGCTCTGCATTACAGCCACGGCCGTATTGGTTCGATTGACGCTGTCCAGCGTCTGCTGAAGCATCGTCTGCGTGGCGCCAAACTTCTCGTCGATGGAGCGCTGCATGTTGCGGACCTGGTCTTGCAGCATGGCGATATCGCGCTGCAGTTCCAGAATCTCTTTACTGGCGCCAAAGGCAAACGGCGCGAGGACAAAAAACACAGCGGTGGTGCGGGACAAGCTCATAAGTGACTCCTGTGACTTAGAACGGGCTTAGCTAACTGGCGCGCCATAATGTACTAACTTCGTTGTAACTCGAATTACTCACTTACTACGGACAACCGCTCGCTTACGGTCACGGCTCGGTAACGCGGCAATCGCTCCCTTACGGTCGCGGTTCCTTATCATTGGCCGGCGGAAATATGGGCGCGGCGGTTCTTCTGCCAACAGCCCTCGGTCGCGTCCGTACACTGCGGCCTTTCTTTACCGTAACTGATGGTCTTAATTCGCGTCGCGGGGACGCCCAACTGGACTAGAAAGTCCTTGGCCGAAGTGGAGCGCTTGTCTCCCAAAGCCAGATTGTATTCCGCCGACCCACGCTCGTCGCAGTGTCCCTCAATTACAACTGTAAAGTTCGGTTCCTGAGCGAAGATCTGCTTCAGGAGTTGCGCATCGTGCGTTAGAGCATCCCGGGCATCCGGGCGAATATCATTATGGTTGTAATCGAAGTACGCGTCTTGGGCTTGCTGCTGTAGCATTTCCGCACTCGACAGACGCGCGCCAATGGTGGCAGTTGGCGGAGCAGCGGGGGCGGTGGAGACTTCCACCGTTACGGTTCCGGTCTCGGAGCCGCCGGGTCCGTTTGCCGTCAGCGTATAGGTGGTGGTAGCGCTCGGAAATACCTGGCGTTGCGAACGGCTCTGCACGGCGCCCACGCCATGGTCGATGGACATATCGGTGGCATTACTGATGGACCAACTCAACGTGGATGGTTGTCCTTTTTCGATGGCGGACGGCTCGGCGGTGAAGACGTTGATCACCGGCTTCTCGCCGCTATTGGGAGTGGATGTCCGGTTGCCATCCTGCGAAACTGGTGGAAGAGTTCGGGCCGGAACCGGCACCGGCTTCTTACACCCGGCGGCGAACAAAACCAACGCGAGCATTAGAAGCACCGCGCCGATTCTGGAAACATTCAATCTTTTGCTTTCGCGCATTCTGAATTTGCTCCTAATCATTAATGAGTGGCCCTGCTCCAAACGGGATTGTCGTTATTCCCTTGTGTAGTGAGCTGCTGCACCGGTGCAGCGCCGTTCGCCAGGGTGCTGTAAATCTGCGTGTTTCGCCCGCGCGTGGATGAGTAAACGATATGGATGCCATCGGGGGCCCAACAGGGATGCTCGTTGCGGCCCGCGCCATGCGTAAGCTGCACGACCTCCCTGCTGGCGACATCCATGAGAAAGATGTTGAAGTTTCCCGGTTCATATCCTCGCGTCCACGCAAACGCTATGTGCTGTCCATCGGGGCTCCAGGCGGGGTTCACCGCGTCCCCTTCCCCAGTGCTCAAGCGGGCAACGTCTGTTCCGTCTATATTCATTCTATATATTTGCGGCGTGCCTCCGCGTCCTGAAACGAACACAATATCATTGCCGGTCTTGGGGTTGACCTTAGCTTCTACTTCCAGCGACCGGGAGTGAGTGATGGCGCGCAGTCCTCCGCCGTCGATATCCGTCAAGAAAATTTGAGAGAATCCCGTGCCGCCCGCCGTGGAATAAATAAGAAGATGGCGGCTGTCCGGCATGAAATCGGACGCCGCATTCATGGATGCCTGTTGGTTGTAATAGACGAGCTTCCGGTTCGTTTCGAGCGAATGCACGAAAATCTGTGGTTGACCTTCGGTCACGGCCCTGCCACCGGCTCCCCGCCCGATGGGATAGGTGGTAAATGCGATCTTGGTTCCATCCGGCGATATGCTTGGAAAGCTGGTGATGGTCCGGTAGGACGTGAACTGCTTCTGGTTCGTGCCATCGTAATCCATCGACCAGATTTCCTTGTTGCCGGTGCGGTTGGAAACGAAATAGATTCTGGTGCCGATGAGGCTCTCGGCGCCGAAGTATTTCAGGATATCGGCGGCGAATTCCCGCGCCACTTTCTTGGCCCCCTCCTCGTCCATGGAGCCTACATAGATCTTTCCGATCAATTGCGCCGCACTGGTGTTTGCTTGACGGACGTCATACAGCCACCCATAGAGAACCAGTTGATTGTTCTGTGTGGCGGCATAGCCGAAGGCCAGGTAGTTTGCGTTGGGGGGCGGACCGGACCAGTCGGTCAGCCAAGGGCCCTGGCTGCGCCCGTTGGCCGGCGGACGGAAATCGGAAGGCTGCTGCGGAACTTGCAGCGGGTAATTGGTCTTGGGCACCATCGTTAACTGCCCGGAGTTTTGCAGTTCGCTGAACAAAGTGCCGTTGAGAGTGTTCATGAAACGCTGGGAGTCGCCGGCGCCCCGAAAATCGGGAATCGCTATGGCAGGCTTCTCGCCGCGCTTGTTGATCGTGCTGCTAATCTGCGGTTGTTGCGCATGGCTGAGGGAGATGCCCAGTGCACAAATGCCTAGAATAGCTGTGATTAGAATTATGTTTCGTTTCATCGCTGTAATTGAAATCGTAGTTCCACGCCAGCCTCATTGCGGTCATAGCCGGGTGGAAGCGGGGGAAAGGGCGCCGCATCCATGACGGCGCGTTGGGCGGAAACGTCGAGCGTGCCGTTGCCGCTACGCTGCGCGATCTGGACGTTCCGGATGGAACCATCGCGCAGGATATCAAACGTAACAATCACGGTTGGCGCGGAATGCATTCCACCAAGCCCGTTGGTCTGCCATTTTTCCGAAACCAGTTGGACCACACGGTCCGCATAGGCGCCGAAGCGCGTGCCGAAAACCGAATTCGGTCCCACGCCGACGCCGCCGGAACCGGCCTTTTGGAACATGTTGGTATTCGCGGCGGGAGCTTCATTGCTGAAGACCTGGTTTGGCGGCGGAGGCGCGGGCTGATAGCGTTGCGGTGAGGTCTGTTGCGGCGAGTGCTTATCCGGCAATCGGGCATGCAGCGGAATTGCATCCGGCTCCGGGGCCTGCACCTGCTTCTTCGGCTCAGGCTGGGGAGCTTGCGGCACGATTGACTCGGTGGGATTCGCCACTGGATTGACACGGCCCGGATGCGACGGCAAAGGGATGCTCACGGCGTGAACCGTTACCACATCGCCGGCGTGCGTAGTTGTGGAACCGAGCGTTTCGCGGTTGCGCGTGTAGGTGATACTCGAAATTATGAGGAGTCCGAAGACCGCGGCATGAAACAGCGCGGACTGAACGAATGGCCTTCGTAACGATTCCCGCTGGTCGAGGATGTCTGTGTGTGCCGCCATGCTACCGCTTCTTGCCGGTCTGATCCTCCGGCTGTGTCACAACATTCACGGCGAGTTTTGCTTCACCGAGAGTGGCGATCACTTGCGCCACCTGATCCCAAGGCGTTCTACGGTCAGCTTTGAGATACACCGATTTCGCGTTGCGGTACCGTTTCCGGATTTCGGATGCCATCAGGTTGATGTTCACGGGCTTGTCGGCAAGGTATGAAGTTCCATCCTGGGCGATGACGACCACCGGCAAATCCTGCACATTTTCGCGAATGGGTTTGACTTTCGGCACTTCCACTTCAAGGCCGAACTCCATCACGTGCGCCGTCAGCATGAAAATGATCAGCAGCACCAGCACGACGTCCACCAGCGGAACTACATTGATTTCCGACAGCGCGCCAGTGCCGCGGAAGCGTCCCCGCTTCCCCAAGCCCCCGGAATTGCTCATCGAAAATGCCATTTTAGCTCTCGAAACTTCTTTCCATGAGATTCAGAAACTCGAGGATGAAATCTTCCATGCGGGAGCCAAATTCCTTGATCGCGCTCCCGAATACGTTGTAGAAAATGGCGGCGGGAATGGCGGCCGCGAGTCCCAAGGCGGTGGTGATCAACGCTTCGGAGATTCCCGGCGCAACCGCGCGCAAGCTGGCGGCGCCAGCGGTGCTCAATTGCTGGAACGCGTCTATAATGCCCCATACCGTGCCGAAGAGTCCAATGAAGGGCGAGACGGTGGCGGTAGTCGCCAGCAGACTCATGTTTCGCTCCAGCCGCGTGATCTCTTCGCTCAGTCCTAGTTGGAGGGTGCGTTCCAGCGCCAGCGGATTGGTCACACTGCCGCGCGATTTCATTTGCCGCGCGACTTCGTTGTACCCGAAATCAAAGACCACCACCAGCGGGGATCGCCGGTATTGCTCACTCGCCATAGCCACGGCCTCCAATGCCGCCGCTTTTCGAAAGGATCGAAGAAACGCCCGATTCGCCGAGCGGGCCTGCCGGAATACGGCCCATTTGGAAAAGATTATCGACCATGAGAGCAGCGAAAAAATCAACAGAATAACCATCACCGCCTTCGGCAACGGCCCCGAGCTTTCTACCAGATCCCAAAGACTCAATTGCAGGAACAGCCCGCCCACGTGCGGTATTGTCAACCTGGCTCCTTTTTACTCATCGCCACCATGATATCGCGCCGCACCTCTCCGACAGAACAGAACACATCGACTCTGTTTCACAGTATGACGCATGCAACCGGCAAATAGACGGTTGTCAGAGGGTTAGACGGACCAAAACGGCGTATAATTCCATCGAGTGTTGCTGGAGCTGGTGGTGGAGAACTACGCGGTGGTGGAACGAGTTCGCGTTCCATTCCATTCGGGCCTGAATCTGCTGACGGGCGAGACCGGTAGCGGCAAATCCATCGTGGTGGATGCACTGGGGTTGCTGTTCGGCGGCCGGGCTTCGGCCGATACTGTACGCTCGGAGACGGCGCGCGCCCGCATTTCGGGAATTTTCGAGGCTCCCAAGGACGCGTCGTGCCGGGCTTTGCTGGAAGAAGCGGGCGTGGAGGTGGAAGACGGCGAATTGCTCATTGAGCGCGAAGTACTGGCTGGAGGCAAGTCGCGCGCGTTTGTGGGCAACCGTCCCGTAACGGCGGCGTTGCTTCGCTCAGTCGCGACTTTTCTCGGCGACATCCACGGCCAGCACGAGCAACAGCAACTTTTTTCTTCCGACGCCCAGCTCAAATTAGTGGACGATTTCGCCGGCCTGGATGAATTGTTGGAACGAGCGGGCGGTCTGTTCCGGCAGTGGAAGCAGTTTCAAAGAGAGCTGGAAGAGCTTCAAAAATCCGAGCAGGAGAAATTGCAGCTCGCAGATTTGTGGAGCTTTCAACGGAAGGAAATAGAGGCCGCCGCATTGAAGACCGGCGAGGATGCGCAACTCGAAAACGATCGGCTGGTGCTGAAGAACGTGGCGCGGCTGCAAGAGTACGCGAATGCGGCCTACACAGCGCTTTACGATTCGAAGGAAAGTTCATCGGCGCAAATTCGAGTTTCGCTCAAGAAGCTGGAAGAGCTGTGCCGCATCGATGCCGGCCTGCAAAACGTGGTGGAGACCTTGAAGATTGCCGCGATCGGGGTGGACGAGGCTTCGTTCGCGCTGCGCGACTATCTGGATCGGTTGGAGGCCGATCCGGACCGCCTGGAGATTATCGAATCCAGGCTGGAGCTGATCGATCGGCTGAAGCGCAAGTATGGATTGACCCGGAAGCAGTGCTGGCATTTCTCGACAATGTTCGCGCTCAGATGGAGACGGTGGAAACCGCCGGGGAGCGGAAGGCGATGCTGGAGCAAGAACTGGGGCGGGCCACAGAAGAGTATCGCGTGGCCGCGGAGTCCTTGAGCAAGTCGCGAAAGGCCGCCGCGGAGAAGCTGGCCAAGAAGGTGGAAGGAGAATTGGGGTCGCTGGCGCTGGAGAACGCGGTGTTTCGCATTTCGGTTCAGCCGGCGAATTGGTCGGAGCAAGGAGCCGACCGCGTTGAATTCC
>CATPCJ010000055.1 GCA_955652915.1 uncultured Bryobacteraceae bacterium
TGAGCTGCTGGCGGAGGCTCTGCCTCCCACGCTCCAATACAAAGTGGACCACCGCTTTGGAAATGAACTAGCTCCGGCTGCCTTTGGTCGTCACCCGATCGAGGACGCTTAGCGTGGCAGCCGGCAGGACGATGTCGATGCGTTTGCTCATGACAGTCAATGGTCGCTGATTGACACCCGAATCGTACATATCTTTGTTGTGTATGTCAAAGCTGGTCGCAATCAAAATCCCGCCTCCCGATTGGCGCGCTACAATTTTGTATTGCTCCAATCCGATTCTACATAGCCCGGGGACTGCTAACCTCTAACTGAACCGCGACCGTAAGGGAGCGCTCTTGAGCCACATGCAATTCATCCGAACGCCGGACGAACGCTTCGCCAATCTCCCCGGATACAATTTCGCGCCCCACTATGTCGAAGTGGCGGGCCTGCGCGTGCATTACGCGGATGAAGGCCCGCCCGCCGCAAACCCGGTGCTGATGCTGCACGGCGAGCCCTCCTGGTGTTTTCTATACCGCAAAATGATTCCGCCGGTGGCGGCAGCGGGCTATCGTGTCATCGCGCCGGACCTCATTGGCTTCGGCCGGTCCGACAAGCTGCTGAACAGATCGGATTACTCATATCCATTTCACGTCGACACGATCGCCGAATTTCTCGCGGTTCTCGATCTGCGCAACATCACGCTCTATGGTCAGGACTGGGGCGGATTGATTGGGCTGCGCACCGCCGCCGAAAATCCCGATAGGTTTGCGGGGTTGATCGCGGCCAATACCGGATTGCCCACCGGCGATGTGCCCCTGACGGATGCATTCTTCCGCTGGCAGAGCTACTCCCAGAGCGTGCCCGAGCTGCACTGCGGCGGGATCGTGAAAGGCGCCTGCGTCACGGAGCTGACGCCCGAGGTCATCGCTGCCTACGATGCGCCATTCCCGGACGAGAGCTTTAAGGCCGGTGCGCGGGCGTTTCCCCTGCTCGTTCCCTCCAAACCCGGCGATCCCGCGGCTCCAGCCAATCGCCAAGCCTGGGAAGTACTGCGCGGTTGGCGGAAGCCTTTCCTCACTGCATTCAGCGATGGAGATCCGGTGACGCGCGGTGGTGAGAAAGTTTTTCAAAAGCTGATCCCCGGCGCGCAGGGGCAGCCGCACGTGACTATCGCGAACGCCGGACACTTTCTGCAGGAAGACCAGGGCGAGCAGTGCGCGCAGGTCGTCATCGATTTTCTCTCGAGGATGTGATGCTCCGGCTGATGGCATTTCTGCAAACCGATTGTCCCACCTGCCGTCTTATCGCGCCATATCTCAATACACTGTCCAATGGCGGCGCGCGGGTCACGGGCGTTTCGCAAGATGGCGAGCTGGCAACGCAAGAATTCGCGCATCAGATGGACACCCGATTTCCAATACAACGCGATCCTGACTTTGAACTTTCGCGCCGCTTCGACGTCCTTACCGTTCCGACTCTGTATATTGTGGATGAACACGACCGGATCGTCCGGCAGGAGCCTGGCTTCGATAAGAACGCCTTAAATGAGATAGCCGCTTTGTTCGGCTGTCCTCCGGTTGCCGGCCCCTACGACGGCGCGCCGGCGAGTAAGCCGGGATGCACGTCACGGCATCTGGAAGCGCAAACCGCGGACGCCCCAGCGGCGGCTTTGGATTTTCAATCGACGCGCGGCGCCAAGGCTTCTACTATCGAGCTGGCGGATAGCGAAGATCCCTACGAATACTGCTATCGCGCCTTTGGTGACGCCTTGCCGGTCGTGCCGCCGACCCGGGAACGGATCGAGAAAATGTTGCGGGCCACCGATCTCAATCCCCGGCAGGTCATTGCGCGCATCCCGCCCTGTTATGGCGAAGCGACCGTGGAAAAGATCGCGGCGAATGCGGTAATGGCGGGCTGCGTTCCGGAGATGATGCGCGTGCTGATTCCGCTGGTCCGCGCCGTGTCCGATGAGCGCTTCAACGCGCACGGTGTGCAGGCCACCACGCATTTTGCCGCGCCCCTGATCGTCGTGAACGGACCCGTTCGCCACGAGCTTGTCTTTCACTGCCGCCAGAATGTATTCAGCAACGTCGTCCGCGCCAATAGTACGCTGGGCCGCGCATTGCAATTGATCCTGCTCAATCTCGGCGGCGCCCGCCCGGATGCCATCGACATGTCGGCGCTCGGGAATCCCGGCAAGTTTTCTTATTGCATCGCGGAAAACGAAGAAGAAAATCCGTGGGCCCCCTTGCATGTCGATGCCGGCCTCGCGCGCGAGCAGAGCGCCGTTTCCCTGCTTGCAGCCGAGGCGCCGCACGGCGTGAGCGAGCACAACGCACGCACCGCCCGCGGAGTCTTGAAGTCCATTGGCTACGCCTTGGCGACGGTGTGGAACTATCGGTTCTGCATGGCCTTCGAAGCCCTGGTGGTGTTGGGTCCGGAACACGTGCGAACCATCCATCGCGACGGCTTCAGCAAATCTGACGTCCGGCAGTTTCTCTTTGAGAACACCGGCGTGCCGCTGCGTTGTTATCGTGAAGAAGAGCCGGGTGAAGGCATGCAGCAGCGCCCGCTCTATAAAGAGATCACGATCGATGGCGAACCGTGTTACCAGAAGTTCCGGGCGCCGGAATCGATCAAAATCGTTGTGGCCGGCGGCACGGCCGGGAAGTTTTCCGCGGTGCTAGGGAGCTGGTCTACCGGCGCGCGCGGCAGCCAGATGGTGACTTATCCGATTTGAGGAACAATATGCCAATCACGTTAGTGAATCCTCTGAATGAGACGTTAGCCCAGCCCGCAACTCCCGCGCCCCGCCTTGCGGCATTGCATGGCAAGACGATCGCTCTGCTGGATATCAGCAAGCCGGGCGGCAACGTTTTCCTGGACCGCATCGAGCACCTGCTCAAAGAGCGGCACGGAGTAGCGGGCGTGCTCCGCGAAATGAAACCAACGTTCGCCAAGCCCGCGCCACAAGGTGTTCTAGAGAAAATTCGCAGCGCGGATGCCGTGATCGAGGCGTTGGCCGATTGAGGGTCCTGCACCACGTGCAGTTTGCACGATACGTTGAAGCTGGAAAGCCTAGGCATCGCTTCGGTCGCGGTGGCGACGCACGAATTCAGGACCGCTGCGCGAGCTCAAGCGGCTGCACTCGGCCGTCCGCAATTTGACGCGGTGTATGTTTCCCATCCAATTCAGGATCAGACCAAAGCCGAGATCGAGGACAAAGCCGACTCAGTCGTGGAGGAACTCGTCGCACGATTAACACACGCGCAGTAGTTCTCGCGTACGGGCTATTCAGCGCCGCCTTCTATTGCGCGTTGCTGCCTCTCTGGGAGGGCTTTGACGAACTTTATCATTACGGCTACGTGCAACATGTTTCCACTACGTGGAGCATTCCCGTAACCGGAAAAACCCCGCTCTCGCGCGAGCTGTGGAACTCCCTCGATTATGTCGCAGTCAGCCACTTCTTACAGCCGTACTTTCAGCGGCCATCCACGAAATTTGAAGATTACTTCCGGCTGCCCGAAGAGCAGCGTATCGCGCGGCGGCGCTCTCTCGATTCGATTCCCTCCACCCTGCGGCGTGAACCCTCGCCCCGCGACAACTACGAAGCGAAACAATCGCCGCTAACGTATTTGGTGTTGGCTCCCTTCGATTTCCTGACCTCCTCCGCCTCCCTCTCCAGACGCGTCCTGACGTTGCGGCTGCTCCTAGGGATCGGCACGATGATCTTACTCTGGATTGGTACACGCGGACTGGCACGCCGGCTGGGTCTCACAGGCGTAATGGAATCAGCCGCCCTGTTTGTCATTTTCAGTTGCCAGATGCTCTATGGCGCAACTTGCCACATCGCGAACGATGCGCTGCTCATTCCATGGACAGTGTTTTTCCTAAACGCCGTGATCGATTCGTGTGAAGCGCCGGCGTACCGGCGAACGGCCGTCGCCGCCGTCGTCATGGCGCTAGGTTTGCTGATCAAAGCTTCACTTCTGGTATTTCTACCGCTAGTTTTTGCCGGGCCGTTCGTCCTCTGGATCCGAAGGGCCTTTCTTACGGCGGGGATCTTGGCCGTTCTAGCCGGACCGTGGTATCTGCGCAACGTACTTCTCTATCACAACATCACCGGGACCGTCGACACCACGTCGGGCATCGGGCCGGCAGAGCTAGCTCGTGCCACCGTTGCGATTCCGTGGCGCGCCAGCATCGCAGCCATGGCCCATACGGCGCTTTGGACCGGCAACAATTCCTTCACGACGTTCTCCGCATCGACGCTAAACGTCATCCTCGCGCTGGTGGCACTTGCCGGGATACTTTACGCCCTTCGCTTTCGGCGAACGATAGCGGAGCAAGTCACGCTGGTGGGTATCGCGCTAAGCTGCATCGGACTGGCACTGGTCACGGCGATATTCTTCGCCGCCACCAAGGGCGCGATAACCGCCGCGATGCCCTGGTACATGCAAATTCTGTTGGCTCCCATGGTACTGCTCTGCTTCCTGGGACTATCACGATGGAATGGTGCGGGACGTTGGATAGCAATAGCAACCGTGCTCCTCTGGGCCTATGTAGCAGCAGCAAGTTGGTTAGCAAAGCTTGTCCCCTTGTATGGCGGCTTTGAAGATCCACACGCCAAACCGAAACAATTGTTAGTGTGGTACACCCACGACGCAGCACAGCGCGACTCAATCCTAAGCACTCTCTGCCCGGGACCTCTCCCGCTCCTCTACATCTTATTTTTCGCAGTGCTCTGTACCCTACCGCCAGCCACCGTCCTTCTAATAAAACAATTAGCCAGTCGCGGTGCGCCGTTTCAGAGGCACGACCGTAAGGGAGTGCTCTCCTTCTAGCGGCCGGCGCGTATATGCGCAACTACCGAGCTCCCATCCGGCCGCTCGAATACCAGTTCATAACCTCCGCGGAATCCGGGGCCAGCGTGCCAGTAGAACACGCCATCCGATAAACTTGATCCTGCCGGCAACGGTCGCCGCTCGCCATTCACGCGCATGTAACCGCTGCTGGCCCCGACAGGCAATTCGATACGGCCCATGTCATCGGCTTCCGCCTCAAGCGTAACCGTCGAGGGCAACCTAAGTTGAGCATCTTGTTCCGGCGCCGTAATCCCTGCCGCTCCACCGCTATTCAGAACGTTGAAGAAGCGGCTGCCGATGCCGTCAGCGTGGCCTGCACTGTCGGACACGATCCATTGTATGCTGTGAACGCCGTTGCTTAGCTTTGTCGTGTCCAGGACAAAATAACCCACTGCGCCGCCGCTGTTCGCCCGTCCCGGAAAAGCGCTTGCGACGTCGCTGCGGAACTGGTTGTACACCGGATGTCCCAGCGTTTGGCCATCCACCATTACCGTGATAGTGGATCCATCGGTCGGAATAATCAAAGGGTTCTGCGTCAACACCCAACCGAAATTCACAAATGCATTTCCGGATATTGTGCTGCCCTGCCCGGGCGTGTCGATGGTCCCGAATGGTTTCGCCGCGTGAGCATTGTCGGCCCCGATGGTGCGGGTCCCCAGGTCAACGGTTATGCCGGCGGTGTTGTGTGCGATTGCATGCAGGTTGTAAGTCCCGTTTCCAAGTCCGGGCGAGCCTCCGTTATTCGGTAGCAGCGAAGTTAGTAACTGGTAACCCCAACCGGCTCGATTATTTCTCGGCGCGGCGGGAAAGGTTGCTTCCACATCGGGACGGGCATCGGCGACGAATACTGCATCCCCGATAAACACCAGCCCATTCGACGACGTAGGCTCATTGCCGATCGGGTCGCGCCAGATATCCACTTTAGCCACGTCCACCGGATCCAGCGCCCACCCGGTAACCCCAATGGCGCCGGCGATCCCGCTGCTATTGTTCGCCGGAGTATCGAAGCTCCCGAAAGGAACATCGGCCCCGGCATCGGCTACGTTCACCTGAATCTGCTGTGGAGAATTGGTGGCGCCCGGCGCGGCGACGGTCACCGTGCCGCTGGACCCCGCGGAGGCCGTGATTTGGAAAACTCCACTGCCCGCGCCGCCCGCCGGGCTTACCGTGATATTGGATTGATTCGACGAAGCCGTCCAGTTCACCCCGAGTCCACCTGTGAACGACACCGTCACCGGTTGCGCGCCGGTGATCCGCGACGCGTTGAATCCGAAATTCAGCGAGCTGATGCTCAGGTTCAACCGAGGTTGATTCACCACGATATTGGTTGAGTCGCTCGTGGACGCGCCCGCGGACCCGCCACCCGAAACGCTGGCTTGATTCACTTGCGGCGAGATCGCGCCTGCCGCGACGTTTACCGTCACTGTAAGTGGAGAGTAACTGGAGCCAGCCGCCAGCACGTCGCTTCTGGTACAGGTGTTTGCGTTACAGACCCAGCCCGTCCCGGCCATGGAAACCAGCGCCAGACCGCCGGACACGGTATCGGTGACACTTACTGCGCCGCCGTTAGTCGAGCCGGCCCCTGAGTTAGTAACTGTAACGCTGTACTGCGCGTTTGTTTGTCCCTGACTAAAGTTTCCTGTATGTGATTTCGAGATCGTTAGGGTGGGCCCGGAAACGCCCGCCTGCATCACGGTAAATGTCTGGCCGGCGATGGTCAAAGTGCCGGATCGCCCCGCGCCTGAGTTGGCCGTCACTTGATAGGAGACAGTTCCATTCCCGCTTCCGGACGCCCCGCCGCTAATCGAAAGGAAGCTCGAATCGCTGACCGCCGTCCAGGCGCAGCCGCTGGTCGCGATGACGTTGACGGACTGAGTGCCACCCGCCGCGCCGGCATTGGCGCCCGCCGCGCTCAATGAGTAAGTGCACAGCAGTCCGAACACGCCCACGCCGTTTGTCGTGCCCACATACACTTTTCCGTTCGCGATGGTGGGCACGATGAACTTATTGCCGCTGCCGAAATGATCGCGGCCATTCGCCGCCTGGTTGCTGTTATAGAGCTCTTTCGAAAGATCGGTGGCGTCGTAAGCATGCAGGACAGCCGTCCCGGTGTTTTCGGCCGCCCATGCGATTGCGTTCGAGGCGCCGTTTGCGGAGATTGACGGCGTGGTTCCTGGATATCCAAACGAAGTGGCGGTCTGCGATGACGGAGCGCCCGGGAATGCGCCTGCGGTAAATGTAAACGCCTTCAGCCTGTCGCCGACCGCGCCATAGTAGAGCTTGCCGTTGAACCAGGCGGGCGTGGAAAAGACTCCTCCGGACAGCGCCCCTTGCAAGTCCTGATAGATGGCATTGGTCCCGGAATTGAATTTTCCGAGATTGTTGCGATCGACGACGTATATATGTTGATCTTTGCCCGCACCCACGGCCAGCGAGCGCGGATGACCCTGCGCGTCATTCAGCGGCGGAAGAATAATCAAGCCTCCGGACCCCAGATCCTGATCCGCTCCCGATTCCGACGCCGTATTCGACATCGTGAAGTAATCCGCGACCGCGAGACTTCCGCCGCCAGTGGACATTTTTACGAAGGCGTTGCCGTAATCGCCGCTGGAAGGAAATCCACCGGCGTTGAGGGTCGTATCGAACGTTCCGTTACCTGTCAGCACATACACATTTCCTGAGCTGTCCGCCGCCGGACCCGCGCCTGCCGCCCACATGGCGCCGTCGTTGCCGTTGGGCGTGAGATTCAATACGTTCACCTGCGCCAGCGTGGTCTCGCTGTACGAAATGACCCAGGCTGTGTACGGGAAGATATCGCAGTGCGAAGACCATGTGGTATAGACCAATCCGTTCGCGAGCAACAAACCAGGCCGCTCTTTATGCTGCTTGGGCTGGAACGTGTTCTCGACTCCGGCGCCGGGATACGTGGCGTGTATTTCCACTGGACCGCCGAATTGTTCGCCCCCCGTCGTCACGTCCAGCGCATGCAGCCGGTGGTGATAGTTTGCGGAAGCGTCCTTGGACATGCCCACCACGTACATCGTTCCGTGCGGACCAATCTGCGTATCGATGGCAGGCGTCGCCGTGGCGCCGATTTCGGGAGTTACCTGGCCGCAACCGCGATTGTCGGATGGCGTTTCGCCGGAGCCAAGCAGCGAAACATGCCAGAGCTGGGATGCCGTGTCGGCATCGAACGCATACGCGCTGTCGTGTTCGGTTACAACAAATAAGACGTTGTGGACCCCCTGCCCCGGAATCGTGAGAGCAGGCACGTAGAGGGGCTGCGCATCCACTTTGCCGTCCACCGTTAGGGTGAACAACCTCCCAAACATCGCCGGGTTTACGTTGTCCGGCGTTAGCGTGCTCTCTTGCAGGTTTTGGCCGGTGCGCGCGTTGTCGTTGTGCCAGGTCAGCACCGACGGCTGTCCGTAGAGCGTCACCGCGAACAACGCCGCGATGAAGCACATGCGCTGGATTGTGGAAGACACTGGTTTCAGCATGGGACTGACGGTTAGACGGCGCAATCGGGCAAATTGCCACATTTTGGGCGAAACTTCTAAGTAGCTGGGAGCGTAAGATCGTAGTAGGAGCGTCTATGTCCAAGTCGTGCGCATTAGCGATGCTGGTTCTGGCCCTTTCGCTGGCGGGCTGCCGCCGCGATGATTTTCGTGACGCGCGCCAGGAGATTCGAAGCACTCAGCGCGAGGTGCGCAAGGAAGTGGAGGACGCGCGGCGCGAGGCTCGCGAAAACCTTCGCAAGGCCAAAGAGGAAATGCGTCAGAGCCTGGAGGACGCGAAGCGCGAAATGCGGGACGCCGCGCGCCAAGCGGATCGCGATCTGAAAAAGGCGCGGGATGATGTGCGGGATTCGGTGCGGGGCAGGTAACGCTACTGTATTTTCGCAACTCCCGGATTCGGGTTCGGGAAATTCGTCATCACCGCCGGGTCGTGCCCCGGAATTATTAATTTCGGGCCGGCGGCCAGTTGTTTCATGCGATCCTGCGCGCGCAGGTTCGATGCGGCATCCAACGTGGCGGCGATGGGCGCATGTTTTTCCAGGTTCTCGTAGAGATACATGTTGTCGCTGGCCAATACCACGACCCCTGCCTTAGTGTTCACGCCGGCGAATTGTGACGCGTACGTATGCCGTCCTCCGGTATAGCAAGTGATGCCCGGAAGAATCTCTTGCGCGTCTCCGTTCACTAGCCCCACGCGGCCTTGCGTATTCAACTTCACAACCTGGATCACATCGTCCGGATCGATTCCTCCGTGCGTGGTGCGCGACTGCCAGGCCTCTCCGGCGTAATACTGAAGTTCATCTCTCTGAAGCCAGATGCGCGCCTTGGGGAACAGGTCCATTCCATCGGCGTGGTCCCAGTGCATATGGGTGATGATCACGTCGGTGATATCGTCGGCTTTCAGTCCCACTCGCGAGAGGGCATCCGACGGTTTGACGAAATCGGTGACGTGCCATTGGCGGAAGAATTGCTCGTGATAGAAGCCGGAGTCAACCAGAATATTCCGGCCGTTTCCGCGGACCAGCCACACCATCATGGCGATGTCCAGCTTACGCGCGCGATCGGCGCCGGCGACTAAAGACGCTACCGGAAAATCCGGAATCGTAGCATAGCGAATCGCGTAAACTTCGTATTCCGGTTTCGATTGCGCCGCCGCGGGAACCGCTACAACCGCGGCCAGTAACCAGAGCGCGAGTATTTCACGACTGTTCGACACGGGACGAGTATAACGTAAGTAGTGTGGTCTAGTGTGTCCTGTCATTGTAATTTTTTACAAACCGATTGTGGAGCGGGCAATCCTGCCCGCATCCGGCTTTTAGCCCGCCAGACTCGCTGGAAAGCGGGTCTCCAGCCTGGATAGGCGCTGCTGAAAAATCCTCACAGCCGCTCCCTTGGCGGGGGGCACTTGTAAAACCTCAGCTTGCCAGCGGACAAGGTCGCCCATTGAGAGCGCCTCAGGCCAACGGTCGAGGTTCTGAAAGCGGCGGCTGATACCGCAACACTTACGGAACCGCGCGCGTAAGCAAGCGTCTTCCACGAGTATTTTTTCAGCGGCGTCTGGATAGGCCGCCCCACGTCCGCTGAGACGTCGGCTCAAATGCCGCTTGACCTCAACCGTTATGCTACCTATAAAGCAACAATGTGGCGCCGGGAATTTCTGAAAACCGCAGCCGCCCTGGCGGCCGGACGCGTGGCATTACCGGCTCCGCCGCGAAAGCCCAACGTACTTTTCCTGCTTGCCAACGGGTGGCGCGCACAAGCTCTGGAGACAGACGGGGATTCCGATCTTCGTACGCCCAACCTGGAGCTGTTAGCCAGACAAGGGGCCCGGTTTAATCGCCTGTATTCCGCATGCCCGGCAAGCAGTCCGTCACGCGCGGCTTTGATTACCGGCCGCTACCCATATGCCAGCGGAGTGACACGCGACCATGTCCGCTTGGCGGCGGATCAGCCGTCGATCGCGGAACAACTGAAAGCCGCCGGATACGAAACAGGCTTCATCGGCCAATGGCGTCTCGATGGCCCCCAAGACCCCGAGTTGGTGCCACCCGGACCTCGACGCCACGGATTTGAATACTGGGCTGCCGCAGGGGTCGCTCCGGATTATCAGACAGGCTTGGCAATCGACTTTGTCAAACAGAATAGGCAGAATCCGTTCTGCCTATTCCTGGCATGGGGATCGCCTCCACATCGGCCCCGAATTCCCCAGCCCGGCGCCGTCCAGCTTCGCGCTAACGTGCCATTGGGTTACGACACCGCCAATCTGGCCGGCTACTACGCACTTTGTTCCTCCATCGACTACCAGGCTGGCAGACTGATGCGCGCCATCGACGAACAGCATTTGGCCGAAGACACTATCGTGGTATTCACGTCAGACTATGGAGACATGCTCGGATCGCATGGCCTGGAAGGTGCAAACGTCCCGTTCGAGGAATCCCTGCGGGTGCCCCTGATGGTTCGCTATCCGCGCCGGATGGAAGCTGGACGCAGGCACGAATTCCCGCTTTCGAATGTCGATCTCATGCCCACTCTGCTTGGCCTGTGCGGTGTTCCCAGTCCGGATGGGACGCAGGGGCAGGATCTTTCGGCGTTGCTCGCCAGCGGCCAAGGCCCGCATCCGGAATCCGTCTATTGTTTGGGGAAACTCGGCGCCACGGCGGAATGGCGAATGGTTGTACGGGCCCTGGACAAACTGGTGGTCGACCGCGATTTGAATGTCACCCACCTCTACAATCTGGGCACGGATCCTTACGAGATGGAAAATCTGGCGCAGGACACCGCGCAAGAATTGAAGCGCGATGCACTGAGAGCGCTGCTCAAAGATTGGATGCGCCGCACCGCCGACCGCACGGATCCATCGGGGCTGAAGAAGCGGCCGCTAAACCCGCGGCATGAGTGGCAACGTCTGACTTGAGAACATCCGCTCAGTTTCACTGTTCAACAATGCCCACAGCCCGTAAATGCCCAGCGCGGTCCCGAACGGGATATTGAACAGGTCCAGAACAGACAGCACTATGATCACGATCCGCGCCCATGGCTTGAATTGAATGAGCCCAATGCCACCGATTACTCCAGGCAAGCCGAGGATCAGACAGACTATGAATACTATGCCGCCAATGCCGCCCAGGATTGGCGCCGCCACGTAGTCATCGGACGAATGCGCCGTACTTCCTACCACGCCGGCGATTCCTCCCAGCACTATCAGGGCGATGACCCCACCCAAAATCGCGAGCCCTCCAAAAACGATGTGGAGAATTCCTATGATCTTTACATGCTGAGCCATGTGTAGCCTCCTCGGCCTCTCCGACATTCTATACGAAAAGCAGTGCCACAAGTTCCCCTGAAGCGGTCTTTGTAGGGCGGACGCCCCCGTCCGCGGGCGACCCCCTGGCCGCGCAATCGGGGGGGCGCTGCGGACCGGGGCCCCCATAAGCGCTAACTTAACGTGGCGTCCGCACTTTCCAGCGCGTTTGAAAAAGAAGCCGGATGCCATCCACTTGCGTCCAGTCGATTCCTGTAATCCGATACAACTCGGTTCGCAAATCGAATTTGGGAGCATTCCCACGCGCTCTCTTGCGCTTGGGGCGCGGTCCCCATGGCTGAGCTTTGCAGATCCACTTTTGGTGGCATCGTCCGGAGTAAGGATTGCAACCCTCGGTCGCAGCCGCCGATCTTGTCCTGGTACGTTTTGTACAGTTCTACTTCCTGCGCCAGTCCTACGAAGAATAGCGGATTAAATCTCCTGGCCTAGCAATAACTTCCGTGTTTTGGTCCTGGCTGCCAGCCAAACCGAATCGCTGACTATAGAGCGGCCATTTTTCATCCGTCGCGGTGGACGCGCGTAGCGGGGCGCGGTGAGTCGTTAGAAAACGAGCCCTCGAACCACCATGCTTAATAAGTTCCATCGAACGGCCTTGCCGTACTCGCACCTCACGCCGTGCAGCGAAGCGTTTTCATCCCCTCCAGTGTCGGCGCGCAGCGCCGAAATCGCGGGTCACAGCGGTTCTATAAACTTCTTCCCAATCCTTCCCATCATTTACCCGACCCCGGCCCTTCAAACCTCACCACCCGCTGGTACAGTCAAAGCAGGACAGGGCCGCGCCTATCTGGAAAGAGATTGGGTTCGTTTTGCAAAAATACCACTGGCATCCATGAACCAATCGGTTGGGTTCGTTTTCCCTAATCCCGATTCAGCAGCCGCTCCGCGATCCGGTGGCTTCGTATTCGCAATTTTCGGTTGCGGCTGAACTTGAGCGTGCACACTATGGTGAAGGCGAGCAATGGCAGGAGGACCGCCAGTAACCCCCAATCCCCCGCCCGAGATAGCATGGATAGAGTGTGGCAGGCTAGCCCGCTTCCAGCCAGCCGTACTATTGCTTATTGGGATTGACTAATCTCTCCTAAGTATTGGCAGGACAAGGGAGTACCGCAGAATAAGGAAATATGTCGAAGGAACATCAGTACCAGGTTTTGACGAAATGGACCGGTAACCTTGGCCCGGGAACCAGCCAGTATTCGGCATACAGCCGCAACCACGAAATATCGAGTCCGAAGAAACAGGCTCCCATCATGGGTTCGTCCGATCCACTTTTTCGCGGCGACGCCACCCGTTACAATCCGGAAGAGCTGCTGCTGGCCGCCCTGTCGGCCTGCCACATGCTTTGGGTTCTCCATCTCTGCGCGGATGCCGGCATCGTGATTACCGATTATTCAGACCAAGCGCTCGGATTTATGACGGAAAATGCGGACGGATCAGCTCAGTTCACCGCCGTAACGCTCCACCCGGTCATGGCTATCACCGACCTTGCCCGTGCCGTCGAAGCTCGCGCACTTCACGATCGAGCTCATGCCGTCTGTGCACTGGCTCGATCGGTGAACTTTCCGGTTAAACACGAACCCGTGGTGGCAGGGCCGGCCTAATCCGGTTGTAAAGAAGGTGTTAAGCAAATCCACTCAAAGTGCCGATAAGCGCTTGTGTGGACGAATAAGGGGATAAATGTGCCACGCGCGCCTCACATGCCGACGTCGGGCCAGCGTCGCCTAATTCTCGTCGTTGCAGTTACTTGTGTGGTAGCGTCGCTCGGTTTGTATTTCGTTACCCCTACCGCGGCGTTACATCGGACCATCAAGATCGGCTTTCAGAATTCGTTGCCCTATCATTACCCTGACGGGCATGGCAAGGCCACTGGTCCGGCGGTCGATATCGTTCAGGACGCGGCGCGGCGGATACATATAAACCTGGAGTGGGTCTATTCGACGCAAGGCCCGGAGGCGGCGTTGTCCTCGGGCGCAGTGGATCTCTGGCCGGTATTGGGCGACTTGCCGGAGCGTCGCCGGTACCTGCATATCACCGCGCCGTGGTTGAAGATGACCTACGTCATGGTTTTTCCAGAGTCGCTGCCTATGAAATCGCCGGCCGCCTTCGGATCGAGAGTTCTGGCCGTCAGCAAAATCAACCTGGATGCCCGTATCGCGCACAAGTACTTTAGCAGCGCGAAGATCTTGAGCAAGTCGAGCCTGGCCGAAGTCATGGAATCGGTATGCAGCGGCGAGGCCGACGCCGGAATTCTGGCCCAAAGTTCACTCCTGAATGCCGGCCCAACGGAGTGCCGGCGAGGCCTCCTCAAGACTGTTCCGATCCCCGAAACAACTTTTTGGTTCGGTATCGGCGCCAATAAGAAGGACCGCGAGGCAAAGCTCGTGGCCGACCTGCTGCGGGAGGAGATCGGCGTCATGGCCTCCGACGGCTCGCTCGCCACCATCGATTTTCGCTATCACACCAGTCTCGGCACCGAAGCCAGCACTATCTTCCAATACGGCGACGCCCGCAGTAACTCCCGGATGCTGCTGGCCGGCCTGGGCGTCTTGGGAGTGGTCCTCGCCGGCATGCTGTGGCTCGCATTGCGGCTGCGGATCGCGCGCAAACAAGCCGAGGCCGCCAGCCTCGCCAAGAGTGACTTCCTGGCAAATATGAGTCACGAAATCCGCACTCCGATGAACGGGGTGATCGGCATGACGGGCTTGCTGCTCGACACCGAACTTACTCCCGAGCAGCGTGAGTACGCCGATATCGTCCGCAGATCCGGCGAAGCGCTGATGGTGGTGATCAACGACATCCTGGATTTCTCCAAGATCGAATCCGGCAGGCTCTCCATCGAATCGTTTTCTTTCGACCTGCGCCTGGTCATCGAGGAAGTGGCCGAAATGCTCGCCCCCAGGGCGGAAGAAAAGACCTTGGACATCGTGCTGCAATACCCTCCCGGTGTTCCCAGCCACTTCATAGGCGACGCGGGCCGAATCCGGCAAGTGGTGACCAACCTGGTCGGCAACGCCGTGAAATTCACGCAAAAAGGTCACGTGCTCATCGTCGTGGAGAGTATCGGCCAGGACCAGCAGCTCGCGCAGATGCGTGTTTCAGTAAGTGACACGGGCATAGGGATTCCGCAAAACAAGATCGATACTTTGTTTCAGAAATTCACGCAGGCCGACACCTCTACTACCCGGCGGTACGGTGGCACGGGATTGGGACTGGCTATTTCGAAGCAACTGATCCAGCTCATGGGCGGCGCCATCGGTCTTCGGAGTAAAGCGGGCGAGGGCTCCACGTTTTGGTTCACGCTGCCGATGCCTTTGGACGATCAGCCGCCCGCGATTCCGGTTACCGACTTGCGTGATTTGCGCGTGCTGATTGTCGACGACATAGAAGTGAATCGGCGAGTGGTTCACGAGCAGGTGACCGGCTGGGGCATGCGCAACGGCAGTTTCGCTTCCGGTGAATGCGCCCTGGAAGCCATGCGGGCCGCGTACCGGTCCGGGGATCCTTACCAGATTGTGGTCGCCGATTTCCAGATGCCCAGCATGGACGGAGCGATGCTCGCCGCCGCCATCAAGTCCGACCCGCGGATCTGTGGTTGTGTAATTGTAATGCTGACGTCCATCGGAAATTGGGGCGAGGTGCGGCGGCTGGAGGGTGCAAGTATCGACGCGTGCCTGGTGAAGCCGGTGCGAAACTCGCAGTTGCTGAACACGCTGGTGAGTACGTGGTCGAGACACCTGGAAAGGACGTCGCTCGATCGGGAAATTCTGAGCCGCACCAGCACGAGCACCGCCGGCAGGCCAACCTTGGCCGGTAAGTTCGCGGGATTGTCGATCCGCGTGTTGGTGGTGGAGGACAATATCGTCAATCAGAAAGTTGCTTCGCGGCTGCTCGAACGGCTGGGACTACGCGCGGACGTGGCCGGCAACGGGCGCGAAGCCATCGAAATGCTGGAGATGATGCCTTACGATCTTGTTTTCATGGATTGTCAGATGCCGGAAATGAACGGCTATGAAGCCACGGCCGAGATCCGGCGGCGCGAAGGGAAGGACCGTCACGTCCCCATTGTCGCGATGACCGCCGAGGCCAGTGTAACTTCCAAGGAACAGTGCCTTGCCGCCGGAATGGACAGCTATATTCCAAAGCCTGTCAGACTCGATGACATTGTAGAAGCTTTACGGAGCCAGGTCCTAGCCGCGCAAACCAACCCCGTGTAAGGGAGGCGTCTCCCCCCGCGCGGGCGGAAACCAAAGCACCGTCGCTCACTCGACATCGCCCTGTTACAATGATCTCAACCGTCCCATCGGTCGACAGTTTTTGGTCCGGGGGTTCCCATGGATCTCGATCAGTTGCACACTTTTCTCGAAATCGTCCGCTTGAAGAGTTTTTCAAAAGCGGCCCAGACGTGCTATCGCACCCAGCCGGCGATCAGCGCGCAGGTGCGGCAACTCGAGCAGGAGCTGAACACCACTTTATTCGAGCGCCTCGGCACTAAAATCGCCCTCACCACCGCCGGCCGGATCTTGGCGGAGCACGCGGAGAAAATCCTGGACATGCGGCGGCGCGCGCAGGATGCCATCAACGAGCTGGAAATGGTTCCTCGCGGCGAACTGGTAATCGCGGCCAACGAGGCCACTTGCATCTACGTATTACCAGTGGTTTTTTCCGAATACAAGAAGCAGTTTCCGAACGTGCAATTGTCCGTGGATCGCTCTTACGGCTCGCGCGTGGTCGACGCCGTTCTCGACAACTTGGCCGACTTCGGCATCACCCAGCTTCCCGCCCACGAGAAAAAGCTCCAAGTGGCCCGGATCCATTCCGACGAGATCGTCTTGCTGCTGCCCGGGAAACACCCGCTCTCCGGCAAGAAATACGTCACACCCAGGGATTTAGTCGGCCATCCGCTGCTCCTTCCCA
>CATPCJ010000056.1 GCA_955652915.1 uncultured Bryobacteraceae bacterium
CACTAACGCTGGCCGGAATTCTGATGCTGCGGAGACGCTCCTCGCTATCCGGCACAGCCGCCGGCGTGCTGACCATTCTGCTGCTGTTATTCGAGTTGAACAACGTCAGTAATTACAGTCTCCGAACATTTGAAACAGCCATAACTCTGCGAAAGTTGGACGAGCACCGCAATCTCGCTGCCTTCTTGAAGCAGCGGACGGATTTCCCGCGCGTTGAAATGGAACACAAGGATATCCCCTACAACTTCGGCGATTGGTTCGGTGTCGATCAATTCGGCGGATTTCAACCGGGCCTGTCGAAGTCGCTTTGGTTAACGGCAGGCGAGCCGCCCTACCGCATGCTGTATGCGATCAACTACGCAATTGGGCCCGCCCCGGCCAGACCCGATCAAGCACAATTATTCCAGGGCAATAGCGGTCTCAAGATCTTCGCGAACCCTCGCGCGTTCCCCCGCGCCCGAATGGTTCACGCAGCCATTGGAGCAGCGGATGAGGTGGCCGTTCGTATCGCCGTTATGAATCCGGCCACGGATCTGCGGAGAACGGTTGTCGTGCAGGGTGCGCCACCTGTTCTTGAAAATTGCGACGGTGGAGATGTTCAAATTGTGCGCAAACGCACCACAAGCGTCACGTTGCACGCGAATGCGTCATGCAAATCGATGGTGGTACTGGCGGATGCGTGGTTCCTGGGATGGAAAGCGTTCGTGGATGGAAAGCCCACGCAAATTTATGCGGCCTACGATGTTATCCGCGGCGTTGTCGTGGACGCCGGCCAACACGAAGTCGTAATGCGTTACCGGCCGGGCAGCGTATTTACAGGAATGGCGTTGGCGCTGGTCGGCATCTTGCTGTGCGCCGTATTGCAATTCCGCCGCCAGACTCCGGTTGCCGTGCCGTTATCATAGTTGCATGTCGGCAACATCACAACCTCAACCACCGTCGCCTTTTCTCATTTTCGACACGCTGAATGCCTATCAGCGTACAGCAGCTTTACACGCCGCGATTCAATTGGATCTCTTTACGGCCATCGGGGAGGGAAAGAAGACAGTCCCGGAGGTGGCCTCCCGAATTCAAGCTTCGGAAAAAGGTACTCGGGTACTGTGCGATTTTATGGTGATCGCGGGCTTTCTCACCAAACAGGAAAATGTATATAGCCTGACGGCCGATTCGTCTTTTTTCCTCGACCGCAAATCGCCTGCTTACATGGGCACAGTGACGGATTTTCTGGGCCTGCTCGGCAAAGATAGTGGCGCCTTCAACGACCTCGCTGGCGTCGTGCGCAAAGGCGGGACTCTTATGGGAGACGAGGGCACCGTGAGCCCGGATAATCCAATATGGGTGAATTTCGCTCGCTCCATGGCGCCACTCATGTTCATGCCGTCGGAGTTGATCGCGAAAATGGTTGACGCCGATGCCGGCCAAAAGTGGAAGGTCCTGGACATCGCGGCCGGGCACGGACTATTTGGCATCGCTATTGCAAAACACAATCCCAACGCGGAAATCGTGGCCCTCGATTGGGAGGCGGTGCTCCAAGTCGCCCAAGAGAACGCCCAGAAGGCCGGCGTCGCCAGCCGCTTTTCGAAGCTCATCGGCAGCGCGTTCGACGTAGACTTCGGAACTGGCTACAACATCGTGTTGGTCACGAATTTCCTGCACCACTTCGATGTCCGGACGAATGAAGCCCTGCTGCGTAAAGTGCATGCGGCACTGGCGCCGGGTGGCCGCGCGGTAACGCTGGAGTTCATTCCGAACGAGGATCGTGTGTCGCCGCCGACGGAAGCATCGTTCGCCATGATGATGCTGGGCACCACCGCTCACGGCGATGCCTTCACCTTCGCGGAATACGATGCGATGTTTCGCAACGCCGGCTTTGCGCGCAGCGAAATGCGCGAGCTATCGCCCTTGCCGCAGCGCGTAATCGTATCCTACAAGTAGCTTGATCAATAAACTGGTTGTCGAGAACCTGAAGCACCGGCCGGTTCGAACGCTGCTCAGCATCGTCGCCATCAGCATTCAGGTCACCATGGTCCTCACCCTGGTCGGCTTGGGCGCGGGGATGGTGAACGAGCAGGCTCGCCGCGCGAAAGGCGTGGGAGCCGATATCATAATCCGCGCTCCAAGTAATTCCGTGATTACGTTCAGTGTCAGTATGCCTGCGAAACTGATTCCGGCGGTCATCGAAAAGGAGCCGCATGTCACCGCCGCCGCAGGCGTTCTCTTGCACGGCACCGACATGTTCAGCTACGTGACTGGCCTGGACCTGACGCAATTCAACAAGCTCAATGGCGGATTTAAGTTCGAACGAGGCGGTCCGTTTCAGAATCCCGGCGATGTAATGGTGGACAGTTATTATGCGTCCGAACACAAACTGCATGTAGGGGATAAGGTGCCGATCTTGAACCGTCCATGGCGTCTCAGCGGCATCTATGAAACAGGGATGCTTGCTCGCCTGGTAGTCCCGCTGGATACATTGCAAGACCTCACCGCCAACACCGGCAAAATCAGCGTGATTTACGTGAAGCTGGACGACCCGGCCAGAACCAGAGAAGTGATCGCGAGCCTGAAACAGAAGCTCAAGGATTATCAGATCCGGTCCATGGAAGAGTACGCATCGCTATACTCGGTTGGCAGTGTCCCGATGCTGAAAGAATTCATCTGGGTGGTCATCGCGCTGGGTGTACTGGTTGGATTCCTGGTGGTGTTTCTTTCGATGTACACCGCGGTGCTGGAACGCACTCGCGAGATTGGGGTTTTGAAGGCGTTGGGTGCTTCGCCGCAATACATTTTGAATATCCTTCTGCGTGAGACTGTGCTGCTGGCGATCGCCGGTTCGATACTCGGCATCCTGATGGCCTATGTTACACGCTTCACGATTAATCAAGTGATCAAGGGAGCACTAATCCAAGCCATCGTCTACGATTGGTGGCCGATCACCGCCGGCATCGCGCTGGTGGGTTCCATGCTCGGCGCAATTTATCCGGGTTTGAAAGCCGCGCGGCAGGACGCCATCGAAGCGCTCGCGTATGAGTGATCGGCCGATCATATCTATACACGGCTTGCGTAAAACCTATCGTGCGGGCGAAGTGGAAGTTCACGCCTTGCGGGGGGTGGATCTGGATGTCCAGGCCGGCGAGTTTGTGTCCATCGTGGGTCCGTCCGGCTCCGGAAAATCGACGCTATTCAACATCGTCGGCGGATTGACGCCGCCCACCGCCGGCAGCATCCATCTGGCTGGTCACGATCTGCTGGGATTGACCGACGTCCAGCGCACGGAGCTGCGCAAGACCACGGTTGGGTTCGTTTTTCAAAAATACAACCTGTTGCCGACGCTGACGGCGCGCGACAACATCATGATCGCCCGTCATATCGCCGACAAGAACGGCCCACTGGATCCTAAGTTTGAGGAAATACTACAGTTACTCGGCCTTGGCAAACGGATGGACCACAAACCGCGGGCCCTCTCCGGAGGCGAGCAGCAGCGAGTGGCGATAGCCCGCGCCATCGTGAATCATCCCGCCATTCTGTTGGCGGACGAACCCACGGGCAACTTGGACACCGAGAACTCCGTGGCCGTACTGGGTTTGCTTCGCGATTTGAACCAGCGCCTGGGCCAAACCATTCTCATGATCACGCACAATCCCGAGGCGGCAGCTTATGGCCATCGGATTGTGAGAATGCGCGATGGGAGAATCGAAGCCGAGGATTAACGTGGAACAAAATCCGGAAGCAGAGCGTATCACCTGGAAATGGACCGGAGGTCGTCCGCATGAAACCCACGTCAGCGATTCTCGCGTTAACTGCTGGTTTTTGCCTGGCAGCAGCAGCGGCCGCCGAAACCCACCACATGCGGTGGCAGGAAAATCTGAACTACATGGACCTCGAAATCCGGGGCACGGTTGAGTTCGCGGATAACGACGCCGACGTGAAGAGCATCTCCAGCGACGGATATTTCCGGCTGGAACAGCGGCTGGACCAATGGTTGGGAGGTCCGTCTCGCATATATTTGGTCCGCCCAGGCGCGAACGGGACGGAGCGTATCTACACCGTCGACGGCACTTCAAAAACATTGGATGGCGACGCACGCGCGTGGCTGGCACGCGTGCTTCCGGAGGCGATTCGGGAGAGCGCGATCGACGCTCCCGGCCGAGTGAAGCGCATCCTTCGCCAGCAAGGTCCCGCTGGAGTATTCGCCGAGGTGAGCAAGATTCACAGCGATCATTCGCGGCGTGTTTACCTGGAAAACTTGTTGGAGTACGGCAATCTCAATGCAGCCGATTTGCGGGAAGCCATGCGGCTTGGCCGCAAGATTTCGTCAGACGGAGAAAAAGCCGCGCTAATGATTACAGCCGCGCCACGTTACCAGACAGCGGCCGTTCGCGAGTCTTTCTTCGATGCGATCGATTCGATCAGTTCAGATGGGGAACGTCGGCGAGTGTTGCTTTCCGTGATGGAGCGCTATGGCGCCGACCATGAAACCCTGGCCCTGATTATGCGTTCGGCGAAGCGCATTTCCTCGGACGGCGAAAAGGCGACGGTATTGGTGCATGCCGCCGAATTCCGGCTGGCTGACGATACCGAGCGGTTGAACTTTTTCCGGACCGCGGACTCCATCAGTTCGGCGGGAGAACATCGGCGCGTGCTGTCGGCGGTGATCAAGAAGAATGGCGCCGATAAAGATATTTTGACTCGCGCTCTGCGGTCTGTCTCCAACATAAGTTCGGATGGAGAGAAGAGTGCGGTTCTTACCGAGGCCGCCGGTTCGTATGTCGAAGACAGCGTGCTTCGCAAGGCTTACTTCGAAGCCGTGGGGACGATCTCGTCCGATGGCGAGCGTCATCGTACGTTGTCGGCATTACTGAAAAGGGCGGATTGGAACGCCGACACATTGCGCGAAGTCGCAAAGTCCGCGGCGCACATCTCGTCCGAAGGCGAAAAAGCCGCCGTCTTGGTAGCTATGGTTGACGCAGCAGCGAAGCAGCCTGGTGTTGAAGATGCGTTGGTCGCGGCCGCGAACACTATCAGCTCCGATGGCGAGCATGCCCACGTGTTGATGTCTGCGCTGAACGGCCCGGTGCTGGCGAAGGAAAGTGTGGTGTTAATCATTCATTCGGCCGAGCGGATATCGTCGGATGGTGAAAAGAGCCGCGTGCTGACTCGCGTCGCCCAACGCTATCCGAACGATCCGCAGGTGGTCTCGGCACTCCGGACCGCGGCGAAGTCGATCCACTCCGACGGCGAGTACCGGCGCGTGATGTCGATGTTGCCACACAGCGAGTAGGACAGGCCTCCTGGCCTGTTGGGATGGGCCTTCGGCCCGCGAAAGCTCATGAAAAAATGGGCATCACCGCGGTTGCTCACGTGTGAGCAGCCGCTTGTGGGGCGGCCAATCCTGGAAACAAGCTTGACATCATGATGCCTGGCCGTCAACATCTTGATGTGCGCACCACGCTCACCCTGGACGACGATATTGCCGCGAAGTTGCGTGAACAAGTTCGCAAGTCAGGTAAGCCGTTCAAAGAGGTCGTGAACGAAGCTCTGCGGACCGGGCTGAACACGACTGAGCCGGCGAAGGCGAGGAAGCGTTTCGTAGTAAGAGCTAAGCCGGCAGGTCTTCGGCCAGGTCTTTCCTACGACAACATCGAGGAGTTGCTCGATCAGATAGACGGACCTCTCCGCCGGTGATCCTTATCGATGCGAGTCTCTTGATCTACGCCTACGATTCGTCCTCGGAACATCATCAGGCTGCGCGTATATGGCTGGAAGACGTTTTTTCGGGATACCGTCCGATACGGGTCGCTTGGGTATCCGTTCTGTCGTTCCTGCGAATTCGCACCGATCCCCGTATACAGTCGAACCCGCTCACCCTGGCTGAAGCAATCTCAATTGTGGACGACTGGCTCGCGCAGCCGAACTTCTCCATACTGAGCGCGGGAGACCAGAACTGGAAAATCCTGGCTAAGCTGCTCCCCGAATCCCAAGCTCGCGGGCCTCTCGTCATGGACGCCCATCTGGCCGCGCTGGCGATCGAGCACGGCGCTATCCTTTGCAGCAACGATCGCGATTTCAGCCGTTTCCCCGGCCTGAAATACGCGAATCCCCTGGCAACCGCATGATAGGTGTTCGAAGAACTTCAAATGCGGATCGATGAGGAAATCCTCCGCCGACTAGCTGAGGTGCAAGCTGGCGGCATCGACCAACGCAACGTGGGGCGGCACGCACGTACCTGACGACAGATCAGCCCTTCGGAAGTTGGAGCGAGCGGATCATGCGGGGGATTGTGCGGAAGGTGAGGGAGAAGAATTTGTAGGTGTAGCATGCCCCTACTGCCAGCTCGTCGGCCTCAAACGGTATTGTCCTAACACTTCGTTGCTGAAAATGAGATTATTCTGTCAACGCGATCGGCTGGATGATAAGTCCCTCAGTGACATTGATGGATCCTCGGCCGTGAACCCTGAGAACGCTGGGGTGGCCGTTCGAATCGTTCGGGTCACAGGCGTTGGCTAGGATGAAGTGCATTTCACGCCAGTCCTTTTCGATTGTTTTGGTATCCATCGTCCTCATCCGAGCGGGAACACATAGCAC
>CATPCJ010000057.1 GCA_955652915.1 uncultured Bryobacteraceae bacterium
CAAAGGCACATTTGAGGGTGTAAGGATCTAACTTGAGCGGATTATGAGTGCAAAGACACATTTGAGGGCGTAAGAATCTTACTTGAGCGTTTTGTGAGTGCAAAGGCACATTTGAGGGTGTAAGGATCTAACTTGAGCGGGTTAAGAGTGCAAAGGCACATTTAGAGACCAATAGGGCTCATTTGAAAGCAAAGTGCCTTATTTGAGTGTTTTAAGCGTGTAACGACAATTACTTAAGCCTAAGATGGCATCCCTTGAAGGCGAGAGTGCTAGAGTCATCGACAAGTTCCATGGGGGGAACTTCAACCTTTGGAAGTTTAAGATCGAGATGTTGTTGGCCTCGATGGACCTTTGGGATATCGTTGACGAATCCGAGGAGGCTCCATCCTCCAATGCGGATCCGAAGGTCAAAAAGGAATACCAAAGGCGCGTCAAGAAGGCCATGTCCGTGATCGGCCTCAACTTGGCGGACAACCAACTCGCGCACATCAAAAGTTGCAAGGGACCATCGGAGGCGTGGAAGACGCTTTGCAACATCCACGAGACCAAGAGCTTGTCCAACATCCTTTTCATTCGCCGTAAGTTCTTCACTTGCAAGATGCAAGAAAGCGACGACCTTTTGGACCACATCAACAAGGTCAAGGCGCTTGCGGACCAACTCGCGTGCTTGGAGGTACCCGTGAGGGACGAGGACATCGTCATGACGTTGCTTGAAAGCTTGCCCGCCTCATACGAATACTTGATCACGGCGTTGGAGACGATGCCGATGAAGGAACTCACAATGGAGTACGTGACGGCACGTTTGATGCACGAAGTGTCGAAGAGGAAGGAGAAGGAGCCCCAAGGCGACGATGCCGCAATGATGTTACGACAAGGTAAGGCGGGTAATTCATTTCCACGCCAAGGCGGCCAAGGCGGACGAACGTGCTTCTATTGCGGAAAACCGGGCCACATTGCCCGTTTTTGTTTCAAGGCGAAGAACAAAGAGAGGGAGAATGCCAAAAATGCAAAGGACGATGACGACTATGCATTTGCGATGCGACACGGAGCACATTCGAGGAGCGCGTGCAAGTGGATCATGGATTCGGGCGCAACGAAGCATATGACCTCGCATAGAGCCGCATTCGACACGTATGAGGTAATTGCTCCACGTAACGTGCATTTGGGTGACGATAGCGTTGTGGAGGCAATCGGAATGGGTTCTATTGTTGTGGAAGTAGTCACGAGAGGCAAAATGAATAGAATTCGCATTGAGAATGCCCTCCACGTGCCCAAATTGCATGCAAATTTGCTCTCGGTGAGCAAACTCGTGTCGAGCGGGTTGAAGGTCCAATTCAACCTTAATGAATGCATAGTTAAAGCTTCCGACGGCGAAGCCATTGCCATCGCGCCGCGGGAGGGCAATTTGTATCAAATGAACTTCATGAAAGTGCACGGAGTGGATGCGGCCAATTTGGTGCAATCGCCAACGGGAGATGGCGGGCTCGAGCTTTGGCACCGCCGGCTCGGCCATTTGAACGAGAAGGGCGTTCGTACGCTTCAAACCATGGTGAGTGGCATGAATCTTGGCAAAATTTCTTGCCCAACATATTCTTTGGTTTGTGAAGCATGCATTCAAGGCAAACAACATAGGGCACCATTTCCGAAGGAGGGGGGGAGGCGAGCCACGAAGCCTTTGGAGATAGTGCACTCCGACGTATGTGGCCCCATGAGGACCACATCCGTGGGCGGCGCAAAGTACTTTGTGACCTTCATCGATGATTTTTCAAGGAAAATATGGTTGTACGCGTTGAAGACCAAAGGAGAATGTTTCGAGAAGTTCAAGGAGTTCAAAGCTCTTGTCGAAACGCAATCGGAGCTCAAGATCAAGGCGTTTCGGTCGGACAACGGTGGAGAGTTCATTTCCAAGGCGTTCAAACAATTTTTGAAGGACCACGGCATCGCGAAGGAAACATCCACCCCGTATCGGCCTCAACAAAACGGAGTGGCGGAGCGTGCCAACCGTACCATCGTGGAGATGGCGAGGAGCATGCTTCACGCCCAAAAGCTTGACAAATCATTTTGGGCGGAAGCGGTGGCCAATGCGGTGTACACACGAAACCGGTGTCCAACGAGGGCATTGGACTCCATTACGCCCGAAGAAGCGTGGAGTGGGAGGATGCCTTGCATTGCGCACATGCGCGTGTTCGGATGCGTTGCCTATGCAATGGTGCCGGACGAAAAAAGGGGTAAGCTCGATTCCAAAGGTACCAAATGTTTGTTTCTCGGTTATTGTGAAGGCACCAAAGCCTATAGGCTCATGTGTTTGCAAACAAAGAAAATCATAAAAAGTAGGGACGTAGTATTCATGGAGGATAGTACGAGTGTGGGCAATGATTTGGAGATACGTCCAAGTGGGAGAAATGAAGGTCCTACGGTGGTCGTTGTGGACGAATCTTCCAAATCGCCCAAATGTGAGGACCCCGATGAGCGAGTGGGAGATAATGTGGTCGCAAATGATGAGGTAACGGAAGGACCATCGTTGAGTGATGGCAATGGTGAGAGATTTGGTGTGGATGGAAGGTATCCTACTAGGAAGCGGCGCCCACTTGGAGAGTGGTGGAAGAATCACATTTTGCCCCAATACGACGAAGAACGCGCCAATGTGGCGTTTTTGGAGGATCCTTTGAACTTGTGCGAAGCCATGAGATCCGAGGATGCGAGCAAGTGGGAGGCCGCAATGCAAGAGGAGTACGCCTCGCTCATGGCCAACGGAACGTGGGAATTGAGCATCCTTCCGACGGGTCGTAAGAGCGTAGGATGCAAATGGGTGTTTCGTACCAAGAGAGATGCATCGGGAGAAATCGTGAGGCATAAGGCTCGGTTAGTAGCAAAGGGATATTCTCAAGTGGCCGGAGTGGACTTCGACGAGACCTTTGCCCCCGTGGCCAAGTTCATCACGATTAGGTGCATTCTCGCGATAGGCGCGGCCATGGATTGGGAGATTCACCAAATGGATGTAAAGACGGCATTTTTGAATGGAGTGTTGGAGGTGGAAATCTACATGGACCAACCCGAGGGCTTCGTACAAAAGGGCAAAGAACATCTCGTGTGCAAACTCAAGAAAGCATTGTACGGGCTCAAGCAATCGCCGAGGGCGTGGTACCACCGAATCGACTCGTTTTTCATCAAGGAAGGTTTTTGTAGGAGCCAAGCGGACCATTCATTGTACATCAAACAAACCGGTGAGTATTTGTTGGCCACCATCCTCTACGTGGACGATTTGATCATATTGGCAAGCAATGTAACGCAATTGAAGTGGCTCAAGTCGGAGCTTGAGAAGGAATTTGAGATGAGCGATCTCGGAGAGTTGCATTATTGCCTAGGAGTGGAATTTGAGAGAAATAGAGCGGCCCGCACTATCACCATGAGCCAAAGAAACTACATTGAGGAGGTCTTAAAGCGTTTTAACATGGAAGATTGCAAACCGGTTGGAACCCCTTTCGATGCAAATTCTAAGTTGTTGAAATTTTCGGATGAAGAATTTGGCAATGTGCAAATAGAAATGGAAGGTGTTCCGTACAAGGCGGCGGTAGGATCGCTCATGTATGCCATGGTGGGCACACGGCCGGATCTTGCATTCGCGGTGAGCACGGTGAGCCAATTCATGGCAAAGGCTGGTCCGCCGCATTGGATGGCCGTCAAACGCATCATGAGGTATTTGAAAGGTACCTTGGACCTCAAATTATCCCTCGGAGGCAACGACATTGCCTTGAGGGGATTTTGCGATGCGGATTGGGCGGGAGATACGAACGACCGGCGATCTACCACGGGGTATGTGTTTCTCGTTGGCGATGGAGTCATTTCGTGGAAATGCAAGAAACAACCAACCATTGCATTGTCCACGACGGAGGCGGAATACATGGCTACTAGCCATTGCACGAAGGAGGCCATTTGGCTTAGGCAACTATTGGCGGACGTGGGATATGTGCAAGAGGGAGCGACATCCATCATGTGTGACAATCAAGGATGCATAGCACTTGCGAAGAATCCCACGCATCATTCTCGCACCAAACATATCGACATACAACATCACTTTATTAGGGAGAAACTAGAAACCGGAGAGATATGTTTGAACTATTGTCCAACGGAAGATATGATGGCGGATGTCCTTACAAAAGCATTAGCAAAAGATAGGCATCAAGCATTAACTAGAGCAATGGGTTTACAAGTCTTTGACTACTCGCAAAGTGGGAGTGTAGAAGGTAGAGCATTGGATTGCTCGTAGTCAACGAGTTGTAGTGCTAGAATGAATAAGGTACGAATAAGCCGACAAGGCTAGTCCGGAGTGGGAGCGGAGTTATCCCATATTGTTTGCATATACCAAGCTTGAAGAGAAGAATAAAAGGCAAGGCAAGGGGTGAGAGAATCCATCTCACTCCGAGCATTGTTCATATGCCTTTGTGTATGTGTGAATGCTTGTGCAATCTATCTCGTCCTATTGTGCAACAATAGGTTATGGGCCCACGCATGCAAGTGAAAGGCTAGAGATTTGATTGCTTTGAGGTTGCGGAGTGGATCTTGGTGGTTGGAGCTTTGGAGAGTCACGGCATCGGCATCGGTTGGAGGTGCGGAGCGTTGGAGGATTGTAAGTCTTTGCTTTGTCATTTTGTTGTGCTTGAATGCTTGGTGGATGAGAGGAGTGTTGATTTGAGTGCTTTGAGAAGATTCTTGCTTCTTTGAGTGCATTTGATGTATGTATAGTACTCCAATATCATCTATCGTGTAAGGGTTGAATGCAAAGGCACATTTGAGGGTGTAAGAATCTTACTTGAGCGTTTTGTGAGTGCAAAGGCACATTTTAGGGTGTAAGGATCTAACTTGAGC
>CATPCJ010000058.1 GCA_955652915.1 uncultured Bryobacteraceae bacterium
GTATGGCGCCGGTACAATTCACGAAACACTCCCTCGTCGCGGCTGGCCAGAAATGCCTCGACGAGCGGGCGGTCAGCGTCTGGGTGGAGCACTCGCCTGACTTCGGACACGTCTGTGTTCAATCTCCTCCAACCACTGCTCCTTGCCTCCGCTGAACCAAGTCCACTGATCGGTGTAGGAATCGCCGTTAACGAATTTCATAACCACTTTATCCATATGACCGTCGTTCCGCGACTTCATCCCGGTACCGCTCAGAAATGTGAAGACCACCGTATTCCCGTCGCCGCTCTGCGACGATGCCACCAGTGTCGGTTGGTTCCGGGCTTCGCAGTAGTGTGTCAGTAGCAACCGGCCATTGTCCAGGTAAGCCAGGGTGGCCATTCCAGACTCGGGTGAATCCGTGAAGGCGGAGTCGAACAATACGGCGGACCCGCGGGCAAGCACGCGAACCCGGCTGCTTCCCGTCCAGCCTCTTGTCGACTTTTCTTCCCAGTCGCCCGCCATATTCTTCAGTTTGTTGAACACTGCTTCGGTATCCACTGAGGCGGTTGAGTTACCCGATTGTGCGCTCGCGAATAGAGCGAAGGTAACTGCCGCTGCGAGTGCGGCGAACGTCTTGAACATTTTAATCCTCCTATTAGTTAGTGCAGTGGAGCTGCCAAAAGGTTTAGCGAAAGCCAAGACTCACGCTATAATGATCATTCCCGCACTCTATGCCACTGCTCGTTCCGAATCGCCATCGCGGCAAACTCATCGTGGTTGAGGGGATCGATGGTTCCGGAAAATCCACGCAGCTTTCCTTGTTGAGCCACTGGCTGCGCTCGCAACGCACCGCGGTGGCATTCAGCGAGTGGAATTCTTCGCCGCTGGTGCGCGAAACCACGCGCCGCGGCAAGAAGAAGAACATGTTCACGCCGGTGACGTTCAGCCTGATTCACGCCACCGATTTCGCCGACCGCCTGGAGCGCTATATCACGCCGTTGCTGAAAGCCGGCGCGGTGGTCTGCGCGGATCGCTACGCCTATACGGCTTTCGCGCGCGACGTGGTCCGGGGCGTCAGCCGAAAATGGGTTCGCAATCTCTACAAATTCGCGGTTCGGCCGAATCTCGCTTTCTACTTTCGCGTGCCGCTGGAAGTGGCCATCGGCCGCATTCTAGGCGGCAGGAATGCTATTAAATTTTACGAAGCCGGGATGGATCTCGGGCTCAGCCGCAACGTGGAAGAGAGCTTCCGATTGTTTCAGGGCCGCATACTCGATGAATACGAAGCCATGATCGAAGAAATCGGTTTTCATGTCATCGACGCGACGGGGTCCATCGAGGAACAACAACAACAGATGCGCGAGATTGTGATGCAGCAACTGGGCGACAGCCTGCAAAACACCGTATTGCGAGCCACTCAGGGAGACATCGATGCAGCCAAAGCAGCCGCTCGAATTTTATAGCGAGACGCTGGCAGGCGTCGACCGCGACGAACTGCAAGGCAAGCTGGTGGTCATCGAAGGGCCCGATTCTGTAGGCCGTTCCACGCAAGTAGCCCGGCTGCGAACCTGGCTGGAACACAAAGGGCACGCGGTGATGGATACCGGTTTGGCGCGCGGCGCGCTGGCGGGGAAAGGAATCCAGCAGGCCAAGGAAGGCAACACGCTGGGTCCCATTACCATGACGCTTTTCTACGCCACCGATTTCGCGGATCGCCTGGAGAACGAAATCATTCCCGCCTTGCGCGCCGGCTTCGTGGTGCTGACGGACCGTTATATCTTTTCCCTGATGGCGCGGGCTATCGCGCGCCACGAGGACCGTTCCTGGATCGAAAGAGTGGCCGGTTTCGCGTTGGTGCCGCATGCCACGTATTACTTGCGCGCGGACGTTCGCGATCTGCTGACCCGGGTTGTGTTGGGCCGCGGCGCGTTCGACTATTGGGAAAGCGGCATGGATATGCGATTTGGGGCCGACATGCACGACAGCTTCGTCCGTTATCAGACCCGCGTGATCCGCGCGCTCGATCGTATGGCGAAGCGTTACGATTTCGTGGTGTTGGACGCCAATAAGACGCCGGATCAGATTTTTCGAGAGCTGCGCCGGTCGATCGGGCAATTGTTCTAAGAGGGTTTCCTTGGCTAACTGGCTGGTTTGTTCAGTGGTTCTCGCGGCGGTCTGTGCCTGTGCGCAGGTCCCGTCCGAAGACAGCCGCAATACCAAGGTGCCCCACACCGACACCCACTTCACGATGCCCGTGTATCGGACTTTGGCGGAGTGGGAAGCGCATAAACAAAAGCTGCGGAATCAGATCCTGTTTGCGGCCGGATTGCTACCCATGACGGAGAAGAATCCGCTGCATCCGGTCATTTTCGGACGGATAGAACGCGCCGGGTATTCCATCGAGAAGGTCTATATCGAGACCTTTCCGGGATACTATCTCGGCGGTAATCTTTATCGCCCGCGCGGACGCAACGGCAAACTTCCCGGCATGCTTACGACGCACGGTCATTGGGACTACGGACGTCTGGAACATCAGCCGCTCAATTCGGTTCCAGTTCGTGCCATCAATCTCGCGCAACAGGGTTTTGTAGTCTTCTCATACGACATGGCGGGCTACAACGACACCGTGCAAACGCCGCACGATTTCGGGGGGCCGCGCGAACAATTGTGGTCCTTCGGCTCGCTGGGGTTGCAATTGTGGAATTCGATTCGAGCGCTGGATTTCCTGGAAGCATTGCCGGACGTGGATCCGGGCCGAATTTCCATGACCGGCGAATCCGGCGGCGGCACGCAGACTTTTCTGCTCACCGCGGTGGACGAGCGAGTGAAGATTTCCGTTCCGGTGAACATGATTTCGGCCATCATGCAGGGCGGCGGGATTTGCGAGAACGCGCCAGGACTCCGCTTCGATACATTCAACGTCGAATTCGGCGCGATGATGGCGCCGCGGCCGATGCTGATGGTCTCGGCCACCGGAGATTGGACGAAGAATACGCCGCGCGAGGAATATCCGGCGATCCGCTCTATTTACGAGCTCTACGGCAAGGCCGACAACGTCGAAACCGTGCAGATCGACGCACCGCACAACTACAACCGCGCCAGCCGGGAAGCGATGTATACATTTTTCGGCAAGCGGATTTTTGGTCTTCAAGCCGAGGTTAAGGAACGCAATTCTCATATTGAGAAGCTGCAAGACATGTTAGTGTGGCACGGCAAAGCCCTCCCGCCAAATGCGGTAACTTACGAAGGGTTCTTTGAGCAGTGGATCGCCGCCGCGAAAAAGCAGACCGCTCAAACGCGGGATGTCGAGGTTTTGCGGGCGCGGTTGCGTCTGGCGTTGGGGTCGGAATGGCCCGAACGAGTGATCGGCGAACGTGCGGGTGAACGAATCCTGCTCACCCGGCCGGGTAAAGGCGATCGCGTATCTGGTATGCGGATCGGAAATGTTGTGCCGTCCATTGTAGTTGTTGGTCCGGATGGCGCTGAAGCAGCGCGACAGAATCCGGCGGCCCAGGAGTTGATTCGCGCGGGAAAGTCCGTGCTGATTCTTACCGCGTTCCAGACGGGAGACGCAGTGGCGCCGCGCGATCGTGAGGCGAAGCATTTCTTGACGTTCAACCGGTCCGATGATGCGAACCGCGCACAGGATATCCTCACTGCGCTGGCCTATCTGAAACAGGAAGGCGCCAAAGACCTGCGAGTGGTGGGAATTGGGAAGGCCGCGGTGTGGGGACTATTCGCGGCGGCGGCGGCTCCCGTGCCGGTGACGGCGGATGGGAATCTGAACGGCTTTACCGGCGCCGATAACGAATTCATCGACCAATTCTTCGTGCCGGGAATTCAACGCGCCGGCGGATTGGAAGCCGCGCGGCGGTCGCTAGCGCTCCAGTGATTGTTTCGTGGCTCTTTTCCCGAGCATCGAGACGAGTCTCGAGGCGGCAGCCTGAAGGCCGCGCTACAAGGGTTTTCTGATTGCTAGAACGCCGGCGATTCCGGGAGGAAATTGGAAGTCTCCGTAGCCGGAGATTCGGCGTGCTGAAAATCCGCACTGCGCCAGACCACGGGCAAGATCGTTGGCGCGATACAGGCGCAGATTGTGCGTCTCCTGGCTGCGTCTGTATAGCTTGCCCTTCTTTCGGAAACAGACGATCTCACGCTGGAGCGTATGATGGGCGCGGTCGCCGGTGATACTTACGAAGAGGGACCAATCGCGGCCCTCGATCCACTTTGTTTGCGGCATACTTCGGGGGATGCGGGCAGGCTCAGCGACGTCGAACAGCAGGACCCCGCCGGGCCGTAATGCCCGATGCGCGCGCTTGAAGAGGTCAATCAATTCCGTCCGACTGTTTTTCTCGTCGAAGCAGTAGTTCAGACACTCACCGATCGAAGTAATCGCGTCGCAGGACGGTAGACCCGTCCGTAGCAGCGATGCAATTTTGAACGTGGAATCCGGAGCGATCTTGCGCGCCAAGCGAATCATCGCGGCCGATTGGTCTACTCCAAAGACTCGATATCGGGCGCGATTCAGTTCGGCGGCCCATCGCCCGCTGCCACAGCCCAGGTCCACCACCAGCCCGTCCGTCACACCGTTCTTGCGTAAAATCTCCAGCAGTCCCGGCGCGGCATGCAGGGCGTAATCCCTGAATCCAGCGTCATGGATGTAAGCTAAATCCTCGCGGTAACCTGGCACCGTTCACATTATGACTGACTGTCCAGCGCTGACCAAACGCAATCTCCCGTAACCAGCAACCCAAGGTCGCCAGGGGAATAAATACGGCTATGGGCGAAAGGGCCAGCGTCCATTTGCGTTCCAGCATCATTGCGCCCGCGATTTCGAACACGGCCCGTGTCAATTTCCGGTATCCACCCGACTCGCCGGCCGCGACGCCCCGGCCGTAGCGCAGCCCCGTAACGAACTCCCGGATGTCGCGCGCCGTGCGTACTTCTGTCGACGTGCTTCCCAGCGACGATAACGAATGAGCGTCGCTTCCGGCCACCGGCGCCAGTGTGAGACGCTCGGCGTAGGCGGCCGCTGCTTCGTTCAAGCTGGCGATAAGCTGTCCGTTTCTGGTTTCAACCGCGGGGAAATGAAACTCGAAAAGCTCAAAGTCGGCCAGGGTGCGGCGGCCGGTCAAGCCGGAGTACATGTGATTGAGGCTGAAGAAAAGATCCTGTTCGCGAAGGTATGCCATCAGCGAGAAGAAATCGTTGCGCCGGCGCTGCAGCTCGACGTGCTGCCGTTCGGTGATGTCGTAGACGCCCATGTGGAATTGAGTTCCGCCAGGCGTTTCGCACGATACCTCTTCACTCAAAAAGAAATCCGGATAACGCCGCAAAGTTTCGGCGGCGTCAATGGAGTCATGATCGGTGACGGTGACCAGATCCATGCCGCGCCGTTTGAGCGTGGTGTAAACTTCCAGTGGATCGTTATAGCTTTCACGGCAAATACGGCGTAGCACGGGGACAGTACACATTCCCGAATGAATCGTATGGACATGCAAATCGCAACGCATACTTTAGTTTTACTGTTCGAACCAATACAACCATGTGAGTTAGCGATAAACATTGGGTTCGCATTCAGAGATGAACAATCATTTGAAATCCGATTGTCATCGAACCGTTAAGATTGGTCTCATGACTCGTGTAGAAATGACGCGTCGCTTGGCGGACCACTCGAAATCATGGGACATGATCGTGGTGGGCGGCGGCGCAACCGGCGTGGGAGTAGCCATTGATGCGGCTTCGCGCGGCTACGAGGTGCTGTTGCTGGAGCAAAGCGATTTCGGCAAAGGCACCTCCAGCCGCAGCACCAAGCTGGTTCACGGCGGCGTGCGTTATCTGGAGCAGGGCAATATTTCCCTGGTCATGGAAGCTCTGAAGGAACGCGGGTTACTGTTTCAGAATGCGCCGCATCTGGTGCGGAACCTGGGCTTCGTCGTTCCCAGTTACGACTGGTGGCAGGCTCCGTTCTACGGGCTGGGGTTGAAGCTGTACAACGTTCTCGCGGGCAAATACGGATTCGGGACGTCGCGAATTCTTTCGCGTGAAGAAACGCTCGAGCGGCTGCCGTCTCTCAAGACCGAGGGACTTCGCGGCGGCGTGATTTACTACGACGGCCAGTTCGACGATACGCGCCTGTTGATCCACATGGTGGCGACTGCCGCGGAACAGGGCGCGACATTATTGAACTACGCACCGGTAACGGCACTCACCAAGGATTCGGACGAATTCATTGACGGCGTGATTGGTCACGATGCGGAAACAGGAGCCGAGTTTCGCGCGAAGGCCAAAGTGGTGATCAATGCCACCGGCGCGTTCAGCGATAACCTTCGCCGCCAGGCAGACCCATCGGTGAAACCCATGATTGCACCCAGCCAGGGAATCCATCTGGTGTTCGATCGATCCTTTGTTTCAGGCGACAGCGCTATCATGGTGCCGCATACCAGCGACGGGCGGGTTATGTTCGCCATTCCTTGGCATAACCACACGCTGGTGGGAACAACCGACACGCCTATTCCCGCAGCCACGCTGGAACCCGTGGCCATGGAGCAGGAAATCGATTTCATTCTGAACACGGCGGCGCTCTATCTCGCGAAAAAGCCGACTCGGCAAGATGTCCTTTCGGTATTCGCGGGCGTGCGGCCGCTGGTGAAGTCGGCGGACGCCGGCAACACCGCGGCACTTTCGCGCGATCATACGATTCATATCGAGCAATCCGGCTTGCTCACGATTTGCGGCGGCAAATGGACCACGTACCGGCGCATGGCGGAAGACTGCGTGAATCAGGCCGCGATGCTGGCGCACTTGCCCGAGAAGCCTTGCCAAACTGAGCATCTGAAGATCCACGGATTTTGCGAGGAGTCCGCGGCAACCGGTCACCTGTATGTTTACGGATCCGATGCCGGGAAGGTGCGGGAACTGATGGAGGCCGATGCGGACCTCGCCACGCAAATGCACCCCGATCTTCCTTATGTTGGTGCGGAAGTGGTGTGGGCAACGCGTTACGAGCTGGCCCGAACCGTTGAAGATGTTCTGGCGCGGCGGACGCGCGCGCTTTTTTTGAACGCGAAAGCAGCGATGGCGACGGCGGGTCGAGTGGCGGAAATTATGGCTCGCGAATTAGGGCGCGACGAAGGGTGGAAGGCGGAACAAATCCGGCTATTCGGAGAGACAGCGCGACACTACGTGCTGAACGAAAACTAAGACGGGGCGGTGAAACGCCCCGATCCGAGCCGCGACCGTGAGGGAGCGGATGCCACGCTATACGTACTCCCCCTACGAATGTCAACAAAAAAGTGCTTGATCTTCGTACAGGGGGTACGTATAATAGGGATGTGCCGAAGAAAAAACTACCACCAGAGGTGCTGGCGTACTTCGTGAAAATGGGCAAGAAGGGCGGGGCTTCCGGCGGTCACGCCAGAGCCGAACGCATGACGCCCGAACAGCGTAGCGAAAGCGCACGCAAAGCAGTTCAGGCAAGATGGACAAAGGGCAAACCAGCCTAATGGATTTACAGAAACTCTCGAAGCTCATCTAGTGAATCGCTCGGAACGGCCAAGTCTGCCCTACTGGCAAGAATTGCTTTGCTTGTGTCAGACCATATTTGGTTTCGCACGTCGTAGATTAGCGCGAGTCTACCATTGCTACGACGATACCACTGGCCCTTCTTTATGTCGTCGCACTTGAAGTACCAAATTTGTGCCACGTTGTGCGTGTTTTGTCCGCTCAAAACACTAACAGCGAGTCCAGGATGCCCATTGGGGGGAACGACAATATCGAAAGGATGAGATTCGATCTCACCGGCAATTTTTTCGTCAGTGCGGTATACGCGCCCCATGGAATTGAGGATCGTCTGAACCAGTAAGATCACTTCGTCGTCCGGTTTCTCCCGTTGCTTGTGTACGAGGTAGACATCACCAATTGTCTTGCTGATCTCCAAGAACTGCTGTATCGAATTTCCTACCTCATCATGGGTGCACTCAAGCACCAAGTGATTGTTGACGATCCCAATGTCGGAAAGTCCAGCCACCCTCTCCAATCGTTGTTTCATGTGGGAGGTTAACGAATAGCCAGCCGCTTGTACTTCTCCCAAGGTTCTAGCTGAATCGGAGATCGTGCAGCGATTGCCTCCCAGGTCCGTGATTGTTAACTCAATTCGGTGTCCGGCGGCCAGATGGAGCGGAAATGAAAGGACCACGCTGCTATCAACCCGTTCTACCGCGATTAGGTCACGATAAGCGCGTAGGTACGTATCAAGGACAGAATCAATCAACATCGTCATGCAACTTTCCTTGCTCCGCTAACACCTCTATGTTCCACTTATTCAGACCCCAGTTCAAGACGTCGAGCAACCGCTTGTTGCGAAGCTCCGGTCGTGCCTCGATAACCCGTGCATCCTGTTCAATTGGAGACCACACGTGTTCATGCCACCCTTCGACAATGCTGCCGTCTGGATTGTCGTGCCGAAGTTCATAGTTTAACCCACGAATGCGTTTCCCAAACCATTCCAGAGCCGTGCTCGGTGGGGGATGTGGTAAACCTGTTGGGGCTTCGTGTGCTTTTGCAATAATAACGAGTCCCCTAATTGGCCTACTAGGGTCAGCCTTACTGAATACTTCAGTTGAGATTTTCCATCCCTTCTGAGAGGTCGCATCGAGAGGGCGTGTCTGTGGAATCGTACGTATGAACTTGAGCGCTGCTACTAAGTAGTCAACTTCACCCTTTGTGAAGATCCTTTGAGCCAAGATCCATTCAGCATATCAGTACTCGTAGGGGGCCTACGTATACTTCTCAGGCTGAGGTTCGCCACCAAGACCCACACAGATATATCTGACTACCCCCAGCCCCTAGCACTCAGCCCCGAGGTATCATGGCTCTAGATGTCAATGCTTTCGCCTAGACTGCAATTGAAAGTCGCGCAGAAGCAGATCCTGACTCCGGGACTGGTCCAAATGGTGACCGTCCTTCAGCTAAATCGCCTGGAGCTGAAGGACATGATCACCCAGGAGATTGCCGAGAATCCGGTCCTCGAGGAATCGACCGACGGCATCGAAGAGCTGACGCCGGAAGAAGTCCAGGCCATCCTCGAATCGGAGCGCACCTCCGAGCCTTCCGATCAAACCATTCTCGAAACGGTGAACGGCGCGGCGTCATCGGAACCTGGAATCGCGGCCGACGGCACTCAGGCCGCGGACGGTTTTGATAACGACAGCGGCCCGGCGGTTTCGCTCGACTCCTCAAGTGCTCCGGCGGCCGAGGCCGACGCCATGGTGGAGCCGAAGACCGAAAAAGATCCCTTCGACGAGATCGATTTCGGCACGTTCTTCGACGAATATCTGGATCCAGGCTACAAAAGCCCGGCTTCGGAAAACGTGGAGAAGCCATCCTTCGAAACCTTCCTTTCCTCCCCCGTCACGCTGAGCGACCACCTGCATTCGCAGTTGAGCGTGCTGATCATGTCCGAAGACGTGCGCGACGCCGCGGCGAACATCATCGGCAACCTGGACGAAAATGGTTATCTCACCGCTACCCTGGACGAAATCGCGGAATCCGGGGATCACACCCCGGCGGAAGTGCAGGAGGGGCTGAGGATCGTTCAGTCGCTCGATCCGGCCGGCATCGGCGCGAAGGATGTCCGGGAATGCCTGCTGCTTCAAATCGAAAGCCGCAACGGGCGCGACGGAGTGGCGTGGCAGATCGTATCGAATCATCTGAAACTGGTGGAGACCCGTCAGATGAAGGAATTGGCCAAGGTTTTGGGCCGGCCGATGGAGCACATCCAAATGGCCTTGGATCTCATCCGCCATCTCGATCCATATCCGGGCCAGCGCTACTCCGACAAGGGATCGCGCCAAGTCGAGCCGGACGTCTACATTTTCAAGGAAGGCGACGACTACATTATTCAATTGAACGACGACGATCTGCCGCAGCTTCGGCTCAACGCTCAATACCGCAAGATGCTGGACCGCGAGCAGGAACCGAGCAAGGAGATCCGCAATTACGTTAAGGACCGCTATGCCGCCGCCATCCAGTTGATCAAAAACATCGAGCAGCGGAAGCAGACCATTTTGAAAGTGTGCCAATCCATCGTGCGGCGTCAACTGGAATTTCTGGAACACGGCATCGATCAACTCAAACCGATGATGATCAAGGAAGTGGCCGAGGAGATTGGAGTTCATCCGTCCACGGTGAGCCGCGCGGTGGCCAGTAAGTACGCGGACACGCCGCAGGGTGTGTTTGAGCTTCGTTACTTTTTCTCGGAAGCCGTGCACGGCTCCGCCGGAAGCGCTACACCGCTGCTGATTCTGAAGCGGAGAGTGAAGAAAATGATTGAGGAAGAAAACACCCAACACCCGCTCACGGACGAGCAGATTACAGCTCGCCTGAAGGCGGAGGGCATCGACGTTACTCGACGCACCGTTGCCAAGTATCGGGAAGACATGAAGATCCCGTCCACCCACCAACGCCGCATTCGCAACTGACCGGGATCTCCCAAGGCGGAGGTACATCAATGAAAATCACTTATA
>CATPCJ010000059.1 GCA_955652915.1 uncultured Bryobacteraceae bacterium
GCATGTGATTCGCTTGGAAGGTCAGTACCGCTGCAGTCGTCTGACCTTACAGCTGACCCAGGATGTGCAGCTCCTAAGCGACACAAATCTCAGTTCCACGACCGGCCCGGGCAATATCAGCAATACCGTTAATCTCGACGTGGCCGGCCGGACGCAGGTTAATGTTTACCGGACGCACCTGGGTGGCAGCTATGATCTGACAGACAAGACTTTCCTGAGCGGCGCACTCGAGTACTCCGTCTACGATTACGATTCTCTGATTAGCTCGGAGAGAATTCTGGGGAATCTTTTTATCAATTTCAAATATAGCCCGAAACTCGTAATCGGGATCGGAGGTAGTGGTGGCTATAATTGGGTCGATTCACCGAACCCGGATCAGACATTCGAACAAGCCAACGTCCGGACGACCTATCAGGCGACCGGGAAAATCAGCTTGTATGCGGAGGGGGGTGTCGAGTTCCGCCAATTCGAGAACAACAGCAGAGACACATATGTTACGCCGGTTTATGAACTCGGCGCTACCTATCAACCGTTCGATGGAACAACGATCACTCTGCGCGGTAACAGACGCATTCAGAACTCGGCCGCCCTTGCGGGGCAAGACTTTGTCCTCTCAAACATCATTGCCGCTGTGCGTCAACGTTTGTTCCAGCGGATTTACATTGGCGTGACGGGCGGCTATGAGAATGGCAATTATTTCAGCACTATCTCGGGAGTAAACGCGACGCGGGACGACAACTACTACATGATTGAGCCAGCTGTTGATGTCCAGCTTACGAAATGGTGTACCTTCGGAGCCTATTATCTCCATCGCCAAAACGACAGCTCATTGAATATTTTCGGTTTCGATGACAATCAGGTTGGGGTGCGAACGAAGATCACTTTCTAATCCTGAGAGCGCGCAACCTCCTGCCTGGTCACAATGGTGCATCTCGTCCGTAGGCCATCCGCTTCGATTATCGCACTCGTGCTGACGTTGTCCGCGATGACGCTGGCTTTTGGGCAGACGGGTCCGTCAAATCCCCCAGCGAATACTACCGCCGAATCCTCAAAGCCACCGGCGACCTCTTCCACGCCGAGCAACCCGAATTCAGCTGCCGCCGTCAGCGCGCCAAGCGGATATCAACTCAGCGCAAACGATTCCATCGCCGTCGAAGTGTTCGGCGAAGGCGATCTGAAGACGGCCGCGCGTTTGAATGCGGAAGGCAATGTTAGTTTGCCGCTGATTGGTTCAGTCTATTTGGGTGGCCTCAACCTGACCCAGGCGACAGCGCGCGTGACCGAACTTTACGCGCGGGATTATCTCGTCCATCCCAAAGTAAACGTAACACTCCTTAGCTACGCGAAGCATCGTTTCACGGTGCTCGGTCAGGTCAGTCATCCGGGCAATTTCGACATGCCCGAAACCAGCCCCGGCGGAATTGATCTCCTCGAAGCCATCGCCATAGCGGGCGGCTACACCCGGATCGCGGCACCGGAGCGAGTTAGTGTGCGGCGGAAGGACAGTGTGCGCGGTGAGCAGGTCTTTCGAGTGGACGCGAAGCGGGTGGCTCGCGGTGAAGGCGGTGGCTTTAAGGTTGAACCGGGCGACACGATCACAGTCGGCGAAAGCATTTTCTGACGCGTGCGGTTTGCTGAGTCCTCTTCCATTTCAAAGTCTCGAAAAACGTGCGAGGCTACGGGCCAGCACCCAAGTCTTTCGTAATCTTCACCGCAGATGACTAATCCCGCTCCACCAGGAGTTGTCCCTCCCCCACGCGCCCCGGTCGCAGCCGCACCGGCGCCGACATTCTCTACTACCAACGGTGCGTCGATTGATCCATCGGGCGAACGGCGCGGATTCGATTTCCGGCATTTCTGGCACGCGATCTTGGAGAAGCTTTGGGTCGTGGCGCTGTGCGTGCTGGCTGGCCTGTTCCTCGGTCTCGGTTATCTCGCGCGCACGGCAAAACTTTATCAGGGCCACACCGTTCTGGAAGTCGACGTCGAAGAAGCATCGCCCGTCACGACCGAGGATTCTTCCGCGCGAATACGTTCTGCCTTTCTTTCCAGTCAGGAAGCGATGCGCACGATCGAACAAAGTCTGGTCAACCGCACCTTGCTTGCGCGCGTCATCCGTGCGGAAGGCCTCGCGGACGACGGTGGCCGCGCGCTCTTGGGAACGACTGCGGATAAAGATGCTGCCAAGGTCACACCGAGTCCGACACGACCGGCGCCCTCACAAAGTCCGACCGTCGGGCGAACGGAGATGACATTTACACCTTTGGAAGAGGCCCTCGCCAGCGCCCTCTCGGCGATGGTCAAACCGGTCATCCGTCGCGGCACCCGTTTGATTGATCTTTTCGTGACGAACCATGATCCGGTCCTGGCGCAGCGACTCACGGAAGCGGTCGGGCGGGAATATATCCGCAGTGCGATCGAAACACGCGCGAGCTCGAATCAGGAGACGCTTCGTTATTTGCTGGAAGAAGAGGAACGGCTGAAGGCCAACCTGCAAAAGAGTGAGGTCGCCGTATCGGACTATAAGGCGAAGACACCCGACGCCCTTCAGCTTGGCGGAGGGACTACGTCTACCGGGACTCAGCCGGGCGCGGGCGCCGGTACCGCTCGCGGCGGCCTTGTCGAAGACAAGCTGCAGGAATTAACGAGCAAGGGGACCGCGGCGAAGGCCGACCGCATCCGATTGGAAAGCGAGCTTAAGCAGATCGGACAACTTGGCGACAATGTCGATGCGCTTCTCGCGATTCCTAGCATCGCTGCCGCGCCCGCCGTAAACGATCGTCGTCGCGACGTCGCGCAATTGGAAACTGCGGTAGCGGGACTTGCTCAGCGCTACAAAGACAAACATCCCAAGATGATGGCGGCCCGCGCCGCGCTCTCAGACGGGAGGGAAGCTCTAAAACGCGCAGTGATAGCACAGCCCGCTGTCTTGCAGAACATGCTGGAACAAGCGCGCGCCACGGAAGCGAACCTGACTACTGCGACACAGGAGCAGGAGAAAGCCGCCCTAGCGTTGAACAAAGCGGCGATCGGCTACCACGAGCTGGCCCGGCAAGCGGAGACCGACCGCGCGCTTTACGAAAGCGTGCTTCGTCAAATCAAAGACACGAATCTAACCAAGAACGTGAAGACGAATGCCGTGGCCGTGATCGAGCATTCACAGCTTCCTGGAGCACCGGTCAGCCCGAATCCTCGGAAGGCGATTGCCCTCGGTCTTCTCGGAGGTCTTGCGCTCGGACTCGGTTTTGTCTACGCCTCGGACGCTCTCGATCGCTCGATCAAAACGGTCGATCAGGCAGAGGCACATTTTGGTTTGCCTGTACTCGCCGCGGTGCCAGAGGTCAAGAAAGCTGAGGTGACGGACACGACCGAAGGGAGCGCTCCGCCGGGTGGCGCCAGCTATCGTCTCGTGGCCGAGGCGCCGGAAGGTCCCGCCGCCGAAGCCTTCCGCAACCTGCGCGCATCACTTTCACTCCTTGGACCGGAGGCCGAGCGCAAAGTGTTTCTTTTTACCAGCGCGTTGCCTACCGAGGGGAAAAGTTTCACGAGCGCGAATTATGCCCTTGCGCTGGCGCAGCAGGGATTTCGTGTTCTCCTCATCGACGGCGATCTGCGCCGCCCAAGCTTGCACAAGATTTTTCTGCGCGATAACGATCCGGCTAATGCGGAGACAGAAGCAAAAGGTATCGTCGATTATCTCGTCGGCGACGTGACGCTCGAGCAGGCCGTGCGAACGGTTGAGGCGCATGAGGTCGATGTCTTCGGCACCACACCTAGCGAGGACAAACTTGTCACCGCCACGGGCGGTCAACTGTCGATTTTGGCTGGCGGCAGACGTGCGCCAAATCCAGCGGAACTGTTGAGCGGCCGCACGTTTGGTGAGCTCGTCGCGGACGCCGCGAAAAAATATGATCGCGTCGTAATCGACAGCGCACCGATACTGGCGGTGAGCGACACCCTGCTCATGGCCGCGGCAGTGCAAAGCGTGTGCCTTGTGGTGAGAGCGAACCTCACCGCGCGCAACGCTGTCCGGCGCGCGCTCGTTCTTCTGTCCAGCGCCGGCTCGCGGACTGCCGGTGTTGTCCTTAACCGGCTCCCGCAGCACCGTGGCACCGGCTATTATTATTACTATGCCTCACACGGCTACGGCGCCGGCGAAGGCTCCTACTCCGGCGGCTACATCGCGAAGACAAAGAGAAAGCAGGAAGGGTAAAGTGAGCGGTCAGCAATCGGAGATCAGAGAGGCTTCAGACTTCTTGATCATGCCACCGAGCATTCGGCCAATATCTGCGCAGGCAGAAGTCAACTCTCGGTGTTTTTGCGGCGAGATGTAGCCAAACGTTCTAGCGAAATCGAGAGACGAATCCGTCTCGCTGTTTTCTCCATCACAGTCAGTTAATTTGCTTACAAAATGCGCTTCGTAGCGTCGTTTTGCCCACGCCTCGCGGAGGTTCAGACAAACCGATCGGGAAGAACGGCGGATCTGGCTCGTTAACGCGTATCTTTCCTCAGCCGGAAAACCCTTGCTTAATTCGAAGATTTCCATCGCGAGCTCATATGCGGGATTTATAAACAGTAAGATCCTTCGCTGAGCCGAGTTGTTTGGCTTTTATCTGATTGCCCATCCTGTTCACTGCCTTGCTAAGTGACTGACTGACTCCTGCTCACTGATCTCTGACATCTGCTCTAATCTCTGTCTTCCGCCCGCCTCGCCTTTTTGCTGACCTCTGACTTCTGTCCTCTGACCTCTGGCCTAACACCCCAGCAGATTCCCACATACGTCGCCACGTACAATTGCAGCGACGCGATCTGGAGCGGGAAATCGACAAGCGCGTGCAGTGCAACTCCTCCCAACGCCAGCACTACACCCGTCAGGAATAGGCGCTGCCTCCCGCTCAGAGTCATGACATCTGCGCGGCGGCGAAGGGTGCGCACTGCGGCCCAGATACTACCAAAAAACAGGAGCGCCCAGAGCGTTGCGCCCGCCCATCCCCATTCCATCAGCGTCTGCAGGTAATCTTCGTGCAAAAATCTCCAGACCCAGCGACTGCCCCCAGGAAGTTCTGCGGCGTAACGAGGGAAAACCGCGCGGAATGTTCCGGGACCCGCCCCGAACACGCCGGTTTCAGGCAGCGCGGCAAGGGCGGACTTTGCCGCGAGCCAGCGCCATTCTGGCTCCCGTTGCTCACTGAGACTTTGCCAGCGCAGGAGCGACCGCTCCAGATGGCTCGCCCCGGCAATCGCCAGGATCGTGAACGCGATCACTCCAGTTGCCAACAGCAGCGTCTTCTTTTCCATCCTCCGCACC
>CATPCJ010000060.1 GCA_955652915.1 uncultured Bryobacteraceae bacterium
CCCGCGAATCGGAAAGTGCAGATCTGGAAGAGCACTTACTGGTGTGCGCGCAATGTCGTGACTTTGCGGGCGAGCTCGAGCGAAATCGTGCGGCGCTGCAAGCGGTTGAGATTCATCCGGCGGCATTCGACGCCGTGCGGTTGCGCGTGCTGGGTGAAATTCGCGCGAAAAAGCAACGGGGGGCTTGGTGGGCTTGGTTAACCGTGGCCGCCGCGGCCTGCGTCGCGATGCTCTGTGCCGCGGTGGTTTTGCCGAGTTGGAAGAATCCGGCGCCGCCGAGGCCTCTGATTGCTACGAAGAATCCGCCCAGGATTGCGTGGACGCCAGCGCCGGGGCGAATGGTTGTTAGCGCGCGCCATCGCGTCCCCCATCGTTTCGGGCCGGTTTCCGCGAGTCGGAGGCCGGCCCACAATCCCGAGCCTTTAGTCGTAAAGATGCTGACGAACGACCCGAACGTGATCATCATCTGGTTAGTAGATCAAAAAGGAGATTCACTATGAAAAAGATTTTTCTTACGATGCTGATTGCGTTGGGATGCAGCGGAGTGATCCACGCCCAGCCCGCGTCCAGCGAGGGACGTGTGCAAAGGGTCATTACGATCAAAAATGGAAACCTGTCCGGCATCCTGCGGACCATCCACGACCTTCAGTCCGGCACTGGCGTGCTCCTTACCAGCAGCGACAACGAACACCTGATTCTGAGCGGTCCAAAAGAAATCGTTGCGGGTTTTGAAGAGATCATCAAACAGCTCGATGTCGCACCCGTGACGAAGAAGAACATCGAGACGACCGTTTACATGGTAATTGCCTCAATGCAGGCTTCCAGCGCGTCCGTGCCCGCGGAACTCGATCCGGTGATTAAGCAACTGAAGGGAGTGTTCAACTATAAAAGCTTTCGTCTGCTGGACAGCTTTGTGTTGCGCTCGCGCGATACCGAGAAGGCCGACACCAGTGGATTCGTCCCTCCATTGGACCCGAACGTACCCGCACACAACAAGATCATCTATCAGTTCCAGTATGGGCGGGTGAGTTTGGATGGCAGCGAGAACAATCGAGTGATTCGATACGACAGAATGAAACTGGGACTAAAAGTGCCGATCCCCGTCGGAACGAATGGCCAAACAAGCTATTTGGAAGTTGGAATCTCCACCGACGTCGATGTGCCCGAAGGAAAGAAAGTCGTGGTCGGGAAGACCAGCGCCGTCGAAGGCGCCGAGAGTGCCCTCATTCTGGTTATATCCGCTAAAGTAGTGGATTGAGATCCGTTCAACTAGTAGCTCCCCGCACATTGGAAGTTAGAGAAATGCCGCAAGCCGCGGACCCCGGCCCGGGCGAGATTCTGGTAAAAATCCGCTCGGTCGGGATCTGCGGCAGCGACATGCATTGGTATGTCGACGGCAGTATCTACGGCTTTCCCGCCTCCTATCCGCAGGTTTTGGGACACGAGCCAGCGGGTGAAGTGGTTGCCCTGGGAATCGGCGTGACCCAATTCCAATGCGGCGATCGCGTATCGATCGAGCCCACCGTTAGTTGCGGCCACTGCGAATACTGTGTGCGCGGGCAGCACAATAATTGCCTGAGTTCGCAGTTCATGGGCTCACCCCAGTTGCCTGGCTTGCTGCGCGAATATGCCACGCTGCCCGCCCACAACGCCAGCATTGTTCCGGAGACTTTCAGCTACACGCAGGCCACGCTGATCGAACCAGTAGCGGTGATCATGCACATGCTGGAGCTGGTGGAAATCCGGCCTCGCGATACGGTTGCTGTTTTCGGAGCCGGCCCCATCGGATTGCTGGCCGCCGCCGTGGCCAGAAGTGCGGGCGCGCAAGTGCTGGTGACCGACAAGCTGCCCTATCGAATTCAGATGGCCAAGCATTTGGGCGCATCCGTGGCGGCGCCAATCGACCAATTTCGTGAGGCGGTGCTGGATGCAACGCGCGGGCGCGGCGTGGACATTTCCATAGACGCGGCGGGCGCGCCGGAGACGATAAACACCGCGCTGGCGGTGACGCGGCCGGGCGGCACTTTCGTACTGATCGGGATTCCCAATCACGCACCGGTGGCCGTGGATCTTTTCAGTTTGCAAGCCAAGGAAATTCGCTTCCAGCCGGTGAAACGATCGAATCATCGCTCGCAGCCCGCCATTGCGCTGCTGGGCTCGGGCGCCATTCCGGAAGCCATCGTTACGCATCGCGTTGGAATCGACGCTGCGCCGGCCGCATTTCAGATGCTGGCGGAATATCGCGACGGCGTCGGAAAACTGGCGATAGAATTTCCCGCATGAACCGATTCCTGGCCATTGACCTTGGCGCGGAAAGCGGCCGGGCGATTCTCGGGATCCTGGACACCGGGAAGCTCACGCTGGAAGAGCTGCACCGTTTTCCAAACATTCCAGTGCGGCTGCCCACCGGTCTCCATTGGAACGCGCTGGGCTTGTTCAACGAGATTCGACACTCGCTTTCCATCTGCGGCCGCCAGCGAAACGTCACATTGGACGGCATCGGAGTGGATACGTGGGGCGTGGATTTCGCGCTGCTCGGCCCGGATGGCGCGCTGTTCGATAACCCGCGCCACTATCGCGATTCGCGCAACAACGGAATGCTGGAGAAGACTTTCGCGATTGTGCCGCGCGACGAAATCTTCGCCGAAACCGGCATACAGTTCATGCAGATCAACAGTCTGTATCAACTGCACGCTATGAAGCTAAGTGCGTCAACGGCGCTCGCCGCCGCGCACAAACTGCTTTTCATGCCGGACCTGTTCAATTATTGGCTCACGGGCGAGCAGCGCGCCGAAGTGAGCATTGCTAGTACTTCGCAGTTTTACAACCCTGTTAAGCGGCAATGGGCCAGCGGATTATTGACGCGTCTCGGATTGCCGGAATCGGTGCTTCCCGAAATCGTGCCGTCCGGTACGCGCCTTGGAACGCTGCTCCCGGAGATCGCGGAATCGGCCGGTCTTGCCGGCGGCGTCCCGGTGTACGCAACGGCGGGCCACGACACGGCTTCGGCGGTAGCGGCGGTGCCCGCGGAAGGCGGCGATTGGTGCTACATCAGTTCCGGAACCTGGTCCCTTATGGGCGTGGAACTGGACGCGCCTGTAATCGACGATCGCTCGCTGGCGCTCAACTTTACAAACGAAGTGGGGGCCGGCGGCAAGATTCGTCTGCTGAAAAATATCGCTGGATTATGGGTGTTGCAGGAATGCCGGCGCGCATGGGCGCTGGCCGGCCGGGACTATAGTTACGAAGAGTTGTCCAAGCTTGCCGCGGAGGCCGAGCCCGCGGAGGTGTTGCTTGATCCGGACGCATTCCAGGAGCCCGGCCGGATGCCGCAGCGGATTGCGGAATATTACGCCGCGCAAGGTCTCCAGGCTCCGGATCGGCCGGGCGCCATGGCGCGCTTGATTCTGGAGAGTCTGGCGGCTACGTACCGCAAGGTCCTGGACAATCTGGAAACGCTGATCGGCCGCCGCATTAATCGTGTGCACATCGTGGGCGGAGGATCGCGCAATCGGCAGCTCAACCAACTGGCCGCCAACGCGATGGGCCGAACCATCGTGGCTGGTCCCGCCGAAGCCACGGCTGCCGGAAACATCCTGGTGCAGGCGATTGGAGCCGGGGTGGTCTCGGGATCTTCCGAAGCGCGCGAGATTGTCCGCCGGTCGTTTCCGCTACAGACTTTCGAGCCGGAGTAAAATAAAACTTCGCCCCGTTCCGCGAAACCTTCCCCGGCAACTTAGGAAAAATTTCAATGGCAACCAAACGCATAGGCATACTCACTGGAGGAGGCGATGTTCCCGGTCTCAATTCAGTGATCAAAGAAGTGACGTATCGCGCTACCGAAAACAATTGCGAAGTGTTCGGTCTTCGCCTTGGATGGCAGGGGCTCACGCACTTGAATCTGGATGACGAGAAAAGCCGGGAACGCTACGTGCTGCCGCTCACGCGCACCAACACGCGCACCATAGACCGTTACGGCGGCACGTTTCTACACAGCAGCCGGACAAATCCATCGAAGATGAAAAGTCTGCCGGACTTTTTGAAAGGACGGGATTTTCCACAACGAGAAGTTACAAAAGACGGTGAAAAGACGACGGTCTACGACGTCAGCGCGCAGGTCTTGAAGAATCTCGACGCGTTGGGCGTGGATTCCCTGATCGCGATTGGCGGTGACGACACGCTCAGCTATGCGGCCAAGCTCCACGCGCTGGGCGTTAAGGTAATCGCGGTTCCGAAGACCATGGACAACGACGTTCGGAACACGGAATACTGCATCGGCTTTTCGACCGCCATAACGCGCGCCACCGATGCGATCAGCCGTCAACGCACTACGGTGGGGTCGCACGAGCGAATCGGCATCTTCCGCGTCTTCGGCCGCGATGCCGGTTTCACGTCGCTGTACACCGCTTACGTCGCCTCCATCCGCTGCTGCATCCCGGAATATAAGGTGCAGCTCGATAAGTTGATCGATTTGCTGATCACCGACAAGAAGAACAATCCCAGCAACTATTGTTTGGTGATTCTTTCAGAAGGCGCCGAGTGGGAGGGCTACAAAGCGCAGGAATTCGGCGAGGCCGACGCCTATGGCCACAAGAAAAAAGCGAACGTGGCGGAAGCGTTGAGCGACGAAATTAAGAGGCGCACCAGGGAAGAGACCATCGTCAGCGACCTGACCTACGATCTGCGCAGCGGCGCTCCCGATTTCGTCGACAAGCTGATCGCTTCGACCTTCGGCACCATGGCCCTGGAGGCAGTGCTCGAAAATGAAAGCGGCCGGATGGCGGCGTTGGTGAACGGCTGCTACACCATGGAGCCGATTCCCGATCCGGCCCTGGGCCCGCGCCACGTGGAAGTCGCGACCATGTACAACACGGAGCGTCTTCGCCCCAATTACGCCAACAAGACGGGAATGCCGATTTTCCTGACGCGAGCGTGAGACCCAAACTGTGGAATCGTCTTTTCGGTAAGCCGGACGGTCCGCCCGTTCAGGAAATTATTCGTCACTTCAACGAAGCGGCTGCCGACGAGGAACACTTTCCATCCACCATCGATCCGCGCATTTATCATGTGCGGTTGATTCTCGAATATTTCGGCGAGCTGAATGGGAAACGCATATTGGATGTTGGTTCCGGCAAAGGACGCTTTGCTCGTGTGCTGCTGGAGCGGCATGCGCGGGCGCGTGTGATTGCCTTCGATCTGGCCGAAGCGATGTTGCGCCATGTGCCGGCGGGCATCGGGACTTGCGCCGGTTCCATGACGGCATTGCCTTTCCGCGGCGGCGCCTTCGACTGCGCGTATGCGACGGAGTCCCTGGAACATGCGGTGGACATCGAGACGGCTGTCGCCGAAATGTGCCGTGTCGTTAAACCGGGTGGCCGCATCGTGATCATCGACAAGAATGCCGGGCACTGGGGCCGCTTGAAAACTCCGGAGTGGGAAAAATGGTTCGACCGGAAAGAGTTGGAGACGCTGCTGGGGAAGTACTGCACTCAGGTCGAGAGCCGTCCAATCTCATATTGGGAGGACGTAGCGCCAGACGGCTTATTCCTTGCCTGGCTAGCGCAAAAGTAACATTCGTGGGGCAGGATGGCATCCTGCGGCGGATTGGTAATCCGCCAGATGTTGAATCCGGAATTACTTACGGGCCGATTGCCAATCGCCCCAGGTTGCCAACCTGCCCCACAATTACTATGTGCCGGGTCGTAGAATGTCCAAACTCCAGTGACAAGCCTGTCCCACGTCCAGCTAGGTATCCTGTATTTAGACATCATGAACGCACAGAGCGCGGCGCTTCCATTGCAGGAACGCGTGGAGGCCCAGGGTCATTTGATTGACTCCCACATCATGGAGCGGATTTTCGACACCGTGGTGGAATACGGCGGCCGTTTCGAAGTCGAAGAGTTTCATATCGGACGCACTAACAGCGAGCCATCGCGTCTTCGTCTCAAGATCGATGCCGGCAATGCGGATTCCATGCAGCAGATTCTGTCGCAACTCCTCGGACTCGGTTGCTCCATCGTGGATTCGGGAGACGCCGCCCTGGCCACGGTGGAGCGGGATCGCTGCGGCCCCGAAGACTTTTATTCGACCACCAACTATCGCACGTATATACGGCACGACAATCAATGGATGGAAGTACAGAACCAACGCATGGATGCGCTCATCGTCGTCGAGGGCAGCCAGGCTTGGTGCCATCGGCTGCGGGACATTCGCGCGGGCGACCGGGTGGTTACCGGGATGCGCGGGATCCGTGTGGCGCCAGAATCGAAAGAGCGCAATCGCCTGGCATTCGCGTTCATGAGCAATGGCATTTCGTCCGAGCGCCAGGTGGAAACCGCCGTGAAGCAGACCGCCGCTTTGATCGAGCAAGTGCGCGCGGCCGGCCAAAAGATTGTCGCCGTGGCCGGCCCGGTGGTGGTGCATACCGGCGGCGCGGCGCCGCTTTCCAAGTTGATCCGCGAAGGTTATGTCAACGCGCTGCTCTGCGGAAATGCGCTAGGCGTTCACGATATCGAAGCGGCGCTGCTGGGGACGTCGCTCGGCATCCGGCAGAGCGATGGCCGTCAGGCGGAGCACGGGCATCGCAATCACATGCGGGCCATTAATTCCATCTATCGTGCGGGCAGCATTCGGGGAGCGGTGGAGAGTGGCTGCTTGCGAACCGGCGTGATGTACGAATGCGTGATGGCCAATATACCGTTCGTGCTGGCAGGCAGTCTGCGCGACGATGGACCCCTGCCCGACACGATCACCGACATGAATCGAGCCCAGGACGCTTATGCGGAGCAATTGAAGGGCGCCGGGCTGGTGCTGTGCCTGGGCTCGATGCTGCATTCCATCGCGGTTGGTAACATGCTGCCGAGTTGGGTAAAAATTGTGTGTGTCGATATCAATCCCGCGGTTGCCACCAAGGTGAGCGATCGCGGCACCGGGCAAGCGGTCGGCGTGGTGACGGACGTCGGATTGTTTCTGGACCTCCTGGCCCGGGTTTTGATCCCCGCGAAATGAAACGCAACTACACTGATGAACACGCACGGGCCGGCGTTGACGCCAAACTGCCCGGTATCGAGACGTGGCCGAATCAGTATCCCGGCTATGAAATAGAAATCGTCCTGCCGGAGTTTACGTCGGTCTGTCCCAAGACCGCGCTGCCCGATCACGGAGAAATAACGCTGCGCTATGTGCCGGACCGGTTGTGCCTGGAGCTGAAGTCTCTGAAGATGTACATGCTGGCGTATCGCAACCTTGGAATTTTCCAGGAGAATGCCGTGAATCGCTTTCTTCAGGACGTGGTGAAGGCGTGCAATCCAATTTCCGCGACCGTCACCGGAGAATTCACCCCGCGCGGAGGGGTTTACAGTAAGATCACGGCGAGCTGGGAAAAACATTCCGCTCCAAACAGGAAGCATGGATCCAAAGGGTGAAGAGCTAGCCGCGGTGCTCGCGGAAATCCGTCAACGGGTTCGGGCGCGTCACCCGAATGGCACGGTTTCAGGAGGCGCCGCCCTCGCGGACCTCACTCCGCTGCTGCACGCGCGCGATGCCGCCGAGGGCAAGGTGGCTAGCATCGGCGCCGTCAATCCACGCCCGCCAGGCTTCCTGAATTCCGTCACGCAGAAAATGAAACGGCTGATGGCGCGCGCGCTGGATTGGCACGTGCGCGAGCAAGTGGAATTCAATCGCGCGGTGATGGCCTGCGTGCAGTCCACCATCGAGGCGTTGAATGAATCCAACCGGGCCATGGTGGCGCTGTCGGCGCGTATCGACGCGTTCTCCACCGAAACGCAACAGCTACGCGACGAAGCCCAACAGCTCAAGGACATTCGCGCGCACTGGATTGCGTGGCGCGGCGATTGGGAGCAAAAACTGGCGAGTAACGAAATTCATTTTCTGCGAAGTGTCGCCGACTTGCAAACCTCCTTCCAGCACCGCGTCACGCTTATGGATTCGAACTATCGCGACCAGGTGAAAGCGCTGCACGCCAACTTTGAAGCCGCCTTGGATAGGAGCGCGAAAAGTATCCAGCAGCAGATGTGGACCAACCTGGAAAAGATTCAAACGCAACTTGCGGCTGATCTGAATCGGATGCGCGTGGAATATGAATCCATGATTCATTCGGAAGTCCGGTTGCTGCGGCAAAGGGCAGCGTTTACAAAAACCGTGGAGCATGTCGCCGAAAATGTCCCATCCGATTTCTCGAACATCGATTGGTTGAAGTTCGCGGCTCGATTCCGCGGGTCGGAAGCGTTCGTTAAAGAACGGCAGCGAGTGTACGCGGCTCAATTCCGCGGTGTTGCCAACGTTTTGGACATTGGATGCGGCCGCGGAGAGCTGCTGGAAGTTTTTCGCGAAGCGGATATACAAGCTCACGGCATCGATCTAAACGACGACTCAATCGCGATTTGCCGTGATAAAGGATTGGTGGCCGAGAAAGCGGATTTGTTCACGTACTTGGCGTCATTGCAGGATTCGTCGTTGGGTGGCATGGTTTGCTGTCAGGTCGTGGAGCATCTTTCGCCGGAGCGCTTGCCGGCATTGATTCGCCTGGCGCAGTCCAAGCTGCGAGTGGGCGCCATGCTAGCCATCGAAACGCCCAATCCGGAATGTCTCGCTATTTTCGCGACCCATTTTTATCTCGATCCCACGCACCGCCATCCGATTCCGGCGGCGCTTTTGAGCTTCTATCTGGAAGAGGCCGGTTTCGGGCGCATCGAGGTGGAACGGCTTTATCCGGCCATCGATAGCATGCCGTCTCTCGCGGAATTGCCTGAGGCGTTCCGCGACAATTTCTTTGGCAACTTGGACTATGCGATTTTCGCCACGAAACTGGGCTAGAACGTTCCATCGATTCTGGATTGTCGCCGCCCTGTGCGTGCCCGCTCTTGTTGCGCTGGATACGTCCAAACTTAAGCAGCACGGCCACGTCAACGATTTTGCATCGAAGATGGCCCCCGATTCGCTCCGCGTGCTGGAACAATACTGCGTTCAAGTGGAACAGAAAACCGGTGTTCAGCTCGTGATCGCGATCGTGAACAGGCTGGACGGCGAACCCGCCAAGAGTGCAGCCGGCCGGCTATTTACAGAATGGGCCGTCGGTTCAAGAAACGAGAATCAAGGCATGCTGCTTCTATTCGCCGTTGAGGAAAAGCGCGAAGTCGCGCAGGTCGGGGCCGCGTTGGACGCCGTTGTCCCGGCCGATTTCGCCGCAGGCGCTCTGAAACGCCCCGCGCTTCAAGCAAACGACTACAATCGGCCGCTGATCTTGATTGCGGAGACACTTGGGGAGCATATCGCCAATGCAAGGGGCGTAACGCTGGATCCGCCCGAGCCTGCCAAGCACAAGGGTGGTTGGTTTAGTCCCATCGCGATTGTGTTTTATGTCTGCGTCGCGGCCATGATCGCGGGTGTGATTTCGATCATACCCGGCCTAATGAAGTTTGCCGTGCCGGCCGCGAAGTCGCCAACAACATGGTTA
>CATPCJ010000061.1 GCA_955652915.1 uncultured Bryobacteraceae bacterium
CAGTATGTTTACGACGCAGTGCGGCACTTTTTGAGACGGCGTCACCAGGTGTCATCGCAAGGCACTCGCCAGTTCCCCGAGGAACGGGTGTTCGGCTCCCTGGGTGTAGTTCGCCTACAGGGGCCGATGGTCGTGCGTCCGCGATGAAGCCAGTCGGAAAGCCGGATGCCGGAGATAGGCACGTCCGGTTTGATGAGCGGGGACGGGAAACGTGGCGGCGCTCAGCGTCCAGCACTCGCGCCCGTCCTCGATCTACCGAGACTCTTCCCTCGCCGAGCATCGAGACGAGTCTCGATGCAGCAGACTGAAGTCCGCGCCACGTTTTCAGCTCTTACCGAAGGCGAATGCGCCAGGCTTTCTTTCTTTATCAAATACGCGAGACACCAGAACGCCCACGATAATAACCACAAAACAACCGACCACGTTGTACCAGAGGAACGAGATTTTGGTGAACAGGTTCGCGGCGAAAATCGCGGCCTCACCCGCCAGAACGCCGAAGAATGCGCCGTTCGCCCCCACGGATTTGAAAAAGAAAGCGAGCACGAACACGCCCAGTAGTCCGCCATAGAAAAGCGATCCCACGATGTTTACCGCCTCGATAAGCGCGCCGAAATTCCTGCCATACTGCGCGAATACCACGGCGTAGCAACCCCAGAAGACGGTCGCAAAGCGCGACGCCATCAGATAGTGACGATCCGACGCGTCCTTCTTGACGTGCCGGCGATAGATATCGATAACGGTAACGGTGGCGAGTGAATTGATCTCGCCCGAAGTCGACGACATGGCTGCCGAAAAAATCACAGCGATGATCAATCCCACGATTCCCGCCGGCAAATAGCGCGTCACGAACGAAAGAAAAATGTAGTTGGTATCGTGAAAGTCTTTCGCCACCAGTTGTTCGCCTGCGGCGTGCGCTTTATCGAGTTCGCGCTGCGCATCCTGATAGCGTTTGATCGTCGACTGCCGGACAACTGGATCGCTGGACTGCTTCGCCTCCAGGTACTTCTCCGCGGCATCCTTGCGTTCCGCGAAAGCCTGCTCATAGCGCTTTTCCACCGCCGGAAAACGGGGATCGCTCTGCACATGCCTCAATTCCACCGGTTGGAATAGCACCGGCGGCTGGGCAAAGATGAAAAACACGAAAACCATGGCCCCGATGAATAGGATGAAGAACTGCATCGGGATCTTGGCCATGGCGTTGAAGAGCAGACTCAATCGGCTTTGCGCGATCGACTTGCCCGTTAGATAGCGCTGCACTTGAGACTGGTCGCAACCGAAATAAGCCAACGCCAGGAACATTCCCCCGATCAATCCGCTCCATACGTTGTAGCGGTCGTTCCAGTCGAAGTGGAAATTCACGGCGTTCAGTTTTCCGGCGGCGCCCGCCAGCGCAACGGCATTCGAGAACGAGACGTGACCCGGCAACAAATGGATCGCCATGAAGCAGGCCATTACCAATCCGCAAAGGATCAGCGTCATCTGCTGCACGTCGGCCCAGGTAACGGCCTTGATGCCGCCGAGCGCAGTGTAGGTTACCACCAGCCCGCCCATCAGCACCGTCGTCAGGCGATCCGGCCATCCCAGAATTACCGAGAGCACCACGGCCGGCGCATACAACGAAAGGCCCGCGGCTAAACCACGCTGGATCAGAAAAATCCCGCTTACCAACGCGCGTGTCCTGGCGTCGAAGCGCTTCTCCAGATACTCGTATGCGGTGTAGACATTGGCGCGATGGAAAATCGGGACCGCGGTCGCCGAGAGAATCACCATCGCGACCGGCAGTCCGAAGTAGAACTGCACGAAGCGCATTCCGTCGGTGTAGCTTTGGCCGGTAGTGGAAATGAAAGTGATGGCGCTGGCCTGCGTGGCCATGATCGAGAGGCCCATGGCATACCAGGGCATCGTTTTGCCGGCCAGCAGGTATTTGTTGACGGTGGTGCTTCCGCGGCCGCGATAAAGCCCATAGCTGACGATGAACGCCAGCCAACCGAACATCACGATCCAGTCGAGTGGTCTCATGGGGCGTAGGCGCGGGAGAAAAGGTAGAACCCAAAGATCACTACGGCAAGATAACAGAGGATGAAAATATAAACGTTTCGCCAACTGCCAAGGAATGGCGGAGGCTCGTCAATACTTACCTTCGGAGGCGGTTCCGGCGCGTTCGGCAAACCTAAAGGATAACTCGTTTATCTGTGGCGCGGACGCGTATCCGCGCCACAACTACCTTCATCAGGGAGCGGTTTGCACTTTGCCGGCGCTCAGAAAATTAGCGAAGATGCGGAACGCGCCCGGAACGCCCGCCGGCAGCTCACGGAAGAAAGAAAGAGCGGTGAAGACGTAGGCTCCCTTGCCATACCGTGTGTAGAGCGCACCGCCCAACAGCGGCTTCTCGTTCGCATCGTGCGTCGAGAATAACGGCTGGTAATGCGGATCCCATTCCGATGCGAAATATAGGCCGCGCTCTTGCACCCAGCCTTCAAAATCGCGCGATGTGATTTCGTTTGGTTGATGCAGCAACGGATTTCCGGGGTTCTGAAGCTCGATCTGTGAGTTCTCTTCCGTCACACGATCTCGCCCCAGTTTGATTGGATATGGCCCAATGCGATGCCACAAAATATCGGCATCGCCGCCGCACGGACTGCTCGGCCGCAAGCCTTGATATTGCACAACCAGCGTGCCGCCGGCCTTCACGTACTCCAGCAGCCGCTGCTGATTATCCAGAAGATCCGGACGCGCTGAGTAGGCGCAAACTCCGGTGACAATGGCGTCGAAGCGGCTCAGGTCGCCGGACTTCAAATCGTCGGCGCTCAGCATGACGACATTCGCGCCGATCCCTCTTAACGCCTCCGGCACGTCGTCGCCCGCACCCATCACGTACCCAATATTCTTGGCCAGCAGACGGACATCCGTGCGCACCAGATCCGCATTCGCCCGTGGAAATAGTATTTGCGGCGGAATGTGCGGATAGCTAATCACGTCCATTCCGGCGGCGACTGTCCGGTCGCCTAGCCTCGCGCTAACTTGGAGTGTGCCTTGCGCGTCCTTCGAAGGCGGCGTCAACTGAAAGGACAGCGTAGCTTCCTGCGCGGTATTGGCAAGTTGGAAATCCTGCGAAGCCGGCGCAACGCTCCAGCCTGTGGGCGCCTGAATCTCGATTTTGCCGGAGGCGGCCGGCATGTTGGCCTTCACTTGAAGATTCACGCTTCGAGCCGATTGGTCGGGAAACAGCAACGCTCCCTGAGATAACTGCAGAGCCACCGGCGGCTCAACTACAACCGCGCGCGTAAGCTCGCCTTGTGAACGCTCGATGTAACGGTACTGAACGGGGCGGATCACTTCAACATCCTCGGACAGGATCCGCAAATGGAAATGCGCCCGCAGCAGCGGTGGATTTTCAGCTAACCCGATATCCAGTTGATTGGCGACCGCATACGTCTCGCCTTGTTTCGGCTCCCTCAACCAATAAGGCTGCGACAAAGGCTGGCTCTCGGGGACGTTCACGCTGAGCGCAAAAACCTTTGGTTCGTTATACGAGAGTGCAACCGGAGCCGTCTCGGTCGAGAAGGCGTGCGACATCCCTTCCACCTCGATCCTAGTCACTTCGACCGGAAGCCGATCCCGATTGATCGCCGTCGCACTCAACTTAAGAGCGCCGCCCGGGGTTACTGCGTATTTGTCCGCCGTCGCGTCCAGCCACAAGCCGGAACAAAGAGCAATGGCGTCGTTCAACTCCCGGCGCTTCAAGTCCACCACCGGATGGTGCAATCCGGCCATCATCTTTTGCGCCTGGAGCAGCAACGGTACGATCTTCGAAGGGTGCGCGGCGTCGAACGCGCGATCCGCTTCCTGAAGTGCCTCTCCCACGGCCGCACCGCCCGGAACCCGATTCCAGGTGATATCGATCCCGTCGAAGGTATCCTGTTTCGCCGCATCGCCCGCTACCGTCACCAGAAAATTCTTCGCGGCGCCGCGCCGTTCAGGCGTGCCTTGTCCCTGGCTGCGATGCAGGCTACGCGACATCCCCGCGATTTCCGCGTAAGAATGACCCAGCACTGGATCGTAATCGCCCGGATCCACCACGATTTTGTCCGGAAGCTTCTCCGACTCCAATTCCTGTTGGCGGTTGAACGCGAAAGTGTTCCACATGATGCGCTTGGCCTGCCACGGTTCCACCCAGCGCAATTGCTCGGGGAATCGCTTCGGATCGGCGGCCGCGGAGAATGCTTCCTTGCCGAGAATCGCGGAGACTTGATGCTGCCCATGACCGTCGCGCGGAGTGCCGCTGAATCGCAACACAATCACGTCGGGACGGAATCGCCGGATCACCCAGACCACGTCGCTGAGAATCTTGTCGTGACCGCCCCATTTTTCAAACGTTTCCTGGGCGGTCTTGCTGAACCCGAAATCGATCGCCCGCGAGAAATACTGCTCCGCGCCATCGATTCGCCTCGCCGCCAAAAGTTCCTGGGTGCGGACCACTCCCAACGCGTCGCCTTGTTCCGGGCCAATCAGATTTTGGCCGCCCTCGCCACGGGTGAGCGACAGATAACCCGTTCGCACCTTGCGGCCACGCGCGAAATAGGCCAAAACGGCTGTGTTTTCGTCATCCGGATGTGCGCCGATCATCAGGATGCTGCCCGTAACGGTCAGCCGATCCAGCGCGAGCTTAGCCTCGGCGGTACCCGATAATTCTCGTTGCGCCGAAGCGGATGTAATATACATTACTGAACAGGTAACGATGAAGAGTACTAATCTGGAACTGAAAATGCATCGATAAAGTGTGCGAGTCACGTATATGATTATGATACGTGACCTGAGGAGGATGGATGAACGCCGCTGAGATCAAGCCGGCGCGGGGGTGGTTGCAGGCTACCCGAAGATGGATGCGCGACGGG
>CATPCJ010000062.1 GCA_955652915.1 uncultured Bryobacteraceae bacterium
ACGTAGATATTTCCAGGCCCCACTATTCGGTCTACTTTCGGAACGGTGGCTGTGCCGAAGGCAAGCGCTGCAATGGCCTGAGCGCCGCCGATACGAAATAGATTTGGAGCATTCAACAGCCACGACGCTGCTAAAATCTCCACGCTGGGCCGGGGCGATGTCACCGCGATCGTCTTAACGCCCGCCACCTGCGCCGGAATGACAGTCATCAGTAGCGTGGATGGCAGCGGGTAACGGCCGGCGGGAATGTAAGCGCCCATCGATTCCAGCGGGCGAATGATGTGCCCTAAACGCCGGCCGTCCGGAAATGTGAACCACGTTTCTTTAGGCAACTGCATCTCGGCGTATTCGCGAACATTCTTCGCCGCGATTTCGAGCGCGCTCCTAAATTCGGCCGACACCTGGTCCACGGCGCTTTGCAGTTGCGATTGCGGAACAGCCAGATCCGTGCCTTCGAAAGCGTCGAATTTCCGCGCGTATTCAAGCACAGCTTCGTCGCCACGCTTGCGGACGTCTTCCAGTATCGGGGCGACGATCTGCTCGGCTTCGGCCAGACGCACGGCCTTGCGCGTAATGAATCTCTGCGCCTGATCGAGGGAAACAATTCTCAGCATGGGATCACAGCACGATCTTGTTCAGCGGATACTCGACGATGCCCTGGCCGCCCGCTTCCTTGAGGCGAGGAATAATATTCCGCACCGTGATTTCTTCCAGAATGGTGTGTACCGCCACCCATCCCTCATCGCTCAGATTCGAGATGGTCGGATTTTTGAGCGCGGGCAGGATCGCGAGAACGGCGGCGAGACAATCCTTGCGCACGTTCATCATCAATCCCACTTTGCCGAGCGCATTGATGGCGCCATCCAACAGCATGCGGATGTCTTCAATTTTGCGCCGCTTCCAATCGCCGGCCCAGGAATCGACATTGGCGATTAGTTGCGTGTTGGATTCCAGCACCGTTTCGACGATGCGGAGTTTATTCGCGCGCAGAGACGATCCGGTTTCGGTTACTTCCACGATCGCGTCGGCCAGTACTGGCGGCTTCACTTCGGTCGCCCCCCAGCTAAATTCCACCTTGGCCTTTACGCCATTTGCGGCCAGATAACGCTTGGTCGTCGCCACTAACTCGGTCGCGATGATCTTGCCTTCCAGGTCCTTCACGCTGTGGAACGTCGATGCTTCCGGCACCGCCAATACCCAGCGGACTTTGCCGAAACTCTGTTTGGCGTAAATCAAATCCGCCACCGTATGGACCCGGGCTTCGCTCTCCTCGATCCAATCCCGCCCCGTGAGGCCGGCGTCCAGAACACCGTCCTCGATATAGCGCGCCATTTCCTGCGCGCGAATCATCATGCATTCAATCTCCGGATCGTCGATAGCCGGAAAGTAAGACCGGGAGCTGGTGGTGATGTTGAAACCGGCGCGCCGGAACAAATCGATGGTTGCGTTTTCCAGGCTGCCTTTGGGAATGCCCAGTTTCAGCTTCACGAATTGCTCCCGTAAACCACGGCCGGATCGTAGGCGCGCGGTTCCGATTCTGTCCAGTTCTCGCCGTTCAATTTGCGATAAAAGCAACTCTCGTATCCATCGTGACAAACGCCCGGTCCAAGCGCTTCGGCCTTGATCAGCAGCGCGTCGCGATCGCAATCGGTCGCGATTTCTTTCACCATCAGAAAATGACCGGAGGTCTCGCCCTTCAGCCAAAGCTTGTTGCGCGACCGGCTGAAAAAGGTGACGCGGCCGGTTTCGACGGTCTTGCGAAAAGCGTCATCGTTCATGAAACCAACCATGAGGACCCGGCCGGTTTTGTGGTCCTGGATGACGGCGGTGACCAGGCCGTTTAGTTTGCTGAAATCTAGATCCATAAGTTGAACGCCAATAAAAAAGCCCGCCAGGACGTCGGCGGGCGTTTCGTCTATTTCAGAAGTTGATCAGAATCCCGCCGATCGCCAGAGTACGCCGCGATGATGGTGATGGACCGACATTGAAAATCCAGTATACCATACGTGGCGCGGCCTCTTAGGCTGCAGCATCGAGACTCGTCTCGATGCTCGGGAGCCTCACGACGGCACTGCAAACAAGTTGCCCCCATTCAGCAACCACAGTGGATCCAAGCGACGCTTCACCGCCTTCATGGATTCAATCTGCCCGGCGGTATATTGAAGCTCCAGCAGGTGCGCCTTGCGTTTCCCCAAACCATGTTCCGCTGAGACCGTGCCACCCAATGCCACGGCGTGACGGGCGAACTCCAGCATCAATGCCTGGCCCGCCTGGAACTGGATTTCAGAACCCGGCAGGATATTGACGTGGACATGCGCGTCGCCAAGATGGCCGAAAATCACATAGTCGAGCGATTGTTTGCGCAAACCCGCATGATAGTAGGCCAGCATCTCGCGATTTCGATCCAGCGGTACGGCGTAGTCCGAGTTCTGTTTCAGAAAGCCGCGACGGCGCATGGTGTCGTTCACCAGCTCCGGCAGCGCGTGGCGGAAGCGGCGAAAGCGTTCACGATCCTGATCGCTTGCTGCAAACCAACTGTCCTCCGGCACGTGGTCCGCCCAGAAATCAATGTCACCGTTTTCCTGCTCGATCAGCAATGCTGCCCCGGCATCTTCGGGAACTTCTGGATATTTCTGCCGAAGAAAGGCTAGGGAATTCCCATCGAAATATTCAATCATGCGCAGGTCCGGAAGGCTTCTCCAGGCTTCGCACGCGCCCAGAGCCGCGTCGTCGCTTGGCAGGAATACTACTCCCGCCAGGACGTCCGCCGGTTTCTTGTGGAGCAACACTTCGGCCTCGGTGACCACCCCAAGTGTTCCTTCGCTGCCGACAAACAAATCAACCCAGTCCATGCCGGGCAAAAGTTGGTACCCAGCGGTATTCTTAGTTGTTTTGGGCAAGGGAATTTCGGCAACATCGAAATCGATTTTGTCGCCGCGTTTGACGTTGAGAATACGGCCATCCATTAGCACCACCCGCAGCCCGGCAATGTGGCGGCGAGTGCTGCCGTAGCGAAAGCTGCGCGATCCACTGGCGTTGGTGGCGATGGTGCCGCCGATACTTGCGGTGCGCTCTGTCGGATCGGGCGCGTAAAACTGGCCCGTACGCCCGGCGGCGGATTGCAGCGCTTCGAGAGAAATTCCCGGGCCTACAATGGCCCGGCCCTCGTGAATGTCCAAGCGCCGGAATTTTTCAAGCGATACCACCCAGCCGCCTTGCGCCACGCGTCCACCTGTGACACCCGTGCCCGCGCCGGAAATGGTGACTGGGATTCGATCGCGCGAAGCCGTTTCGAGAATGCCGATGAGTTCTGTTTCGTCTACCGGGACAAGGACCTGGTCGGCATGGCCGCGGAAACCCGAGGCGTCTTCAAGGTAAGTGTTCAATTTGCCGCAAGCTGCCGCAGCACGTACGGCAGTATTCCGCCATTCCGGTAATATTCCACTTCCTGCGGCGTATCGATCCGCACGATCACTTCGAACTTTGTCTCCACGCCATTACCCGCCGCGAGCACATGCGCGTGCGTACCGCCTGCGATCGCGTCCGAAATTCCTTCGATCGCGTACAGCTCCAGGCCAGTCAATCCCAGGGTTTCGCGATTATGTCCGGGCAAAAATTGGAGCGGCAACACGCCCATGCCCACCAGGTTCGAGCGGTGGATGCGTTCGAAACTTTCGGCGATCACCGCCTTTACGCCGAGCAGCAGTGTACCCTTTGCAGCCCAATCGCGCGACGAGCCGGAGCCATATTCCTTGCCGGCGATGATCAGCAGCGGCGTGCCCTCTTGCTGGTAGCGCATGGCCGCATCGTAGATGAACATCTGCTCGCCGTCCGGCTGATGCGTGGTCCATCCACCTTCCGTTCCAGGCGCCATCATATTTCGTAGGCGAATATTCGCCAGCGTTCCGCGGACCATTACGTCGTCGTTGCCGCGCCGGGCGCCATACGAATTAAAGTCGCCTGGCTTGACGCCATGCGAAATCAAAAACTTGCCGGCCGGGCTGTCCACTGCAATTGAGCCGGCGGGGGAGATGTGATCCGTGGTTACCGAATCGCCCAGCAATGCGAGCACTCGAAGATTGCGGAAGTCTTGAAGAGGAGCCGATGGATCGGTCATCTTCTGGAAGTACGGAGGGTTCTTGATGTAGGTGGAATTGCTGTCCCACTCGTAGAGATCGCCACTGGGGACCTTCACGGAGTTCCAACGCTGGTCGCCTTCGAATACCGCCGCGTATTGTTTTTCGAACATCTCGCCGCGCACGGAACGCTTTACTACAGCCGCCACCTCTTCCGGCGAGGGCCAGATATCGCGCAGATACACATCGTTGCCGGATTGGTCCTCGCCGATCGGATCGTTCTGCAAGTCGATGTCGACGCGGCCCGCCAACGCATATGCCACCACCAACGGCGGCGATGCGAGATAGTTCGCGCGCACCAGCGAATTGATGCGTCCCTCGAAATTGCGATTGCCGCTGAGCACCGCGGCCACTACCAAATTCTCCCGCTGCACGGCTTCGGCGATAGCATCCGGCAACGGACCGCTGTTTCCGATGCAGGTAGTGCATCCATAACCCACTAAATTGAACCGCAACTTGTCGAGAAACGGCGTCAGGCCCGCGTCGTTGAGATAATCGGTTACGACCTTGGAACCGGGCGCCAGGCTCGACTTTACCCAGGGTTTCGTAGTCATGCCCTTTTCCACGGCCTTCTTGGCCAGCAGGCCGGCGGCCACCATTACCGAAGGATTCGAAGTATTGGTGCAGCTTGTGATCGCGGCGATCACAACCGAGCCATCTTGTATTGTCGACGTAGATCCGTTGTTACCGACAGTAACGCTTCGCGGCGCGGCTTTCAGGGCGTCCAGGAAATTCTTCTTGACGTCCGGAAGGTTGATGCGGTCCTGCGGCCGCTTAGGACCGGCCAGCGACGGCACCACGGTTGAAAGATCCAGCGCCAGCGTATCGGAATACTCGGGCTCCGGCGAATCCGCCGCGAGAAACAGACCCTGCGCCTTGGCGTAAGCTTCCACCAACCCGATCAATTCCGCCGGACGATTGGAGAGCCGCAGATAATCGAGCGTCTGATGATCGATTGGAAAGAACCCGATGGTTGCGCCATACTCGGGCGCCATGTTTCCGATGGTGGCTCGATCCGCCAGCGGCAGCGCGGCTACCCCGCTTCCGAAAAACTCGACAAACTTGCCCACCACGCCTTTCTTACGCAGCATTTGCGTGACCGTCAGCACCAGGTCGGTCGCCGTGGAACCTTCCGGCAGACGGCCTGTCAATCTGAATCCAACCACCTCCGGCAGCAGCATGGAGATCGGCTGTCCAAGCATGCAGGCCTCGGCTTCGATACCGCCGACGCCCCATCCGACAACACCAAGTCCGTTGATCATCGTAGTGTGCGAGTCGGTGCCCATCACCGTGTCGGGGTAAGCCAGCACGGGCGATTCACGGCGGTCCGTGAACACGACCTGCGCCAAATATTCCAGATTTACTTGATGCACGATACCCGTGTCCGGCGGCACGACTCTAAAATTCTGAAACGCCGTCTGCCCCCAGCGGAGAAATGCATAGCGCTCCTGATTGCGCTGGAATTCCAGCAGGGCGTTAAAGCTGAAGGCATCTTTGGTGCCGAACTGGTCGACCTGCACGGAGTGATCGATCACCAGATCCACTGGGATCAGCGGATTCGCGAGCTTGGGGTTTGCGCCCAAGTCGCGCAACGCGTCGCGCATCGCCGCGAGATCGACAACGCAGGGAACACCGGTGAAATCCTGCAACAGAACGCGCGCCGGGCGAAAATTAATCTCCTGAACCGGGCCGCCGATCTGCCACTTAGCGACGTATTCAATATCGGATGCTTTGACCGTACGGCCATCCTCGCATCGCAGCAGATTCTCGAGTAAGATTTTGATCGAGTACGGAATGCGCGAAATGTTTTTCAAAGATTGAAGCGAGTAGTAACGATATGGTTTTCCCGCAACGGTAAGAGTAGATTCAGCTCCAAAGCTATTCAACGTGTTCACAATTTCATTGTAGGGCGGACCCCCTGGTCCGCGGGCGACCCCCAGGTCGCCCCCGCGCTCGACCACGGATACTCGCCTGCTTCCCGCACCAACCCCGCGCACACCGGATTCTGCCGGCTAATCGTGAAATATACGCTGCCTATCTTAACGTAGTGAATCTGTTATGATCTTGAAATCTCGTTTCGATTGGGGAGAAACATGATCATTCAAAAGTTCGCCGCTCTCAGCTATGCGTGTCTCTTGAGCGCCGCTATTCTGTCCGCTCAAACTTCGACATCTGAAATCACCGGAACCGTTCGCGACACCACCGGCGCCGTGGTGCCGGGATCGAACATCACCGCGGTCAATGAAGCCACTGGCGTCACCTACAAACAAACCACAACCGCCTCCGGACTGTACGCCTTTCCAGGCCTCGCTTCCGGCAACTATACCGTCAGCGCCGAAATGCAGGGCTTCAAGACCAGCAAGAAGACCGGCAATGTCCTGGTGGTGAATACTCCGCTTACCGTCGACCTGACGTTGGAGGTGGGAACCTCCACCGAAGTTGTCAACGTAGAGGCGAAGTCTGTAGCGCTGCAGACAGAGAACGCGTCGATTGGAAATGTGGTCACCGAAAAGGCCATCAAGGAATTGCCGTTGAACGGCCGCAATCCGCTTACGCTGCTGGTGCTCGAGCCTGGGGTTGTGCAGCGCTCCTTCGGCGGCGCGGGGTCCGGCATTTCCGTGAACGGTTCGCGCGACCGCGCTTTCAACGTCACCATCGACGGCATTGAGGCCAATGAATCCACCGTGCCGAACCCGTTGTCGAATTTGTATCGCCTCACGCCCGACAACGTCCAGGAATTCAAGGTGACCACCAACAACGCCACTCCGGAAGAAGGGCGCAATAGCGGCGCCTCCATCAACATCGCCACCAAAGGCGGCTCCAACCAGTTCCACGGTACGGTTTTTGAATTCCTTCGCAACACGGATCTCAACGCCAACGAATTCTTCGCCAACGCACAAGGGAATCCGAAAGCCGATATCAAGCTGAATCAATACGGCGCCCAGTTCAGCGGTCCCATCATTCATAACAAGACATTCTTCTTCTTTAGCTGGGCCGATCAGAAAGTCAACGTGAGCACGCCCATCGATACCAGTTTCGGTTTGCCGACTCTGTACACACCATCTGCCCTGGCTGGTATCTACCGTTACTTCGTGGCCGATCCCAAGAATCCGTTGACGCTCAATGGCACAACGATCAAGGGAAACGGTCCCGCGCTGGTAGACCCGCACACCGGCGCTTTGTTGCCGGGTGTGCGCACCTGCGCCAGTCCAACAGATCTGAATTGTGTCGCCAGCTATAATTTTGCGGCCAACGATCCGAAGGGAATCGGCGTCGATCCAACAATCGCGAAGTTGTTCGCCAGCTATCCCAGACCCAACAATTATTCGGCGTTGGGCGACGGATTGAACACAGCTACCTACGAATGGAATCCGCCCACGCATTTCCGCGGGCCGAATTTCATGTATCGCATCGATCACACCTTCAACGAGCGCAACAATCTATTCGGCCGCTGGCTGCAAGGCTCTTACAACACTCTGCTGGGCGATCCATTGAATGGACGGCCCCAAGTTTTTCCAGGCTTCACCCCGCTCGGCGAAGTTTTCCGAACCACCAAGAATCTTGCGCTCACGTACCGGCATGTATTTTCGCCGCGCGTGGTAAATGAACTGACCGCGGGTTTCTCGCGCTTCATTTTCCTGTTCACCCAGGGCGAAGCGAATCCCACCTATCCAAACATCGTTCCCTACAGCTTCGCCAATGCGTCGCTGCCATATATCAATACTCCACGCACGTTCCGCGCCGTCACCACTCCGCAACTAATCGACAACATCAATATCGTAAAGGGCTCCCACGTATTTCGCATGGGCGCGAACATCCGCCTGTATCAGCACAACGATCAACGCGGCCAGCCGGGTGGCATTAACGTTACGCCCAGCCTGTCCTTCAGCGGCGCTACGCGTCCGCCGGCCGGATTCAATACGCCCACCGTGGCCACCTCTTCTGTCGCCGGCATCAGCGGCACGGACAACACCCGCTTGCTGGGAACTATCAACGATGTTCTGGGTATTCCAGCGCGCCTTTCGCAGGTGTTCCTCGGCGACCTGAAATCCAATCAATACCTGCCTTTCCTTTCGGGCAATGCGGTGACGCTTTGGGATGAGGGTACGCGGCTCAAGCAGTACAATTTCTTCGCGCAGGACGAATGGCGCATCCGCCGGAATTTGGTAATCAATTACGGCCTGCGGTGGGAGATCAATACGGCTCCATCTGAATCCGGTGGCCGCGTGTACGTTCCGAATAGCTCCATCACCGATGGAAGCACGGTCAGTTTCGTCCACGCCGACCGGTGGTTCAAGAATAATAATATCGACGCCTTCGCGCCGCGTATAGGAATCACCTGGTCTCCGGGCAATAGTCAAAAGATGGTGATTCGCGCCGGATACGGAATCGCGTTCGACCCACTCTCGTCGTTTGAAGTAACGGCGGCAGCGGGTAAAGTGCCGGGCCTGACACTGCAATGTTCATCCACCGTTGCCGGCGCCACCACTCCCGGCTGCCAGACCGCTCCGGACATTCGGATAGCCCAAGGCTTTCCGCTCGCATTGTCCCCACCCTCCACGCAACCATCGTCGTTCCTCACTCCGCCCGCTCAGTTACTGACCAATGCGCCTGCATTGACGGTTTTCGATCAGAATTTCAAGATGCCGACAGTACACGAATGGAGCTTGACCATACAACGCGAGTTGCCCGGCGGCTTCCTGATGCAGGTTGGATACGTCGGTAGGCGCGGGCTGCGCCTTCAGCGCGCCTATGATGTGAATCAGATCAACGCCGATCCAATTCTGCCATCGTTCACAGCGATGCAACAGAACGTGGCGATCGGTTGTAATCCCGATGGCACCGGCTGCCCCACTGGCGCCGCACCGCGCCCCGTGCCGATCGTAGCGAACGGAATCGTGAACGGCGCGTTCGTAAATTCGTCCACTACGCGCACGGACTTAACGCAAAACGGCGCCGGCAATTTCGCGGGACGCGTGGAGCAGACCACGCTGGCGGCGCACCTCCGGCCGAATCAACAATTCGGCGTTATCACTTACCTCGATTCCGGCGGCGACTCCTATTACCACGCCGGCCAGTTGACCGTGCGCAAGAGCTTCAGCCAAGGTTTGCTGTTCGGCCTGGCGTACACATTTGGAAAATCGATCGACGATCAATCGGTGGATCCGGTGGGCGCTTCTTCCGGCGGCGGCCTCAGCACCACCAACTCCCGCACTCCAACCGACGTGCGAACCTGGCGCAACGAGCGGGCGTTGAGCGACTTCAACCGCAGGCATGTCGTCACCATCAACTCCGTCTATGAACTGCCCTTCGGCCGCGGCAAGATGTTCGCGGGATCGGCCAATGGTTTCGTCGACCGGATCATCGGCGGATGGAGTCTGGCGGGACTCTACACTTTCCAGTCCGGTGAGCCGTTCAGCGTTACCAGCGGAATCCGTACCGCGAACTTCTCGCATGTGTCGCGCGCCGACATCGTGGGATTGACGCCGGCCGTGCACTACCACGACGCGGCAGGGGCGTTCGGACCAGTAGTGTTCGACAGCGTCAGCTCATTCGCGATTCCGGTCCCAGGGGGAGACGGCGCTGGCCGCAACATTTTCCAAGCCAAGTCGTATTGGAATACGGATCTCAGCGTGATCAAGAATATTCCGATCCACGAGAGAGTTCGCCTGCAGTTCCGTGCCGAAGCCTTCAATGCGCTGAACCATCCGAACTTCGACAATCCGCGCGACGCATCGACGGGGTCGCCCAACATTCAATCATCCGTTTTTGCCCAGACGTGCTGCGCGACGGTCGCCCCGCCAACCACGCAGACCATCATCCAGACCGGCGAGTCACCGCGAGTAATTCAACTTGCCTTGAAACTGGACTTCTAAACAGGCGTGGCGCGGCCTTCAGGCTGCTGCATCGAGACTCATCTCGATGCTCCGGGGAAAGAGCCATCCCATGAAAGCTGTGGAGTTCGAGAGCTCTGTCACACCGGGAGGTCAAATGGCGCTTCCGCCCGAGTTCGCGGGGGAACTTAGTTTAGTTAGGGTCGCGGTCATGTGGGCCGTCCAACTCGGATTCGGCATGGCGTTGAGCGGCGCTTCTCCGTTCAGAACCGTGACCGTAAGGGAGCGGACGCATTGAGTTGCTGCGACAACCCAAATCAGAAATGCTTCGCAAGACCGGCCTGTTTCAGCACCACATTCGCGGTGTGCCGACAGGATTTTCTGGTCCACCGGGAAACGCCGTTACGTGATCGGGCTGAACCAGATTTCATGATCTCCGCGCCCCGGCCGTTCAAAGTAACATCCGTGTGCGCGAAGAAGCTCCTTCACCTTCGGCGTGTAGCTAACCATCATGAGGCGAGGACATCACTGTCTTCGTGCTGGTACCGTACGTGAATTCTCGCGGCTCGGTCGGTTGGGACGCCGTTTAGCTCCAACAATTCAGGGATGAGGACTCTTAATTTCTGCGCCAGAATGTTGGGCGAGCCGGCTTCAGCGACAAGCCCGGGAACGTCTTCGCTTTCGGCCGCCCAGACGCCAGCCTCACTATCCCATTGCGCCAGGATTTCATAAACGCGATTGGGGTTTGTTTCTTCCACTGGTGGCGATAGTAGCACGCCCGCGACGCTCAACCTCTACACAGTTTCCACCAACAGCGCCCCCCAATGAAAACCCGCCCCGAACGCCGCAAAACATATGAGCGCTCCAGGAACCGGCCTCGCATTTTCCCACCATTCAGCAGCCGCAATCAACATGGAAGCCGACGACGTATTCCCATACCGCCTGATATTCGAATAGAACTTGCGCGGTTCCACTTCCAGCGCCCGCGCCACGCGATCGATCAAATTCTGATTCGCCTGGTGCATCAGAAAAACCTCGACCGACACCGCGGCCTTCGAGTTCTTCCGCAGCACCTCTAAAATCGCTCCCGGAATTTTGCGGGAAGCTTGCATGATTACCGACCGGCCATCCATGCTCAGCGGCGCTTCAAACTCCAGCCGTAAATCTTCAGCGAACGCGCCGTCGGAGTGCATAACCGCATCGACGATTTTGGCGGGGCCATCTCCGGGCGCAATGATGCAAGCGCCCGCGCCGTCCCCAAACAGGATCGCAATGCCCGCCTCCGTCGGTGCACGGGAGGCCACCGTCGACATTTTCTCCGCCGCCACCACCAGTACGTTGCCGTGCGCCTCAGCCAACGACTGCGACAGCGCCATCGCGAACAGTCCACCCGCGCTAGCCATGGGAAGATCGATCGCCGGAGTATTCGCCAGCCCAAGTTGATGCGCGACAGTCGCCGCCGGTCCCGGAAAGCGGCGTTCGGCGGTGCCGGAGGACACGATCAACAAGCCAATGTCTGCGGCGCTCATTCCGGCCCGATTGAGACATTGCTTGGCTGCCGCCACAGCCATGTCCGCAACGGTCTCTTCAGGCATCGCGTAACGCCGTTCCTCAATTCCCGACATTTCCAAAATCCATGCCGGCGTGCAATTTAACCGCGGGGCAAGTTCTTCGTTACTGACCACACGGGAAGGCACGTACGCGCCGAAAGCCTTCAGAAACGCCACTGAATTACTTTCTGCTTTCGACGTAGCTCTCGATGCGGGCGATGGATTCGAACTTGCGGGGATTGAGATCGGAGTCCGGTATCTTGATTTGAAATTCCTGCTCGAGCGCGCTTACCATATCCGGCAAATCGAAGGAATCCAAAAAGCCGGAATCGAACAGCGACTCGTCGGCGTCCGGCATGGTTGTCTTCTTCGACACTGTTTTCAAAACAGCGGCGACGCGTTCTCTATTGTCCATTGGCTCCCTCGGCGCGTACGGTGAGAAAGCGGTTGTACTGCGCCATCAATTCCGCGAACAGCATGCTGCCTACCAATCGATAGCCGGCGCCCGTGAGGTGTACAAAATCTCCCTGTCCGAGTCCGGCTTGCACCCACTGGCGGACGGATCCGGGCCCGCCCATTCTGGTTCTCCAGTCCCAAAACGCGCACCCGTTTTCAAGCGCCACGCGGCGCTGGACTTGGATTACTTCCTCCAGATGCGGGAAAGGATAATGGCGCCCTCGTAGATTCTTTTCGCAATCGGGCGGGCCGGCAATCAGTATGCTGGCCAGCGGCGCCGCGGCGCGTAACCGCCGGATCACCTCCGTGAAAGTCGCGCTATATTCCTCCGCTGTCCACTTCGGACTGAGCGCTTCATTGGTGCCATACGCCAGCACGATCAGCGCCGGTTCACGGTCCGCCATTTCACCGGCGAGAATCGACTGGTTCCAATCCAACAGCATTCCAACCTGCGCGCCATTGATGCCCAGAGTCTCATACGTGATGCCCGATTGATTCTGCGCCACCCATCCCAGCAGCCGCACCGGCGCTTTCTTCAGCGTTCGCACCGTGTATTCATGCGCGCCGGGCGTGGGAGAAAAGCGGAAGATGCCGGGCGCCAGCGGGCCATCGGAGTCGATAGTATCCACTGCTACCCCATCCACGGCGAATTCGAAAGGCCCTCCATCGGGCTGTTGCAAATAGTGCAATTCGATTTGTTCGCAATTGGTGGATACGGAAACGGTTTCACCACTGGACTGCGTGGTGAGGCTCACGCCGCCCAGACCATAGCTGCCGTCGCCTTTGCGTCCAGCCAGTCCGTCGGTGTACCAGCCGCGCGAATTGCTGCCGCGAATATCGAAGCGGCGATATCCCAGGAATGGATGCCCGGCCAGCGCGAAGCCCGATCCCCCCGCGCCGAATTTCTGCTGGAACGCCTCGCGCATCATCCCGGCCCAGTCATCGGAGGCGGTGTGCGAATCGCCGTACTGCAAAATGTGCAGAGATCCCGTTCCCTGCGGATGAGAAATCTGTTCAAAAAACGGCACCAATCCGGCCGCCCCCTCCAGCGTACCGGCCTGATGCACCGCGCGCTCGCTGATCGCTTCAAACGCCATGCGCTGCGCGATAGGTGAAAAATGAACTTGGGGAGGGCGGTAGCGCCGCGTGGCATGCTTCGCGTGCGTTGCCTTTTTCTTAACGGAATTCTTAGTGACTGCCGAGAGCGGCGCGGCGGAAAGCATAAGCGGCAGGATGTAAGCGAGCTTCCGCACTATTGTTCCGTCTGCCCCGTTGGAGGTTGTTGCGCGATGCGCTCGGTCTGCTTCGATTTGAATTGCCGGTAATTGTTTTCGAGCGCCTGGTACAGCAGGACGCCGACTTTTCTCGCGCCCGCCGGCAGCGGATGCGTGAAGTCCGCGCTCACCAGCCGCGGTTGACTGTCCCACCATCGCGCCATGGTTCCTTCACCTCCCATGGCCTGGAAAGTGTTGAAGAATGCGCAACCGGTTTCGACCGCGATTTGGCGCTGTATCGCGACCAAACGTGGAATGGTGGGAAGAGTCACGATGTCGTGGTTTGCATCTCTTTCCGCCCTATCCATGGGGCTCATCACCAGCACCGCGGCATTGGGGACAGCCGATTTGATACGTCGAATCACTTCTCGTAACTCACCCGAATAGGACCGCTCGATATAGTCGCCATAGTTGCTTTCATTGGTGCCATAATTCACCACGACCAGATCCGGTTTCTGATGCTGGAGCTGCGCTGTCCAGTGGGTTTTTTCGAAGTACCTGACCACTACCTGCACTTGGCCGCCGTTGAGCCCTAAACTATTGTAGATCACCCCCGGCCCGTTTCTTTCGAAATTAACGCCAAAAAGCCGAGCGGTACCGCTCGATACGCTGAGTTCAATGAAACGCGCGCCTTCGGGCAGGGATACTGTCTGAAATGCCGGATGTTTGTCTGAACCGTTTGTGTCGATTGTGTCTATCGCTCTTCCGGAGGCAGCAATCTGGATTACCCCGCCGCCCGGCTGGCTAAGATATTGGATCTCCATCCGCGCGTGATCCTCTTTCAGAACGAAGCGTGATGAAGCGCCCGCGCTGCCTTGGAAATTCACTCCACCGAGTCCATGTAATCCATCGCGCGTAGGCGACTGGCTGGCCGGCTCGATGCGCCATCCTTTCCCGCTGACTTCCACGCCGCGATGTCCATACCATGCCCACGGCTTGGCGATCAGGATAAAGCCATGGCCGGCGTCGCCGAAAGTTTCTTGCATGAGTGAGCGAACGTCGGCGGTGATGGAGTCGGCGGTCACAGGGGAATCGCCGTAGTGCAAAATGCGCGTGACTGCGCCGGCCTGCTTGGACTCGGTGCGCCAGAGCGCTTGGAAGAACGGCTTCAGCGCATCGTGCTCGTCGATCAGATTCGGTGCACTGGCCGTAAACTTGGCAGGCGCGATCGCTGTGTTTCGACGAACGGGCGCCGGCGGTAGCATTGTGATTTGACGCGGGCCGAAATCCACGACTGCCGCCGGCGCGTATGGCCGCGCGAGCTTCGCCAGTTGGAGCAGCAACATCATCACCCCGAACACCGCAATCGTTAACGACGTCTTCTTCGGCGGCATTGATCAGAACCGGTTGTAGATGAACGGTACTGAGCCCGTCGCGCCGACGTATTGGATGGTCACCACGAGCACTGCCATCGCCGCCGCCTGCACGTAGTACGGCGAGTCGGAATAAAGTTGCAGGCCCCGCTCGTACCAGTGCTTGGGCAGATAGTGCGCGCACGCGGCCACCATCAGCACCAGCAGAAATCCGGGCGCAACATTGCCGAATGCTATTGTTCCCGAAAAGATTTGTCCGAGAATATCTCCCGCGCCGGCGACATTGGACGCGCGGAAGAAAATCCAGCCTATCAGGACGAAATGAAAAGTGACGAACGCGCGGAAGAATTTTGCCGCCGGACGCTCCGAAGGTTTCGCATCGCCGCGAAATACCTGCCACCAGCGGTGCGCGGCGAGACCCGCGCCATGCCACACGCCCCAGATCGCGAATGTCCAGCTTGCGCCGTGCCAGAGGCCGCCGATGGTCATAGTCAGGATCAAATTTGCGTAAGTGAAGATCTTCCAGCGCGACCGCAGGCCGGGAAGCGAAAAGTAAAGATAATCCCGCAGCCAGTTGGAAAACGAAATGTGCCAGCGACGCCAAAAGTCGGCGATATTCCGAGCGGCATAAGGGCGATTGAAGTTGGGCGGCAGCTTGATACCGAGCAGCAATGCGGACCCGATGGCAATGTCCGTGTAGCCGGAAAAATCGTAGTAGAGTTGGAACGCGTAGCCGTAGACGCCCATCAGGACTTCGGTCCCGGAATAGAGTTTCGGCAAATCAAACACGCGATTCACCAGGTTCTCGGCCAGGTAATCGGCGATCAGAAATTTCTTGATCAGTCCCAGGCCAATCAGAAAAAACGCCTTGCCGCCATCCTTCGCGTTCAGAGGCTCGCTCTTGAACCACTGCGGCAGCAGCGTGGAAATGCGCGTGATCGGTCCGGCGAGAGTGGTGGGGAAGAAGCTGGTGGACGCCAGATAGGCCAGGTAGTTGGAAGTTGCTTTCGCGTCACGCCGGTAAATATCGATGGTGTACGTGAGCGATTGGAACGCGTAAAAAGAAAGTCCAAGCGGAAGTATCCAGGGCCAGGTCTTAGCAGGCGTCGAGGCGAAGTGCGCATAGGTTTCGAGCAAGAACGGCATGTACTTCACCGATGCGATGAGACCGATGTTTAGAAGGATGCTCAGGCTAACGAGCAAGCGCCGCCGGCCAGTTCCCTGCTCTCGATCCAGTGCGCGGCCAATGAAAAAGTCGCAAGTAGAGGCCGCCGGTATCAGCGCGAGGTAGATCAGGTCCCAGCGCGCGTAGAAGAAATAATTGGCGAAGATGACGATCGCCGGCCCGCCAAAACGGAATCGCTTGACCAGCCAGTAACAGAAGAAAATTATCACCAGGAAGGTAAAATACGCCGGCGTGGACAACAACATGGGAGGGAGAAGTCTAAGTATAACAGCAGCACTCGATCCCGAAGCCGGAAGCTAATACCCCTAATTCTGTGTGCCTGGGAGGGTGCGTGCCGTGGACCGACGGAGATGGGCCAACTCAGATAGGACCGGCCAGTCAGCGAGTGCAAACCAGCACAGCGCTATCAGGCTAATGACCGGAATCAGCATCAGCAAGCCTAACCAACCAGAGTAGCCAGCCTTAGAGAAGATCTTTCCCCAGACCAGTGGCATAAAGAGGAAAACGAGCAAAACGACCAAGATGACCAGTAACTCTGGAAGACCAATAGATCGAAACATTCGTGGTTTCTCCAATGCGTCCTATGGTACCGCGAGTGAGAGTATTGGTGGTTGGGCAGTGATCTTCCGTTCGGTCTGATCCGGCCCCTGGCCCTGTCGAAGTCGGCCGCGCCGAAAACGTGATCCAATCGCTTCCGCTTTTCGCCGGACCCCTGCCACGACCCTCACAGAGGACCACCCAAATAATTGAGCGGAACGTTGTACAGTCTGATAGAGTATCTTCAAAGGGCGGGTTCCAAACGGACTAATTATGCGTCTATTCGCGACCTCTATCCTTGTCGTGCTGGCGGCGAGCGCCCAATCCGACCCCGGCTTCTCCGGCGTTTGGAAGCTCGATCGGACACGTAGTGAAATACGGAATCTGCCGGCGTCTCCCGATCCTTTCCTGAAAGTGGAGCAGAGCGGTACTGCGCTCACGTTGCGCGCTAGTGCCGAGGAAAATGGTGCGTCCACGAATTCCGTCTATCCGTTGGATCAACGAACGGAAAAGCGGCAGGTTGGGAATATCACTACCAGCACGATCACTAAGTGGGAGGGCTCGGCCCTGCTCGTGAACACGCTGGTGAGCGGACCTCAGAACTATACCGTGATGGAGCGATGGAAGCGGTCTCGCGATGGAAGCACGCTGACGATCACTCGCACCATCGTCCGGCTTAGCGGCGAGAGCGAGTCGGTATTAGTTTATGAAAACCCGGCCGTCGCTGTGGTGACGCCGGCAACGCGTCCGGAGCGCGTCACCGTGGGACAGGCTGTAATTCCCAGCGCGGCCGAAGCTCAGGACACCACTGCCGAATACATGGTGGATGCAGGAACACGGATGCTGCTGCGCCTCACCAACTCCGTGAATACGAAGCGCACCGCCGTCGGCGATAAGGTGTATCTCGAAACCGCCGTACCGGTCTTTGTGAACGGGCACCTTGTTATCCCGCGCGGAAGTTATGTGGCCGGCACAGTGATTGAGTCCCAGCGAGCCGGCCGGGTGAAAGGCAAGTCCGCTCTAAACTTGCGCTTCGACACGCTGACTTTGCCCAACGGAGTCACGCGGGACTTTCGCTCCCGGCTCGGCAGCGCGGACGCGAGCGGCAATTTGGACCGCTCGGAGGGCAAGATCAAAGGGGAAGGCAACAAGGGTGGTGACGCTCGCACAGTCGGCCAAACCACCGCCGCCGGAGCAGGTATCGGAAGCATTGCAGGCGCTGCCTCCGGACACCTGGGCATGGGTGCGGGGATCGGCGCGGCCGCCGGCGCCGCGGCAGGCCTGGCTGGAGTACTCGGTTCGCGCGGTCCCGACGTGGTGCTCCCAGCGGGAACAACGGTGGAACTGGTGCTCGACCGTGAGTTACGCTTTACCGTTGCTGAACTGCGGCGTCGTCCCCAGTAGCGCGGCGCGGCGAGACGTTTACGGCCACATCGGCGTGAACTCCAAGTTTTTCCAGCCTACACGCAGTTCAGCCGAAAGTCCGCGGTGCCTGGCAGCCGCTTGACATCCCCCTTACCCGTCTTCGCCCTTGCATGAATGCTCGAGCAGAATGCGTCGACGGTTGCCCCAACCTGCCGAAATAGCTCCCGTCCGCAATTCCGCAATTGACATGAATGACAGAATCAATTCTGAACCGCGCAGGGCATCGGCGTAGTCCTGCGCCAAAGAGTGCCAATTGAAGA
>CATPCJ010000063.1 GCA_955652915.1 uncultured Bryobacteraceae bacterium
CCCCAGTGCTAAGATCTATTAGATTTCCTCCGAAAGAAGGTGACCGGTGAGTTCTAAGCTCGAACCCGAAAAACTCAAGAAACGCAAATCCAACTTTTCCCGCCGTGGCTTCCTTCAGGGCGTCGGCATTACCAGCGGCGCGCTGACAACCGGCATTCTCGAAACTGAAGCCGAAGCTCAAACCGGTGCGAAAATCACCGGTCCCGGCGAGGTCCAAATTACCCTACAAATTAATGGCAAGCCGTACCGCACCAGCGTTGAGCCGCGCACCACATTGCTCGACACGCTGCGGCATCGTCTGGATCTGACCGCCGCCAAGCGCGTCTGCGATCGCGGCACTTGCGGGGCCTGCACCATCATCATCGACAACAAAGTGATGTACAGTTGCACCGTCCTCGCCGTCGACGCCGTCGGCCGCCAGATTCAAACGCTCGAAGGACTTTCCCAGAACGGCAAACCGCATCCCGTCTCGCAGGCTTTCGTCAACAACGACGCTCAGCAGTGCGGATATTGCACGCCGGGATTCGTAATGGCCGCCAAGGGCTTCTTGGACAAGCATCCCAATCCGAGTTACGAGGATGTCAAAAAAGGACTAGGCGGAAACCTCTGCCGCTGCGGCACCTACGTGGGCGTGCGAAAAGCAGTAATGGAAGCCGCGAAAGAAATGAACGGAGCAAAAAATGGCTAACACACCCGATTATCATTGGCCTCCCATGGACAAACGGCGCGTGATGGGCAAGCGCATCAGCCGTTTGGATGGCATCGCTAAGTCCACCGGCGCCGCGAAATACAATTCCGACTTGAAGCCCGATGGCATGTTGTACGGCGCGCTGCTCAGTTCACCCTACGCGCATGCGAAAGTGAAGAGCGTCGATACCAGCGCCGCTGAAAAGTTGCCGGGCGTCACCGCCGTTCGTGTGGTAGCGCCTGCCGGAACCGAGCTGCAATGGGCGGGTGCTGAGATCGCGTACCTGGCGGCTCGTACCGAAGAGATCGCCAACGACGCCGTGCGTCTCATCAAAGTGGATTACGAAGTGCTGCCGCACCTGGTGAATGAGGAAGATTTGTCCAAGGTCGGTAATCGCGCCAGACCTTCCGGTGAACAGGTCACCGGAGATACCGAGAAAGCCTTTCAGGAAGCCGACGCCATAGTCGAGGGAAACTACGGGATCCCTGTCATCACGCACTGCTGCCTCGAGCCGCATGGCCAGACCATCGCGATTAATGGCGACAAAGCCGAATACTGGCCATCCACGCAGAACGTTTACGGCATTGCCGGCGATATAGGCCGCGCTCTGAGCATCCCGGTTGCCAACGTCCACGTCCACATGGACTATATGGGCGGTGGATTCGGCAGCAAGTTTCCCGCCGATGCTTGGGGAATTCAGTCCGCACAGCTTTCCAAAGAGAGCGGCGGCAAGCCCGTGAAGCTCTTCCTCGACCGTGCTACCGAGTTGACCATCGCCGGCAATCGCCCCTCCGTCTTCTCGAAAGTAAAAGTAGCGGGGAAGAAGGACGGAACCCTTACGGCTTGGCAATCGGAAACCTGGTCTACTGGCGGTGTCGGCGGCGGGGGATTGACGGCCGGGCAGCTTTTCCCATATGTCTTTCTCGGTGTTCCGAACCGCCGCCTTAATCACACGGCGGTTTCTACCAACACGGCGGCATCACGCGCCTGGCGCGCGCCCAATCACCCGCAGGTTTGTTACATCACCTGCTCGGCGCTTGAGGATCTGGCCGCGAAGCTGAACATGGATCCGCTGGACTTCTTCGTCAAGAATATTGGCTATGCACCGGAAGCCCGCCGCGAAATCTACAAGTATCAATTTCAAAAAGCCGCCGAGCTGATGGATTGGAAAAAGAATTGGCATCCGCGCGGCGATTCCGCCCAAGGCCCGGTCAAACGCGGACTCGGTCTCGCTCTCAGTACCTGGGGCGGGGCAGGGCACGCCAGCACTTGCAAAACCACCATTCATCCCGATGCTTCGGTGGAGGTGGAGCTGGCCACGCAGGATCTCGGCACCGGCACTCGTACCATGGTCGCGATGATCGCAGCCGAAACTTTCGGACTGCCGTTGAGCGCCATCAAGGTCAAGCTGGGCGACAATTCCTATCCGAACTCCGGCGGTTCCGGCGGGTCCACCACTATCGGCGGAGTCACTTCGTCGACGCGTAAGGCCGCTGTAAATGCGCTGCAGAAACTTTTCGAAACGGTCGCGGCATCTCTAAGCGTCACGCCCGACGACCTGGAAGCCGTGGATGGCCGCATCAGCGTGAAGGGCAATCCCGAGAAGGGCATGAGCTTCCAGATGGCGTGCCAGAAACTGGGCGTCAACAGCATTTCGGAAATGGGCGCCAACGTTCCGCAACAAGCGCCGCAGGAAGGCCTCAACACGGGTGGCGTGGCCGGCGTCCAGATGGCCGACGTTTCTGTCGACATCGAAACCGGCATCGTGCGTATGAATCGCTTGGTCGCCGTACAGGATTGCGGCTTGGTCGTGAATCCGAAGACGGCTGAAAGCCAGGTGTTCGGTGCATGCATCATGAGTGTCTGTGGCGCGTTGATGGAAGAGCGCATCATGGACCAGCAGATTGGACGGGTCTTGAATCCGGACATGGAATTCTACAAGCTCGCCGGCATCGGCGACATCGGCGAAATCCTGGTCCACATGGATATCCGGGAAGAGAACGACAAGCGCGGCGTCATCGGCTTGGGTGAGCCCTGCGCCATCGGTGGCATCGCCGCCATCGGAAACGCCGTCGCGAATGCCATCGGAGTGAGGGTCCAGCGAGTACCGCTTACGCCGATGCGAGTTTTATCGGCACTCGAAGGGAGGACCGCGTAATGCAAAACTTCGAATACGCTAGCCCAACCACTTTGCACGACGCGCTCGCGTTGCTTGCCTCCAAGTGGGGCGAGACGGACGTGCTGGCGGGTGGGACCGACGAAATCAGTTTGATGAAAGATTTCCTGCACACTCCCAAGCGTGTAGTGAACATCAAGGGCGTCAAGGAACTTGGCGGCATCGGCCGGACCGCGCAGGGATTGCGCATCGGCGCGACTGCGACGTTCGACGAACTGGCTTCCAACGCGTCGATCCACTCCGAATACCCGTCGCTGCACAGCGCCGTGATGGGCGTGACGAGTCCGCAGATTCGCAACATGGGAACGGCCGGCGGCGATCTTTGCCAGCGGCCGCGCTGCTGGTATTTCCGCAGAGGCTTCGGCCTGCTGGGCATGCAGGACGGCAAGAGTCTGGTGCCCAATGGCGATAACCGCTATCACTCCATTTTCGGAAACGGTCCGGCTTATTTCGTAAATCCGTCGAGCCTCGCGCCCGCGCTGATTGCGTTAGGCGCGAAGGTAAAGCTGGTGTCGCCCTCCGGTCAGCGAGTGGTTCCGTTGGAGAAATTCTTCGTGAGCCCGCAAAGCGAATCAACGCGCGAAACAGCTCTGCTTCCGAACGAGATTCTGACGGAGATCGAAGTGCCCGCGGCTCGTGGGATCAAGAACGCAACCTATGAGGTGCGTCATAAGGAAGCGCTCGATTGGCCCCTGGTGACGGCGTCGGTGGCCCTGCAAATGTCGGGCTCAACGGTAGGTCAGGCGCATGTCGTGCTTGGCCACGTGGCGCCTACTCCGTGGGTCGCAACGGAGGCGCAGAGTGCGCTGGTTGGAAAGGCGCTTTCCCCCGACGTTATTGAGCAGGCTGCGAAGGCGGCCGTTGCTGGAGCGCAACCCCTCAGCGGAAATAGCTACAAAGTTAAGCTGGCCATCGTGGCTGTGAAACGCGCGTTGCTGGAGGCTTCCGGAAGGGCGTAATATGGGCGGCGGACGTAGTTGCTTAACCAAACTCGACGACGACCGTTGCGACCTGTTGCGCTGGAAAGGGATGTACATCGAGGCGGAATGGGACCCCACCGTTCCGCACTCTGGCGACCGCAATTTCTGGTGCCTAAAAACCCAGCAATGCCTGGGACCGGACGGCAAACTGGTAGACGACTATGAGTGCAACCCAGCCCGTCCCTGCTACAAACCGTTCTAGTGCTAAAGATCAGCGTCTTGGCATCCGGCGTGATTTTACTCGATGGCCGGCCCGTCGAAATCTCGCAGCTCGATAATGTCTTTCAGACCGCCAAGGAAAACAACAGCGGCGTGATGTATTATCGGGAATCGGCGGGCGGCGAACCACCTCCCCAAGGTATGGAAGTTATCAAGCTGGTGGTGAAGCACAAGCTTCCCATCAGCATGTCGACCAAACCGGATTTTTCCGATGTCGTCGACGCGAAGGCGGTTTTCGAAAAGGTCTTTGACGAAGTAAGAAAATTGGCCGTGCGCGGAATGGTCATTGTTCGAACGGATATGAAGCATCTTGTTCTGCCCGCCATGGCAAAAACGCCGCAACTCGAATCCATTGCCGCGGGCCTGGAAAAGTTAATTCCATCCCGAGTAAAAAGGAAGGTGGCCGTGATTTCAAACGCAAGCTTCGAAGGGGATGCGCCGAACATCCAGGAGGTTGCCAAATCGATTCCATTCTTAGGCGTCCTGATGGGCCTGACGTACCTCGGACACGGAGTGTGGATCTTTGAAGGGCATGCCACCACGCTGGCCGCCGGCTGCCGCGATGCGGACGTCTTGATTGTCGACAGCGCCAAACTGCCCGTTCTTCCGGCCGGCTGGCAAGATGCCGCCGCATCGGTAATGCGAAACGCAAACATCCTGATCCACCATCGTGAAAACTTCCAATTAGGAATCGTGCGAAAAGCCGGCGCAGGCGCCAACCAACTGGAATTCCCCAACTGAGATTGATGTGGCGCGGCCTTCAGGCTGCCGCATCGAGACTCGTCTCGATGCTCGGGCCAGTGTCACGGCTACGCTCGCTTAGCAAAGCACCGATCCGGCAACAGCGTATAAGTCAACACCGCCGAAAGCGGATGCATCAACCCGGCCAATAAAAAAATCGGCGCATACGTGAAATGCATCACCACATAACCAGTGCCGAGGCTCGCCAGCATTCCGCCGACCGCGCCGCCCATGCCTGAGAATCCCGTCACCGTACCGATCTCGGGACCGCGAAATACATCGGTGGGAATAGTTTGAAGATTCGCCGTCCAAAGCCCATGGCCGAATGTGATAGAGCATGTCGCCGCAATCGCCAGCGCGGCCGTGGGTACCAGCGGCGCGAGAATCGCGATCGGCATTACCGCGGCGCCCATCGCCATCACCAATTTTCTAGCGCGCGGCAGCGGCCAGCCGGCGTCGATCAGCCGGCCCGAAATCCAACCGCCCAAAACGTATCCGATGCCGCCGAATGCGAACGGCACCCACGAATACTTTCCGACCTCGGCGAGATTGAAGGCGCGCTCCTTGCGCAGATATTCGGGAAGCCAGAAGATCACAAAGTAGATTACCGGATCGGTAAAGAAGCGCGTCAGGATCAAGGTCCAGCAGGCGCGCTCGCGGATCAGCGTCTTCCAATGAACGCGTTCCGCCGCAGCCGGGCGAGCCTCCTCGGGCGGCGGCAATTGCGGTTTCAGTCGCGCGTATTCGTCCGCGCGTAGCCAGCGATTCAAGTGCGGCGGTTGGTACAAAAACAACCAGGCTGCCAGCCACGCCAGGCCTATCAACCCGGTAAAGACGAATGCATTGCGCCAGCCGTAGTGCCGGGTGATCAGTGCCACGGTAATCGGCGCCAGCGACGATCCGAGCGATGTGCCGGCGTTGAAGATGCCCATCGCGAGCGCCCGTTGCGATGCGGGGAACCACTCCGAGACAGCCTTCGCCGCGGCCGGCCACGCCCCTGGTTCGCTTAGGCCGAGCAGGAACCGGTAGCTTCCCAAGCTCCATTTGCCGATGGCGAAACCGTGCAGCAATTGCGCGATCGACCATCCGGAAATGAAAACCGCGAAGCCTCGGCGCGTGCCCAGGCGATCGATGATGTAACCCGAGCCGGCGTACATGATGGCGTACGCCAGAAAGAAGAACGACAGGATATACGAATAGTCCTGTTCGGTCAGCGAGAACTCGCGCCGGATCTCCACCGAGACGACGCCGATGGCTTGCCGGTCGAGATAGTTGATCATCGTCGACAGGCACAGCAGGAACGCGATGACCCACCGCAGCTTCGGAATTTTCACCAGTGTCAGGTACGAGTGTAGCGCCGAACTGCAGTAGCCCGTCCGGTGGCGGGATCCACGGTCACGATCGTGGAATGAAGTTCGCCGCCGAACTTCGAACTATCCAGCCGGATCGGCATGCCCGTCAGAAAACGGCGCAATGCGAGATTCTTATCGGAGCCGATTACCGAATCGTACGGTCCGGTCATTCCCACATCGGTTTGGTACGCGGTGCCTTCGGAGAGAATTCGTTCGTCCGCCGTCGGCACGTGGGTATGAGTGCCAAGCACGGCCGAAACGCGTCCGTTCAAATGCCAACCCATGGCCATTTTTTCGCTGGTCAGCTCCGCGTGAAAATCCACGAGCCGCACTTTCACGCTGGGATCGAGCGACTGCAGAATCGCGTCGGCTTTCCGGAACGGGCAGTCGATCGCCGGCAAGTGTGCGCGTCCTTGCAGGTTGATGACGGCTACTTCAACGCCGTTGCGCGCCTTGGTCACGATCAGGCCCTGTCCCGGCAACTCCGCCGGATAGTTCGCGGGACGAATCAGCCGGGGCTGGCGCGGAAGGTAGTCGAAAATCTCCTTCTTGTCCCAGATGTGATTGCCCGAGGTTAGGATGTCCATGCCCGCGGAGAACAGCTCTTCGGCGATCAGCGGCGTGATCCCGAAGCCGCCGGCGGAATTCTCCCCGTTGGCCACCGCCAATTGGATCTTCTCTTCGGAGATGATCTCCTGCAGGTAGCGGGCGACCAGACCACGGCCGGGTGAGGCGAATATATCGCCAATAAATAAAATATTCATTCTTGAATGGCTGGGCAGGAAAAAGGAGCGCACCACACCAGCGAGACCGGCGCCCGTCGTTGACCCCAGATTTCAAGGGCGGAGCCCCCCGAGCGTCTTTAGGCTTCTCCATGGAGACCTTGCGGCCCCCGGAGCTTGCACACCAACGCAAAAACCGAGTCGGACCCCTAGACAATTGACTGTCGGATCAATTTTAAGGAACCAGCGTTAACTGACGAATGCGCTCCCTGGTTAAGCATATCACTTGGTTGGTGGTGCGGGAGTCCTACCGGCCTTTCAGGCAGTCCGCTATCTGCTTCTCCGACACCGCCCCCTCTCGAATCACTTTCCAATACGGTTCCGTGATGTCGACCGTAGTTGCCCCCTGGCCGGTGCAGGCGCCGCCGTCGAGCACCAGGTCGACGCGGCCGTCCATGGTGCCGAAAACGTCGATGCCGCTGCGGCAGGTGGGTTGCCCGGAAATGTTGGCGCTGGTGGCGATCAGCGGTTGATCCAACCAGTCCAACAAAGCTTGCGCGGCGCGCGAACGGGATTGCCTTACGGCGAGGCGGCCTGTATTCCCCGTGACCTTGAGCGGGACTTTGGCGGACGCTGGAATGATGATCGTCAGCGGTCCCGGCCAGAAGCGGCGAGCGAGTAAATGAAATCGAGTGGATAGCTCGGAGGCCAATCCTTCGGCCATGTATGTGCCGCTGATCAGGAGCGGCAGGGAGCGGTTGAACTCGCGTCCCTTGGCCGCGAATACACGTCCCACGGCATTGAGATTCAGCGGATCGGCTACCAGCATGTACAAAGCCTCGGTAGGGATAGCGACCACATCGCCGCGGCGCACGTGCGCGGCGGCGCGTTCAATCGCTTCCTCCAGCGGGTGATCCGGATCTATCTCAATGAGGTCGGTTGCCAATTTCTAATCTCGCGATCCGATAGCTTCTGCAACTTCGATGGCCATGGAATAGCGTCCAAACGGAGCGCTTAACTGGACACCTTCCACCAAATGGCGGACGCGCTCGACCATCTCTTGAGCGATGGCCACGCCTTCCTGCCGGGCTTTCTCCGCGTTGTCCACCAGCCGCATTCTCTCCATGAGACGCTCGGGAACGGGAACTCGCAACTCATTTACCATGAATTCCGCGTTTCGAAAACTGGTCAGGGGCCAGATGCCGCACACCACCGGCAATTTGAATGGCTCGATACGTTTCAAAAATTGCTCCAGCAAATTGAGATCGAAAACCGGCTGGGTCACGATGTACTCCGCGCCAGCCTGGGCTTTCCACTCCATGCGGCGGATCTCCTCATCCATATTCAGCGCGCCTGGATTGGCGCCCACGCCCAACAGCAATGAGGTTTGGGAACCCATCGGATTGCCGCCGATGTCGAGCCCGCGATTCAGATTGTTGACGATGTTGGTGAGCCCGATAGCGTCGACGTCGAAGACCGCCGTGGCGTCGGGATACGTGCCCATGCGCGGTGGATCGCCGGTGATGCAGATCAGATTGCGGATGCCGACGGTATGCGCGCCGAGCAATTCGGATTGGATGCTGAGAATGTTCCGGTCGCGACAGCAGAAGTGGAGAACGGCTTCGATCTTGGCCTGTTCCTGAATGAGCTGGCAGGTAACCTGCGCGCTCATGCGGGCACTGGCGCGCGGGCCGTCGGGCACGTTGATGCAATCGATGCCCGCCGCGGCGCATTCCTTCGCGCCTTGGATTTCTTTCGAAGCGTCCACACCGCGAGGAGGAAGAATCTCGACGAACGCGACGAATTTGCCGGCAGCGAGCCTGGCGCCCAATTTGCTTTTTTCACCAATCGGAATTTTCGCCAGCGCCTTGACCTTCGCGACAGGCTCTTCGACGGTCGTCTTCAGCCGCTTGATCTGAGGCCGCAGCGAGCGCACTTCGGCGTGAATCAACTTGATATGTTCGGCGGTGGTGCCGCAACACCCGCCAATTATCCTCACGCCGGCGGTCAAGAAACGGCGCGCGTACTGCGCCATGTATTCGGGCGAGCATAAGTAAATCTGACGCCCTTCGACCACTGACGGCAGACCCGCATTCGGCATCGCGCTCATGGGCTTGTGCGAATAGCGCATCATCTGCTCGAGAGTTTCGAGCGTCGCTTTGGGTCCCACGGAGCAGTTCAGACCAATGGCGTCGGCGGGCCATTCGTCCAATTTGTTCGTGTAGGTTTCAGGCGTTGCGCCATCGGGCATGTTGCCGTTGTCGTCGATGGTGACATGCGCGACGATCGCCATTTCCGGTCCGGCCACGGCGCGCGCGGCGAAGACAGCTTCCCGCAGCTCGTTCAGATCGTAAAAAGTTTCCAGGATCAACAGGTCGACGCCGGCTTCCACCAGCGCTTCGGCCTGCTCACGAAACATGTCGCGCGCTTCGGCAAACGAGATGGATCCCAGCGGCTCGATACGAACGCCCAGCGGTCCGATCGCGCCGGCGACATAGACCGCGTCTCCGGCAGCTTCCCGGGCGAGCCGAACGCCTGCCAGGTTGATGGCCTTCAGTTTTTCCGCGAGTCCGAATGCCGCGAGCCGCGCGCGATTAGCGCCGAAGGTGTTGGTCTCCAGAATCTCCGCGCCGGCCTTGACGTATTCCTGATGTGTCTCCCGCACCAGCGCCGGCGTGGTGAGATTCAGCTCGTCAAAACAGCGATTGATGAAGATGCCCTTGGAGTAGAGCACGGTGCCCATGGCCCCGTCGGCAACCAGGACGCGGTTGACGAGCTGCTCCCGAAACTCCTTCGGCTTGGCTTGGCTCACTGGGGGTGAAGTCGCGATCATTTAGATAACTTTGGCGACCCGGATAATAACTGGACTGGCCGTCCTGCACAACGCCGCGCACTGGGCGGCCGTAAATGCGAGAAATGATTCCGCTCTTAAAGGCGGCCAGGGTCCGATAAGATGATACACGCCCAGTGTAGCAAAGTGGCGGGGGGTAGGCCTTTGAATCCGCGTTCATCGCCGCTCATCGGCGGCCAATAATTAGCCGCCGATAGGCGATACCCCTACTGCACTGTCATCGTTGCCCAGAGGCTGGAAGAGCGTCGATAGGCGATACCCCTACTGCACGGTCATCGTTGCCCAGCGAACCGGCCGCTCGGATGGGAGATGATTCGCGCGCTTGTGAATTTCCTTGCTGGCATACATCCTGTGGTCGGCCTCGGCCAGCAGGCCTTCGGCGTCGGCGCTGTCCTCCGGATAACTGGCTGCTCCCACGCTGAGCGACACCAGCGGCTCCCCGCAGACCCGCTTGCCGCCAATTCGCACCGCATTTTCGAACTCGGCAATTCGCTCCTCCACCGCCCGGGGCGACAGGCCCGGAAGCACCAGCACGAATTCGTCGCCACCCATCCGGGCTACATAATCGTATTCGCGGCAATGCTCCTTGAGCGTGCCCGCCACCATCTGCAGTAAACGGTTGCCTTCCAGGTGCCCGAAGCGGTCGTTGATTTGCTTGAAGCCGTCGAGGTCGCAGACCAGCACGGCCAGCGGAGTCTTGGTGCGCCTGGAGCGGCTGAGCTCGTCCTCCAAATGCAAGAACAGGGACCGGGCGTTGGGCAGGCCGGTGAGGAAGTCGGTGGTGGCGCACGATTCCGCCTGGCGGAAGCGCAACGCGTTTTCTATCGCCAGCGAAACTTTGGATCTCAGGGCCAGCAGAACGCGCAGGTTGTCCTTGGTGAACGCATCCTTTTCGGAGCGGTACAGGGTCAGAGCGCCGAATGCGCCGTCCAGTCCGTTGAGCGGCACCGAAAGGGCCGACCGCAAGATGCTGGTCTGCAGCGGATCGTTCGAGTATGCCGATTCGAGCGATGGATCGCTGTTGACCACCCACTCGTCGTTGGCCGCCACCCATCCGGACAGCCCCTCGCCCAGCGGTATGTTCAGCGATGAGAAGAGGCGGAAATCATCGCCGCTCACATGCTCCGGGATCAGCCGTCCGTTCTTGATGACGTAAATGGCGATGGCGTCGTAGGGCACGATGGTCTTCAAGCGCACCGCCAAAACCGACAAGGTCTCGCTCAGACTCAGCGAATTGCCGATATCCTGCGTCAGCTCGAAGAGCGATTGTACTTCCTGACGGGCGGCCGCGATGGAGTCCAGGAACTGCAGCGGCTCACCGTGCTCAGCGTGCAGCGGGGTCCTGGTGATGGCCAAACCCGCCGCCGGAGCGATGCCATTCGCGGGGATGCTGGTGGACAACTTGCGCGTGTTCGCAGGCGCCTGCCGGGCTTTTTGTTCCAGCTCGCGGTACCGCGCCTGGAGAATGGCGATGACGTTCGGATCGAAAGTGGTCCCCGACTCCGACGCGATCTTCGACATGGCTTCGTCCAGAGGCAGCGCGCGGCGGTACTGGCGATCGGTAGCCAGCGCGTCCAGACAATCGACCGCGGAAAGAATGCGCGCTCCTATCGGGATTTCTTCGCCTTTCAATCCGTGGGGATATCCGCTACCGTCCCAGCGCTCGTGGTGGGCCCGCACGATGGGCACCACCGGATAGGGGAAATCGATTTGCTCCAGGATCTCCGCGCCGACGATTGGATGGATCTTCATCTTCTCGAATTCTTCCTGCGTCAGCCTGCCGGGTTTTGAAATGATGTGCTCGGGAACCGCCAGCTTACCGATGTCGTGGAGCACCGCGGCCGCCCGCAGGGCGTTCAGTTCGTCGGCGGTAAGGCCAATCTCTTTTCCGATTTCAAGGGCGTATACCTGGACGCGGTGCAGATGTTCGGAGGTGCGGTGGTCTTTGGCGTCGATGGCCAGCGAGAGCGCCTCTATGGTCCGAAGGTGCAGCGCCGCGACCTGTTCGGTGTGCGACTTCTCGCTCTCCAACCGGCCCAGGTACAGCCGGTAGGATCGAAATATTACATACACCAGGGGAAGGCCGAAAATCGCGGTGCGCCAGCCGAAGCGTCCGTTCGCGAGGTGCACGACCTCAGCGATACCGGCCCCCACAATGTAATACGGAAAGGACCAGAAATAGCACGTTTTCCAGACGTTGCGGAACGACTTATGTTCCACCAGCGAGATGATGACCGCTACTGGAAAAGAATTTCCGGCAAAATAGGCACAGGCCGCCGCCGTAAGAAGCAGCGGCTCGCGAAAATCGACTCCGTGAATTAATGCGGTGTGGTAAACAGCTTCCCCGAGTGAAGTGGCAATCGACACGACCGATATATTGAAGAGCACTTGAATAACTTGCGGGCGCGTATTCGTTCGGACCAAAGCTTGCAGCAGTGTCGCGCCGCAGGCAATCACCAGCGTTTCCGGCACCGTGAGTTCGATGATGCCCACTAGTATGAATAGGAAATTCACCGACATGGTACTAGTGATGCCTGGAAGTTTCACCTTCAGCACCGACCCCGCCAAGGCAATGGCCAAATAAAACAGGAACTTCGGCAAGTCACCGCTATGAAACTCGATGAGCCCCGTCAGCAAAGCCGTCATTCCAACGGCCATGATGGCCGCTACGAATAATTTGGCTTTGATCGAGAGTGCCATTCCAGCGGAACTTTGCAATTCTATCGCCGATCTTGAATCATCCCCCCGGAAGTGGCCGGCAGGCAGCCGAACCGGTGTACCCGAAATAGGGGACGATTCCCCTACGCCGCGGGCCGGACGTATTGGCACGCCTCGTTTTTCATGGCGATGCAACTGGGAGGGCTTAATTGGACTCTCCGGAGCAGGGTTGGATGTCTTATCCCGGCAACCAACGGAAACCTTATGCCGCAGCTAAGGGGATTAGTTCCGAGGGTTCCTGCCGAATGAGACAGAGTGGCGCATTCACGTAAAGAATTTGTCAAGGAATGTGACGAGCTGTCGCAGCAAGAACATGGAACGCGTGATGCAAACTCTAGTAAAAAAATGCCCGGAGCTTTGGCGCTGGAATTGCCTTTACGATGCCGTCCGAGGCAGCACGATGAAAAAGTTTGTAGCGGTAACGGCAGTCGTCAGCATAACAGCCATGGCGGCGTTCGCGGGACAGGGCAAGGGAACTTCGCCCGATCTTCCAGGATCGAATTCGTACGCGATGGTCGACGTGATCGTGCAATTCAACTTGCCGGCGAACGGGGCGGAGTTGGGCAGCATGCAATTCCTGGGACAGATCAACAAACAATTCACCTCTATCCCGGCCGTTCACATGATGCTGCCCGCCGCCTTCATTCCGGTATTGCAGAAGATGCCCTTCATCAAGTACGTTTCGCCGAACCGCAGATCGACGGCAAATGTCGACATTTCCACCGCCGCGGTCAACGCGAATCTGGTTTGGTCCTATGGTTATGACGGCGCCGGCATAGGCGTGGCGGTCATCGACAGCGGGGTGGCACCGGTTGGCGACCTGGCGGGCCGCGTGGTTTACAGCGAGAGCTTCGTCAGCGGCCAGGACGCTTCCGATGCTTACGGCCATGGAACGCACGTGGCCGGGATCATCGGCGCAAGCGGGGCGGCCTCGCAGGTAACCGGGTCCACCAGGATACTGAAAGGCATTGCGCCGAAAGCCAATATCGTCAATCTCCGCGTGCTGGATAAGAACGGCTCGGCGCAAGACAGCGACGTGATCAATGCCATTGAACGCGCCATCGCGTTGAAGAACACCTACAACATCCGGGTCATCAATCTCTCGCTGGGGCGTCCGGTGTTCGAAAGCTTCACTTTGGATCCGCTGTGCCAGGCGGTGGAAGCGGCCTGGAAGGCGGGGATCGTGGTGGTCACGGCGGCCGGCAACGCGGGGCGCGATAACTCAGCCGGGACGAATGGCTACGGCACGATCATCGCTCCGGGCAACGATCCGTATGTCATCACGGTGGGCGCCGTGAATACACACGGCACCGCCACGATCGCCGACGATGTCGCCGCCAGTTTCAGCTCCAAAGGTCCGACGGCGATCGATCACATCGTAAAGCCGGACCTGGTGGCGCCGGGCAACAACGTAGTTTCACTGTTGGCTTCGGCAAACTGTACGTTGGCAACCGCGCACCCCGCGACGCTCATACCGCTGAGCGCTTATGTCGCGGGCGGCGCCGGCAAGTCCAGCAGTTATTTCAAGCTCAGCGGCACCAGCATGGCTGCGCCGCTGGTGAGCGGCGCGGCGGCATTGCTGATTCAGAGGAACCCGGCGATTACTCCCGATGAGGTGAAGGCCCGCCTGATGAAGACCGCTTCGAAAGCCTTGCCGCGCTACCAGCACGCCGTGGCGGCGGATGGGACACCTTACAGCTTCCACGGCGACGCGTTTACGGTGGGAGCGGGTTACCTCGACATCTTCGCGGCGCTGCAGAACAACGATCCGATCCGTTACGCGGCGCTATCGCCGGCGGCGCAATACAACGCCCTGACCGGCCAAGTGACGCTGGTGCGCGACTTGTCGATCATCTGGGGCAACAGTCTCATTTGGGGCAGCTCCCTCATTTGGGGTGACTCCCTCATTTGGGGCGACTCCATCATCTGGGGCAACAGCCTGGCGGGCGGGCTGAACGGCACGTCCCTCATTTGGGGCGATTCGGTGGTGTGGAGCAATCACGGATTAGCGGGCTTCAGCATCATCTGGGGTAATAGCGTGAACCCGTCCACGCAACCGCAAGCTTCGTCGGCCGACGATGGAGATCAGTTCTGATTTTTCCGGCATTGAGTCGATCAATCCCCATTCGCCGCTTGGACTGTGAAAACATCGCTCAAAGATCCACACAGGCAAGAATGCCTGTGCTACACAGGCAAGAATGCCTGTGCCACAATTTGCCACAAGACCTGGTCACGACCAGCGCGGAACTGAAAAATGAATGCTTGGCGCGGTCACGTCTTCACGATCTGCGGGATCAGTTCACCGTACACGTCCGTCAAGCGCATGTCGCGGCCGTTAAAGCGGTACGTAAGCCTGGTGTGGTCCATGCCCAGCAGATGAAGGATGGTGGCGTGAAAATCATGAACCGAGATCGGCTGCTCTTCCGCCTTGTAGCCGAACTCATCGCTGGATCCGATTACTTGTCCGCCTTTAATTTTCGCGCCGGCCATCCAGATGCTCATGGCTCCCGGATTGTGATCGCGTCCCAGGCCACGCTGCGAAATCGGCATGCGGCCAAATTCCCCTTGCCAGATCACCAGCGTCGAATCCAGAAGACCGCGCGCTTTCAAGTCCGTCAGCAAGCCGGAAATCGGCAAGTCCACTTCCTTGGCATGCCGGCCGTGGTTCTCCCGCACGTTCTCATGAGCGTCCCACGTATCGATGTTCTGAACGCCCAAACCACCGTGATATAACTGCACAAACCGCACGCCGCGCTCCACCAGCCGCCTGGCCATCAGGCATTGACGCGCAAACGGTTCGGTCACCGGATCGTCGAATCCATACAATTTTCGAGTCGCGGCCGATTCCTTTTCAAGATCCACCGCCTCCGGCGCGCAACTTTGCATGCGATAGGCCAGCTCGTAGGAATTGATCCTGGCCGCCAATTCCGTATCTCCCGGATATTTCCGGGCGTCCAACTGGTTCAGCTTCCCAAGATAATCGAGACGCGCCCGTTCTTGTCCCGGAGTCACGCCCGAGGGCGGCTTCAGATCGAAGATCGGAGTGCCGGAGGCCTTAAACACCGTCCCCTGATAGGCGGCCGGCATAAATCCCTGACTCCAGTCGGACGGGCCGCCCATGGGGCCGCCACGCGCATCATAGATCACCACGAAGCCTGGCAGGTTGTTGCTTTCGGACCCAAGCCCGTACGTCACCCACGAACCCAGGCACGGAAAGCCCATGCGAATGACGCCGCTCTGCAGAGCATAGACCGCTTGCACGTGATCGTTGGACATGCTGTACATCGAACGGATCACCGCCAGCTCGTCGACATGCGACGCGATATGCGGGAAAATCTCGGACACATCGATGCCGCTCCCGCCATATTTGCGGAACGTGAATGGGCTCGGCATCAAAGGTCCGGGATTGCCTTGCCGCACTATGATGTCGCCTCTGCCTGTTAAGGGTTGTCCGGCATAACGCGCCAGCGCTGTCTTGGGATCGAATGTATCCACATGGCTCACGCCGCCGCTCATGAACAACGAAATCACACTTTTCGCGCGTGGCGGGAAATGGGGCTTGCGAGAAGCAAACGGGTTCGGCGTGCTGGATGAATTTGAGCACGCGTCTTCGTCAGAGGCCAGCAGACCATCCTGATTGAGCAGCCAGGCCAACGCCATGCCACTGATACCGCCGCCGCTTTCAAACAGAAACTCGCGCCGCGACCGGAATCGTTTCATGCCTCACCTCACGTACAAAAACTCGTTCAAGTTGAGCAGAACATGCGCGAAGTCCGCCAGCTTGTGCCCCGCCAGGAACTCGGCGGCGAGCTTGCTCTCTTCGGCGTCAGGGGGCCGGCTCAACGCCAGCCGATATCCCAATTCCACTTGCTTCCGAGGGTCGCCAGGGGCGGCTTCCTCCAGGCGGCTTGCAAATAACCGAGCCTGCCGCACGACGAACTCGTCGTTCATCAACGCCAACGCCTGCGTGGGAACGGTGGACACATCGCGCGCGCCGCAGGAGATGTTCTGGTTGGGCAAGTCAAAAACATCGAGGAGCGGGAATGGCAGCCCTCGCTTGCGGTAAATGTAGATGCTGCGCCGCCATACCTCGGGCCCATCCTCGTGATCCAACCAGATACCCTCCTTCGTCTGTGCCAGAATTTCCGGCGGGAGCTTCGGAAAAACCGGCTTGCCGAACATCTCGGTATTGAGCGCTCCGCTCACAGCCAGAATCGAATCGCGGAGGATTTCCGCTTCGACTCGCGAGATACGGAAGCGCCAATAAAGGCGGTCTTGGGGATCTTTCGCCATGTTCGAGGCGTCGTTGAATTGCGACGTCATCCGGTACGCTTCCGACGTCATCAGCAGCCGGTGCAATTCCTTGACGCTCCAGCCGCGATCCATGAACTCAACCGCCAGCCAATCGAGCAGCTCCGGGTTTGTGGGTAGCTCGCCCAATTTGCCGAAGTTATCGAGCGTCGCGACGATGCCGCGTCCAAAATGATGATGCCAGATACGATTCACAATCACGCGCGCCGTCAGCGGATTCTCAGGCGACACCAGCCATTCCGCCATGGCGCGCCTGCGTCCGGAAGTGTGGCCCGAAGCAGGCGGCAACTCGACGGGCGGATTGCCGTAGGTGATGGCGCTCACGAATCCGGGCTTCATCTCGGGACCGCGGCTGTTCAAGTCGCCGCGAATGAGCAAGTACGATGGAGGCACTTGATAGCGCCCTGGACCGGTATGCAAATAGCTGCCCTCGATGGCCTCGCGCTTGACGCCCTTGCCCGGCGCAGGCTCGTCGCCAGGGCCATCGGGAGTAAAACGATAATCGCCATCGGTCATGCCCATGGCGACCGGGATCCGCTGGGGACGTTCCTTATTGATGGCGGCGATCTGGGCCTCGAGCCGGCGTCTCTCCGCCAGATCCTCCGGCTTCATGATGCGTTCCATTTCGGCGCTCGATACCGAAACCGTTCGAATCACTTGCGAGGCGAGAAGCTGCTGGCCGGGCGTCCGCTGGGCTTCGGGAACGGCAATCGCATCTTGAATGTTTTGGGGAAACTTCTTATATTTCGGCGGCAGCAGAGTATTGCGATACGGTTGTTCGAGGGTGCGAATCTTCTGACGAATCTCGTTGACGCGCGCGTCGAGTTCCGCGGTCTTTGTTTCGTATGCACGCGCCTCTTCAGGAGAAGTCAGCGGATGATCCACCTCCACGGAGCCGAACAGCGAAGCTTGCATGCGATAGTAGTCGGTTTGCGGAATCGGATCGAATTTATGATCGTGACAGCGCGCGCATTGCACAGTCAGGCCTAGGATGCCCCGCCCAATGGTAGCGATCATGTCGTCCAGATACTCATAACGAAACTCGGGGTTGTCTTTTTCCCGATACCCCACTTTCGCGTAGCTGCGCAGAAAGCCGGTGGCAATCAGACTGTCCTTGGTGACTGGCTCCAGTTCATCGCCGGCGATCTGCTCCCGCAGGAATTGGTTATACGGTTTGTCCCGATTGAACGCGCGGATAACGTAATCGCGATAGCGCCAGGCGTTGGGACGATCGAAATCGTGTTCGAAGCCGTTGGAGTCCGCATAGCGCGCGACGTCGAGCCAGTGGCGGCCCCAGCGCTCGCCATATTGAGGCGACGCCAGCAGGCGATCGATGAGCTTGTCCCATGCATCGGGCGACTTGTCGTCCAAAAACTCCGCCGCCTGCGCGAGCGTGGGCGGCAAACCGATCAGGTCCAAGTAAGCCCGGCGCAGCAGTGTCTGGCGATCGGCCGGCGGCGCGGGCTTCACGCCTTGGGCCTGCATCGCTTTCATGAGGAAGGCATCCACGGGGTGGCGGTTCATGCGCTCGACGGATGTCACCGGAACGGCGGGGCGCACCGGCTTCTGGAACGCCCACCAGTTAAGCGCTTCAGAAGCGGGGCTGCGCTCGGCGGCCGATTCCCATTGCGCGCCCCGATCGATCCAAAGTTTGATCGCCTCCACCTGATCCGGCGTGAGCTTGCCGCTCATCGGCATGCGCGGCGTTTCGAGCCCGGCGACGAGGCGGTACAGACGGCTGCCCTCAGCCTTCCCCGGCAGGAGGACGATACCGTGCTCTCCGCCTTTCAGCGCCGACTGGCGCGTGCGCAAATCGAGCTTCGACGATTGCACGGTTGCGCCATGGCAGGTCCAGCAACTGGCTTGAAAGATCGGCTCGATGTCTTTTGAGAAGGAGACCTGCCGATCCGCAGCCTTCACGGAGGACGCGGCGATCGCGAGGAGTGCAAGCCAGACCGAACGGCGTGGCACAGTAAATTGATTATATTGCAATTGATCCTGAAGCGGAACGCAACGGCTTCACGGAGGCGTGCGACATAAGAAGGAGAGATTCATGGAAGCGCTGGCCAGGTAAACCCGGAAAGCTAGAAAGCTGATTCTCAGCTTGACCCCAAGAGCGCTCGGGCAGTACTTTCGGATTGGAGGTCTGATGCCATGCCGCTTTCGTTCCTCTTGTTCCCGAGCTGGTTACGACGCGCCGTGTTGGCCGGTGTCATGGTGCTGTCGCAAAGCCTCGCGTTTGTCGCCGCCCAAACAATAAGCGGTACGGCAAGGCTGTCGTCCAGCGCAACCGTGGTTGGCCCGAGCGTTGTAACGACCAGCGGCCGGCAGTTGATCGTTCGCAAACGTAATCCGGATGGCACACTCGGGGTGGCAGCGCCTTACATAATTCGCGCGGTCAACTGGTCGCCCGCAAGCAAGACCACCAACACGACGCCGCAGGATCCAAATAATGCCAGTGTCAGACGCGCCGAGTTCGCCAACTGGTATCTCACCGATATCCCGCTGCTTAAGGCTATGAACGTCAACACGGTGCGGCTGAGTCTCGACCCAGGACTCGATAGCACGGCATCGGCCGTTCTAGATCAGCTCTACAGTAACGGCATCATGGCGATTGTCACGGTCGATAATGGCGTGAACGATACGAACAGACTTACACAGTCCGTGGGTTTCCTCAAGAATCATCCAGCCGTTCTCATGTGGAACCTGGGAAACGAATGGAACATCAACCTGTATTACGGAGTCGCGAATTCGGTGAAGGACGCCGCCACGCGGACGCAGAATGCAGCCGTGGCGCTTAAGATGTTAGACAGCAACCACCCCGTGGGCACAAGCTACGGTGAAATCGATATTCCCAGCACAGGCTTGACCCTTAGCGACACATCAAACTACGTAAACAACATCTGCACCAGCGTGGATATATGGGCACTGAATATTTATCGCGGGAGTAGTTTCAGCAACCTTTTCGAGCAGTGGAGCTCCATCTCCGGCAAACCGATGTTCATTGGCGAATTCGGCACTGACGCGTTCAACGATGGCGTCGGACCTGGCGTGGTCGACGAAACCATGCAGGCTCACTTCGACCTTTGTCTATGGAACGAACTCTTCGGAAGGCTTTCGGCGAGGGACCCAAACCAGATTGCCGTGGGAGGGGCGATTTTCGAGTGGAACGATGAGTGGTGGAAAGTGCCGCCTCCCACCTCCCAAGACACAGGCGGGTTCGCGTCGGGCGGTCACCCGGATAACTTTGCAAACGAGGAATATTTCGGGCTGGTGGATATTGACCGGCACGCACGGCTGGCATATCAAATGATGACCGCTGCGTTCGACGCGAATTATTTGCCACCGCGCCGCTCGATTGTGTACGGAGCTACCTCCCGAGGCGCGAAGGTCTCGGAGTACCCGTACGAAACCGGGAGCAGCCGCTTCTATTCCTGTGGAAAGCCGTTCTACTCGATTACCGGCGGGGGTTATGGCCGAGGTTTCAATGTTGTCGTACTTGACCCGCCAACCGGTAACTATCTGCCACGGAATTTCGATACATGGAAGGACTCGAACATCGATTTCAAAGGAACCGCCATGAACGCGATGATCGCCTATCTGGACAGCCTGGCGGTTGGAACCACGATGATGATATCGGTGGCGGACGAGGCTGGTTTGACGGACTACGGCTGTACCAAGCTGACCTACTCCTGGGTCGAAGCCGGTCTGCGGGCGTTGGAAGCCCTGGGCAGTCACCAGATCCGCAACTACTGCTATCAGGACTCCTGGGCGATGATCGCGGTCAAAGGCGAGGGCTCGGCTCGCGACGAGAGTTTGGGCCACTCGGCCCCCGTCTCAGTCAAACTGGTGAGCCCGCTCCCGGTGGTGAGCATCGGCAAGACACACTCGGGGAATTTTACTCAAGGACAGGCAGGCGCATACACGCTAACGGTATCGAACTCAACCAATGCGGGGCCGACCAGCGGAACGGCGACAGTCACCGAAATGTTGCCTTCTGGTTTGACTTTAGTCTCGATGGCGGGCACGGGCTGGATGTGCACGGCGAGCGTTTGTACGCGCAGTGACGCACTGGCCGGCGGCGCAAGCTATCCGGCGATCGCGGTGACGGTGAACGTTTCCGGAAGCGCATCGTCGCCGCAAGTGAACCAGGCTTCTGTTTCCGGTGGAGGATCGGCCACAAGCAATGCCAGCGATTCCACCATCGTCAACCAGGTCCAGCCGACTCTGTCGGTGAATCGGAAAGTGCTGAACTACGGGATCGGCGGGTCGCTGATCACCAGTCCGCAGACCGTTTTGGTTACCATTACCGGCGGCGCGGGTGCGGCCTGGACGGCGAGCTCAGACCATTCCAACATTACGATGAACCCCGCTTCCGGAGTGGGCACAGGCACGTTCCAGATTTCCGCTACGCTCGGATCGAGTGGCATGGTTACGGTCACCGCTCCGGGGGCAGCCAATTCGCCACAAACCATTCAGGTGAACGTTGCCAGCGTGGCCCCCACGGTGCCATTCGGCAGCTTCGATACGCCAATCAATGGAACCACGGGCGTCGTCGGCGCGATTGGAGTCACCGGCTGGGCGCTGGATAACATCGAAGTTGCACGTGTCGATATTTTCCGGGAGCCGGTGGTGGGTGAAGCTCCCGGCAACCTGGTTTTCATCGGCACCGCGGTATTTTCCGCCGATGCAAGGACGGACGTAGCGGCCATGTTCCCGACTTATCCCTATCAATACCGGGCGGGCTGGGGCTATCAAATGCTCACCAACTTCCTGCCGAATTCCAACGGCTCTGCCGGGACCGGCAACGGAACTTACAAACTCCATGCGATCGCATTTAACAAGGCGGGTAGCCAACAGGATCTTGGAACCAAAACGATTACAGTCGACAATGCGCATGCCACGAATCCGTTCGGCACTATCGATACGCCCACGCAGGGCGGCACGGTCTCCGGCGCGGACTCGGTGGACTTCGGTTGGGCGTTGACGCCGCAACCGGGCGCGATAGCCATGGATGGATCGACCATTACCGTGGTGATCGACGGCGTTTTAGTGGGACATCCGGTTTACAATCAGTTCCGCTCCGATATCGCGAGCTTGTTCCCCAATTATGCGAATAGCATGGGAGCGGTGGGCTTCTACCACATCAACACGACAGCGCTGGCCAACGGAGTCCACACGATTTCCTGGAACGCGTTCGACAACCTGGGACGCGGTTCAGGGCTCGGCAGCCGGTACTTCAATGCGCTGAACACAGGTGGGAGTGGCATGGCGGCGGCGCCCGAGGATGCGATCGACGAATCGGTCGCGAGGGGAGGCGTTCGAGTTCGTAATGGACTGGATGTCAACCGTCAACCAGACGCGGTGGCGCAGGATGCCGATGGCGGCTACTCGGTGACGATGGAAGAAATGGGTCTCATCGAATTGCATCTCGGCGCAGCCAGCGGCAGCAGGCTGATCGAAGGCGAGGCGCAGGCGTTGCCGACCGGTTCCACTTTGAAGGGCGGAGTATTCTACTGGCAGCCTGGACCGGGTTATCTGGGCGAGTACACGATGCAGTTTACGCGGCCGGATGGAACCACGATTGCGGTTCGGGTGAATATCGTTCCGAAGCGTTTTTCCATCAGATAGCGCTTTGGCGCGGACTGACGCTCAAAAAATCGGGGGTGTTCACGCAGTGGGCGTGAAGTAGTTTACTCTGGTTTAAAACCCATGGCAAAAGAACCGAAGGCCGATCCTGGCGAGGAACATCTGCGGCGAGTGCGGCGAATCTGTTTCGCCATGCCGGAGACGATGGAAAAGCTATCGCATGGCGCGCCAACTTTCTTTGCCCGCGGTAAGAGGGTTTTTACGATGTTCGTGAACAACCATCACAACGATGGCCACGTGGCGGTTTGGATTCCCGCCGCGCCCGGTCTGCAGGCGACGCTGATCAGAACTTCGCCAAAGACCTATTTCAAGCCGCCTTACGTGGGCGTAAAAGGCTGGATCGGCATCGAGATGGATTCGATCGACGATGAAGAATTGGCGATGCATATCAGCGACGCGTGGCGAATGGTTGCGCCGAAGGCGAAGAAATTCAGGAGAGACGCATGACATCCGACTTTGCCGCTGCATTCGCGGCCTTGAAACCGGTGCTCGGGAAATATGAAAAACGTTTGTCGGTGAAGTCGGACACGCCCATGGAGTACACCGTACTCACGAAATCGGTTTCTCCTTTTCCGCAACACAAAGGGGAGCCGCTGTACTTCGGCTCAGTGCGGCTGGGCAAGGCGTACGTGAGCTTTCATTTGGTGGCGCTGTACATGTGTCCGGTGATGGGGAAGAGCGTCACGCCGGCGCTGAAGAAGCGCATGCAGGGGAAGGCGTGCTTCAACTTCAAGGCACCGCCGGAGCCGGAGTTGATGGCGGACCTGAAAAAGCTGACAGCGGAAGCGGTGAAACTTTGGGGCGAGAAGAAGTGGTTGTGAGCGGCTAGTAGATGGATAGCTCAACGGGCGACCCCGCGCCGCAGCCTAGTGCCTTCGCGGCCGATGCCTGGTTGGCTGCCACTTCCAAGTAACCGGAACTGCCTACCAGAACGAACAGGTCGCCCGGCGAACCGTCGGTAAACGTCAAGGCCAAGCGGGTCACGGTTTGCAATCCGACGTTCAGCTCGAACGGGCGCGTCCGGATGTTGGGGAATGCCTCGATATGCAGGTTGGTGATCAGGTTGCCGAAGCGATCGGCCTGGAGGACGATTCCGGTCCAGGCGCGCTTGCCGGTGCGAGTGGGCTGGTCGAAGGTAAGGCGCAGATAGTCGTCGATGCTTTTTCCAAATTGCGCCGGTGGAACTCCCGCGGCGATATGGGCCGCCACGGGTGCAAAAACATCCCGGCCGTGAAATGTTCGGCTCACGGGGTGCAGGAAGTAGCGCTCGTTAGCGATGTGGCGGACCTTGGCTTTTTCGCGGGCGAAGATCATCGAGAAAACTCCGTTGTCCGGGCCGATGAAATACTGGCCGGCCATCTCCGCCAGGAGCGGGCGGCGCGTCGAGCCCACTCCGGGATCGACGACGACGACGTGAATTGTCTTCCTGGGAAAGTAGCGGTAGGCTTGCGCGATGGTGAAGGCGCCGCCGGGAACTTCGAAGGGTTGAACTTCATGCGAGATGTCGACGATCCCGGCGTTGGGCGCAATGCCGAGGATGACGCCCTTCATGGTTCCGGCAAAATGATCGCAGGTCCCGAAATCGGTTGTGAGGGTGATGATCCGTCTCGCCACGTATTTGATGATAGCGTTCAAAAGGGAGGCGTCATGAGACGAAGGGAGTTGGGGGTGGCAAGCCTGAAACCGCGGTGGAACGCAAAGCGGGATTACACCCTGGCTCTGCCGGCAAAAATGCCGGATGAGCACCTGGCGTTCCGGCCTACTCCCGAGGCGTGGACGTTTTCGACTGCGGCTTTCGAACGGCTTACTTCGGACGCGGTGGCTTAGGGAAAGACGAAGTTTTTCGATGACCGGCTTTCGAAGCGTGAGTTATGTGACCGCTTGCTGGAGAAGCTATGAAAAAATCGCTCTAAGAGCCACACAGGCAAGAATGCCTGTGCTACACAGGCAAGAATGCCTGTGCCAATGCTCGGGGGTGAAAATAACGGTCTAACCGTAGAGATTCTTGTGGTACCTTAAATATCGAAGCTGTAATGCGGGATTACATCGCCCTAACGAAGCCGCGAATCACCTGGTTGATCCTGATGAGCACGGGCGTCGGGTATTTTTTCGGCGCCAAGTCCGGATGGAATTTTCTAACGCTCCTGCACACCGTTATTGGCACTGGCCTGATTGCATCCGGTACGGCGGCATTGAATCAGTGGTACGAGCGGGAAGCGGACGCCAAGATGAAGCGGACGCAGGATCGCCCGCTGCCGGCGGGAAGGCTGGCGCCGCGAAACGCGCTCATTTTCGCAAGCCTGATTTCCGCGGCGGGCTTCGTGGAATTGTTCTTCGCCGTGAATGCGCTTTCGGCCTGGCTTGGACTCTTCACGCTGGCCAGCTATCTTTTTATATACACCCCATTGAAGTCACGCTCGCCGCATTCCACCACCATCGGCGCAATACCCGGGGCGATGCCGCCGCTTATCGGATACGCGGCCGCGAGTGGAACACTGACCTGGGAAGCGTGGATTCTTTTCGCAATTCTATTCCTCTGGCAGTTCCCACACTTTTACGCCATTGCGTGGATGTACCGCGAGGATTATGAACGGGCCGGGATTCGGATGCTTCCGGTGGTGGAACCGGACGGCGAGTCCACCGCGCGGCGGATTTTGTGGTATTCACTGGCGCTGATTCCGATCAGCCTGGCGCCGAAATTTCTCGCGATGACGGGGAACTTCTACCTGTTCGGAGCGCTGGCGATCGGCTTGATGTTCCTGTATGCGGGAATCCGGGTCAGCTTCGATCGGACCCGGCAGCGGGCTCGGCGGGTGTTGCTGGCGTCGGTGATTTATTTGCCTGTGCTGTACGGGCTTATGTTGCTTGACCGCACGGCATGAAGCTGGCGCTAGTGCCTGTGTTCCTGTTGGCTGGATGTAGTCCGCGTGTTAGTTCTCTGCCGATTTTCTACGATGTGCCTGAGTTTGAATTAGTCGCTCAGGACGGTCAACCATTCAACAGTCGCGTGCTGCGCGGGAAGGTGTGGGTGGCGGACTTCATCTACACTACCTGCCCCGGGCCGTGTCCACGCATGACATCGCAGATGCGCGAAGTGCAGGATGCCGTTATCAAGATGGCCGGCGTAAAGCTGGTTTCGTTCACTGTCGATCCGGCGCGAGATACTCCGGAAGTGCTGGCTGCTTACGCCAAAGCGCACGGGGCGTCGACCGCGGATTGGTATTTTCTGACTGGTCCGGAGGCGACGCTGGAGACGCTGGACAGGAATACATTCAAGCTTGGGGATTTGAATGGGGCGCTGCAGCACAGCACGCGATTCGTGCTGGTGGATCGGCAAGGGCGGATTCGGGGGTATTACGATACTTCGGAGTCGCGCGCGATATCGAAGCTGATTTCCGATGTTTATGCGCTGGCGCGTTAGCTGCTGGTATCGCACCTTGCCGCTCGGAGCCGAAAAGTGGTGACAGGCACCGCTGTCCACGCGCCGGAGAACATTTGTTCGTGCTTCGATGTCGTGGCGGCTTGGGACAGCGGGTGCCTGTCACCACTTTTAGAAGGAGAGGCGGGAGCCTAGTTGGAAGGCGCGGGTGCCGCCGGTTCCGAAGGTGCCGCCGGCGCGGTCGGTCGGTTGGGCGAATCCCGATTGTAGTGAGTTGCCGCTTAGTAAGGTGCCGCTGTAGCCGGTGGGGTTGGAGAAGTTGAAAATGTTGAAGGCTTCTCCGAAAATTTGGAGTTCGTAGCGCTCGCGCCACTTGAAGAGCTTGGTCAGCCGCAGATCCTGCGAGTTGAAGTTGTGGCCGAAATCGTAATTTGCCGGGAGAGTGATGGCCGGGAAGGTCTGATTTGGATTTGGGCCTTTCTTGCCGGCGTAAGTCGTGTTGTATTGACTTACTAACCGGACTAAGTCGGATTTGCCGAGACCCCGATTGAATAACTGGTCGCCCATGCCGGGCAGAGGGAATCCATCGATGCCGCTGCCGGTGAGGTCGGCGCCCGAGATGATGGGCTGGAACGGTCCGCGGCTGGTATAACTGGAAATGAACGAGGCTTGGAATTTCCAGGGCAAGTCCACTAATCCGCTGACGTTCAAGATACTGCGCGGACCTTGCGGTCCGTAATATTGAAACCAATTATCATTGTTGAAAATCCCGTTGATGCCGTGTTGCGCCTGGAGTGCATAAGAGACCTGCATCTGGTAGCGGTGAGTGAAGCGTTTGTCCAGCTTCATCAGTAAACCGGAGTAATCGGTACGGCCGCCGCTGATGATCAAACCGACGCCTCCGTTGGAGCACGGAGCGCTGGGCGTCAGCACCAGGTTCCCGGGACAAACGGGAATCACCGGCGTCTGCACGCCGTTTACGTAGCGGTTGAAGTGATTCAAATCCACGTCGCGTATTTGTTGATGCAAAAAGTGGCGATAGACCAAATCCGCGCTGATCGCAAAATCCGGGTTCAACTGGCGCTGTACGCCTAGACTGAAATGCTGCGCCTGGCCGGGAGTAAAGTCGTTCGCGAAAAGTTCCGTGCCGGTTTTGAACACGTCGATGGTGCGGACCGCGAGATTCGTATTGTTGGGGTTGATGTTCAGTTGCTGAATGGTGGCGGCGCGTATGGTGGGCAGGAGAAAGATAAGGGTCGAGCCGGGGAAGGCCGTGGGTGTGTGGAAGTCTAAAGCTGTATTCAGCGGTACTCCGGGGATGCCTGGAATCGGGTTGGGAATGATGCTTCCCGGCAACGTAAGATAGCCCGATCCAATGGGACTCAAGTAGGCGCGCTCGATGAGCCGCAGCTCGATATCGATGGTGTCGTAGTAGACGCCTGCGCCGCCGCGAAATACGGTCTTGTTGTCTTTCCAGGGCGACCAGGCGAAGCCCAGGGACGGAGAATAGTGCTTGAAATCGTGTTGCTCGGCCCCGAGATTGTTGGCTCCAAAAATGGGCGCCAGCCACTGAGGTTTGGCGATGTCGTGGTTCAAGGCGTTACTTTCGTAATTCCATCCCAGCCCATAAGTCAATGTAAAACTCGGCTTCACTTTCCAAGTGTCCTGCCAGTAGAAATGGAAGGTGTTGTCGTGATTCGCGTTGCCGATCTGGAACGGCGGGGGCTGGCGTGTATCGCCGACGCTAAATGAAAAGTCTTTCAACGGGAGTCTCAGGATGTCGGAGAGCGTGTTGAAAGTCTTGGGGAGCACAGGCACCAGCTTGGGCGCGAGTTGTTGAACTTCAGCCGGGGAGAACAGGTTGATGGCGGCAGGCTCGTTGATGGTATACGTTCCCGTACCCTTCTGATACTCCCACTCGCCGCCCATCTTCAGCCGATGGCTGCCTCTCTGCCAGGTGAAATTGTCGGCGAAAATATGACGCCGCAAGATGCGCGACTGGGGCGTGTTGGTTTGATTGCCGAAGGAGAGGCCGGTGCCGTCCACCGAAATATGCGGACCGAGTAGCCCCAGGCAGTTGGGGCATTGCTCGGTGGAGGGGAGGCGATTCTGATTGCTCCAGAAGGTCATGGAATAGCGAAATTCATTGACGATGGTGGGAGTGAAGCTGCTGATCAGGGAGAACACGCCCGAATCCGCCCAGTTAATATTGCTGACCCAGGAAGAGGGAAGTTCGTTAGCGCCGCGGGGCGCGAAACCGTGGTTGCCATCGTGGGAATAGCGAACAAAAGCATTGTGCTTGGCGCTGACGCGCCAATCGATGCGCTCGGTGAGCGTGGTGGCAACGTAGGGACTGGAGGCGAGCGTCGCAAAATTCTGGAACAGCGGATCGCTGGGGAGCGGCGCGAATACGGCCATTTGATTGTTATGTTCGATGCTGGAAAAGAAAAACAGCTTGTCCTTCTTGACGGGCCCGCCGACCCATCCGCCGGACTGGCGCCGCGCAAAAAATGGATCGGCCGCGAGAGGGCTGCGCCGCAGCACAGGATACGCGGACAGGTGGTGATCGCGGAAGAAAAAGAATCCGCTGCCATGGAATTGGTTGCCGCCGCTACGGGTGACGACATTCACCGCACCGCCCGCGCCGACACTGGTGGACAAATCGAAGTTTACGCTGGATACCTGGAATTCCTGAACGACTTCCTGAGAGAAATTCTGCTGAGTCCCGCCGGTGACGGAGTCGCGCACGGTGGCGCCATCCACGGTGATGCGCGTCAAGTTGGAGTCGGCGCCAAGAATGGAGACGTCGAATGCGCGATTATACTGGCCCTGGCTATTGGACGATACTGTCACGCCGGGCTCGAGCATGGCGAGTTGAAGAAAGCTGCGCCCGTTCAAGGGAAGATTTTGGATCTGTTGGCGGGTAACGACTCCGTCGATCGTGTGCCGCTCGTATTCGATCTGGGGAGTGATTCCTTCGACTGTGACGATATCCTTAGCGTCGCCCACTTGCAGATGCAGGTCCGCCGTTGTCAGACCGCCGACCGCGACGGTGGCTTCGCGCACCACGGTCCGGAAGCCTGGAACCTCGGCCTTCACGGCATAGGTTCCGGCGGGGAGCGAGGAGATACTGAACACGCCCTCGGCGTTCGTGGACGCATTTCGGGCGAGGCCGGTCTCCTTATTCGCGACGTTGACCACGACGGCGGGAATCACGGCGCCGGATTCATCGTAGACGGTGCCGGTGATGTTGCCGACGGGAGCTTGGGCGAGGAGGGTGGAAGCGAAGCAAAGACAGATGAGCAAAGCGGACTTCATATGAATACTAGAATACTAGGAACACCTGGGGAAAGGGACTAAGGGTAGTGGGGTAGGGGTTTTAGCGGGGAAATGTCTTAGGTTTTGATCAGAGCCTGGGAGTAGGATACGGAAGATTTGAGAATAAAGGTCCAGCCCGACCAGTAGTGGCGGACGATTGGGACCATGGGTTGTCCATCCAATTCCCAACCTTGCAGGAGCAACGCATTGACTTTGCCGTTCTAGGTCCTGGGGATGGATGGCAACGCAGATACGGTACTCTTTAGCTTTCATTTCGCGAATTCTCCTTTGCTTTACTATTTACAAATGATATCGCTCTATTAGAAGCAAGGTGCCCGCCAGGCGGGGCCATACCGGAGAGGAACTTGGCGTGATGCGGCGGTTGGCGCGCCCATTGAAGAAAAACCTGCCGCTGAATTCAAAGGCTCGGGGAATGAGTTCCTTAAAAGCTGTGAAAAAATCACTCTAAGATCAACACAGGCAAGAATGCCCGTGCCACAATTTGCACGTGTGGCACAGGCATTCCTGCCTGTGTTGGTTTGCAGTTTTTTCACAGCTCCGTTACCGTCGCGGTTCTGTCGAGCCTTGCGCATCCTTGTATTCTGGTATGTGCAATCCAAGAAACTAACCGCGCACACGTCTGCCGCTGGTTGAGCGTCGAAGCTTAGTCCAAAGGTTTTGGACAGTGTGCTCGCCCGGATCCCACGCTGGGCGAACGAGAATGTGCTGGTTGGGTTTGATACCGCCGACGATGCCGGCGTGTACAGGCTTTCGGCGGAGTGTGCCCTGGTGCAGACCGTCGATTTTTTCACGCCTATCGTGGACGATCCGTATATTTTCGGAGCCATCGCGGCCGCCAATGCGCTGAGCGACGTCTATGCCATGGGTGGCAAACCTATCTCGGCGCTGTCCATTTTGGCTTGGCCGGGGGACACGGACCTGGATGAGCTTTCGCAGGTTCTGGCCGGGGGCGCGGATAAAATTCATGAAGCGGATTGCGCGATTCTGGGCGGGCACAGTGTCGCCGACAAGGAGATCAAATTCGGTTATGCCGTTACCGGCCTCATTCATCCGGACCGCATCAAAACCAATGCCGGGGCTCGAGTAGGCGATGCGTTGGTGCTGACTAAGCGTATCGGCACGGGTGTGATCTCGACTGCTTTGAAGCGAGGCATCGCCAAGGATGAGGATGTACAGGCGTCGATAGAATCCATGTTGACGCTGAATCGCGCGGCTTGCGAGGCGATGCTCGGCTTCAATGTTCACGGCTGTACCGACGTCACGGGGTTCGGGCTGTTGGGCCACGCGCGCGAGATGGCGATCGCCAGTAACGTGACCATCGAGATCGATTCCAAGGCGGTCCAGTTTCTGCCCGGAGCGGTGGACTATGCCCGGCAAGGCGCGATTCCAGCGGGGCTCAGGAACAACCGCGAATTCGTCTCGGCGGGCGTCGAGGGACAATCTGAATTCGACGAACTGCTGTACGATCCACAAACATCCGGTGGTCTGCTAATCTCGTTACCAGAAGCCGATGCCGCTGCCTTCGAAAAATCGTTCGCTCGCGCGTATCGTGTCGGACGCGTCACGGAGCAGGGAAGGAAGCCGATCCGAATTCGATGAACACGAACCCTATCATCGTCGCACTTGATTTCGAGAACGTAGAAGAGGCCCGGGCGCTGGTGGCGCGGCTCGGCTCAGAGGTCGATTTCTACAAGGTTGGCATGGAGCTCTACGCGGCGGCGGGAATGCCTTTTGTGCGCGAGCTGGTCCGGGAAGGGAAACAGGTTTTCCTGGATCTGAAGTTTTACGATATCGGCGAAACGGTGAAGCGGGCGGTGGCGCAAGTGGCGCGTACCGGCGTCCGGTTCCTGACTATCCATGGAAGCAATGCAGTCATGCGCGCGGCGCAGGAAGGACGGGGCGGGGCGCCGCTCAAATTGCTGGCCGTGACGGTGCTGACAAGTTACGACCGGGAGTATTTAACCTATCTGGGTTATCCCTGCGGCGTTTCCGAGCTGGTTGGTTTGCGCGCCAGGAATGCGATGGCGGCTGGAATGGATGGCCTGGTCTGTTCACCGCTGGACGCGGCGGCGGTGCGTAAGATTACAGGACCCGATGCGATTATCGTGACGCCGGGCGTGCGCTCACGCAGCGCCAGTAAAGGCGATCAGAAGCGCGTCGCCACTCCGGCGGAAGCCATCGCGGCGGGCGCGAACTACATCGTGATTGGAAGGGAAGTAACGCGCGCGAGCGATCCGGCGGAACAGGTTGCGCGCGTATTGGAGGAAACGAAAGCCGGTCTTACTTCAACGGTGTTCAACTAGGCCCGCCGGTCTTCGTCGTCGAAAAACCACACCGGCAAGAATGACTGTGCTACTTGTTCTCCTGGGTGATTCCGCCGGCCTGCGCCGCAGCCTGTTTGGCGGCCTTCATTTTCTTGGTGTCTAGAGCTTTCTGCACCCAACTATCCGCGACCTCGACGTCCTTCTTGTATTGATCGGCGGTGTCGTCCAGATCCGCCCGCTCGCGGATGAGCAGGTTCATGTAGGCCATGGCGTCATCATAGTTCGGATCGATCTTGAGCGCTTGCTCCAGATTCTTGATGCCATCTTCGATGACCGCACTATGTTTTTCCTTGAGCTCAGCCTTGACCTTCTTATCCTTCAACGGACCGGACTCCTCGGGTTTCATGCCGAGGTCGGCGCGCGCTTTCATCCAGGCGGCGTACCACTTCACCCAGTCGATCACAGCCAGGCTGTAGAAGCCTTCCTTGTTCTGCGGATCGGCGGCGATCAACTTCAGGTACCACTCCTTGGCGTCGTCCAGCTTCTTGAGCTTGGCGTCGAGATCGGGCATGCCCTGCGCCTGTTGGTAGGAGAGCGATGCGAGTGAGGCCAGCGCGGTGGTGTCATTGGGGTGCGCTTCCAAAACCTTGTTAAATTCCTCCTTGGCCTGCTTGGCAAGTTGGAGGTTTTCAGGCGATTCGGCGCCTGGAATGTACTGGCTCATGTAGGCAGTCGCGAGGTACAAGCGCCCATTGACGTTGCTGGCGTCCAGCGCCACGGCCTGTTTGAACAACTCGACCGCGTCGGCGTACTTGGCGCTTTTGTAGGCCGCTATGCCTCGATTGATCTTGTCGCGCGACCGCAATTTATCGCAGCCCGTGCCGAATAGGAGCAGCAGTCCAATTCCCAGTATGGTGATTTTGCTCTTCATACCTCTACTGTCCAGCCTCGATCTTGGGAGTCATTAAACCGATCTTGTCCATCTGGACGCCCTTGGCGATGTCGATGGCCTTGGCGACGATTTCGAAATCGAGATCGGGATCGCCTTTCACGAAGACCACGCGTTCCGCGCGAGTCTTAAAGATCTCTTCCAAACGCGGGCCGAGGCGGTTCTCATCGGTATCCTCGTTGTTGAGATGCATCTTCTTGTCTTTGTCGATGATGATCACGACGGTGCGGTCCTGATCCGGCGGGGGAGGGTTTTTCTTGTCCGGCGGCTGGGGCGCCAGTGCTTCGAGTCCGTGCGGCGTGAGCGGGGTGATGACCATGAAAATGATCAACAGCACCAGCAACACGTCGATAAGAGGCGTCATGTTGATTTCGGATTTGGGCCCGCCGCTGCCGCCCACTGCCATTGACATAAAAGATCCTCGTTCCTATTCTAAATCTAAACGATCCCTACGGTCGCGGTTCTGAAAGCCCCCCAGACCCTAGCCCTGGTCCCCAGCTACTGCCCGCCGGAGCCGCCCGCTAATCCCTTGGCCTTGTCGCTCACTTCGGTAATCAAGCCGATCTGGTCCACGCCGGCTGCCCGCACATTATCAATCACGTCTTCCACCAGGCCATAACGCGCCCGGGCGTCGCTCTTGATGTAGACCATCTTGTCGGGCTTATTAGTGAGCAGGTCCTTCACCTTTTCCGGAAGCTGGTCCGCATTGAGCTTCAAATTTCCGGGACTCAGGAATACGCCTCCATTGCGCGTGACCGCGATCAAAATCGCGTCTTCTTTGTCGGCCGCCTGCATGGTGATCGCCGACTTGGTTTTCACCAGGTCCACCTGGGTGCCTTTGGTGAGCATGGGCGTAATGACCATGAAGATGATCAGCAGCACCAACATCACGTCCACCATGGGCGTGACGTTGATTTCATTCATGGTAGGTGGAGCTTTTTGCTTTTTCATTGGAACTCCTTCCAGGGTTGCGGGGCGTGGCCAAGCCAACGCCCCGTCCCGAATTCAACTCGCGTTTTCCACAAGCCTGCTTCGCTTTTTTCACTCACCTACTTAGCTACGGTCCGCTGCGTCCGCTTCAAGAAGTAATCGATCAGCTCGGAGCTGGAATTGCCCATCTCGACGTCGAACGCTTCAATGCGATTGGTGAAGTAGTTGTACATCCACACCGCGGGGACGGCCACGAACAGACCGACGGCGGTGGTGACGAGCGCCTCGGAAATACCGCCTGCCACAGCGCCCAGACCAGTCGACTTCTGAGTGGAAATGCCTTTGAACGCGTTGATGATGCCCACCACCGTTCCGAACAAGCCGACGAACGGCGAGGTGGAACCGATGGTTGCCAGGCTGCTGATGCCGCGCTTCAGTTCGGCGTGGACAATGGCTTCGGCGCGTTCCAGAGCGCGCTTGGAGGCCTCGATCTCTTCGCCCGAAATTTCCGAGCTCAACTGATGCGCGCGGAATTCCTGGAGCCCGGCCACGACAACCTTGGCAAGATGGCTTTTATTGAAACGGTCGGCGATCTTGATGGCTTCGTCCAGCTTGCCTTCGCGCAACGCGCCGGCGACGGCGGGAGCAAACTGCCGCGACTGCTTGCGGGCGCCGTTATAGGCTATCAAGCGGTCGATCATCACGCCAATGGACCAGGCCGACATCAGGAACAACACGATCACGACGATTCTTGCCGGCCAGGCCATCACGCCCCACATGCTCATCAAATCGAAATTCATGGGCTGGTCCTCCAAAAGCATGAAGGCCCAGGTTTGGACATGTAAAAACATTCTGTTCTCCCGAGAGTTGAATTAGACTTCTATTGGCTCAACGTAAAATTAACATCAATGGTAGTGACTACTTCCACCGGTTCTCCATTGAGAAGAGTCGGCCTGTACTGCCACTGCGATACTGCTTGACGGGCCGCTTCCAGCAGCAACGGATGGCCGGTTACCAAAGTCAGATTCTGGATGGAGCCATCTTTGCCGATAATCGCGGTGAAGCGAACCACGCCCTGAATTCGGGCCTGCTTGGCCAGTTGCGGATAGACCGGCGTAATCTTTCTGACGAGGTTCGCCGCCTGAACGTTACCGCCAACTCGAATAC
>CATPCJ010000064.1 GCA_955652915.1 uncultured Bryobacteraceae bacterium
AGCGGCTCCCAAAAACCCGAGACCGGATTGCGCGCGCGGTATTTCACGGCTGGAAGATCTAGCTGCATTGTTAAAACGCGATCCGATTGGAATCCGGGATTCGCGTGCTCCAGACGCCAAAAGCTTTCTATCAGCAAACCCGCGCCCGCCAATAGAATAAGCGCCGTCGCGATTTCACCGGCCACTAGAATGCTGCGCAGGCGATTCTGAGATCCGCCGGCGGATGTGCGGCCGCCTTGTTTCAATGCGTCGTTCACCTGAGCGGAGGATGTCTGCAACGACGAAGCCAGCGCGAAACTAAGAGCAGCCAGTAGCGATATCAAGATGGTGAAGCTGAGGACCATCCAATCCGGAGCGATTTCGTTCAATCGGGGAACACTCGCGGGCCTGAGAGATAGCAGCAGATCGATTCCCCACAGCGACAACAACCAGCCGAGCAACGCTCCGGTCCCAGCCAACAGCATGCTTTCGATGACGAAGTGACGAAACAATTGCCGTTGCGTGGCACCCAGGGCTCTGCGAATGGCGATCTCTTTGCGGCGCGCGGAAGCGCGCACCAGCAACAGGTTCGAGACGTTGGCGCAAGCAATCAGGAACACGAAAGCCACCGCGCCAAGAATGATCAGCAAACTGCGCCGCGAGCTGCCGGTAACTTCGTCGCGAAGCGGGTTGACGATCGCATCGATCCTGTTTCCGTCGTCTTCCGGATATTGCTCAGCCAGCCGTTTCGTCATCAGTCCAAGATCGGCGTGTGTTTCGTCCAGACCGGCGCCGGTCTTCATGCGCCCGATTCCGCGAAGGAAGTGCGAGCCGCGGCTCAGTTCACCCTGCGAGGGCGTCAAGGGAATCCAAACTTGTGTTCGCTGCGACGGGAACCGGAAATCGGACGGCATGATGCCGATTACGATAAACGTCTCGCCATCGAGTGAAATTGTTTTCCCGGCCAGATTCGGATCCGCGGCGAAATCGTTTCGCCATAGATCCTCGCGCAGTACGATGGTGCGTTGGGCATCGGGCCGATCTTCGCCGTCCGCGAAGGTGCGGCCCAACACGGGTTTGACGCCAAACATCTTGAACCATCCGGCCGTCACTCTGGCGCCGCGAACGCGCTCGGGGCGGTCGGCGCTCTTCAGATTGAAGCTGCCCGGAAAGTAAGCCTCGAGTTGCGCCAGCGTGTGATTCTGTTCTCGCAGATACTGCACGTCCGGATAGGACAGCGTGACTTGCCCGCCATCGATACGCTTGTTCCAAATAGCCACCAGGCGGCCGGGATCCACGGCGTGGAGAGGTTTCAAGAGGACGGAATTCACCACGCTGAAGATGGCCGTGTTCGCGCCGATTCCCAAGGCCAGCGTCAGCAGCGCGACGATGGTGAAGCCAGGGCTCTTAGCGAGTGTTCGGAGTGCGTAGCGCATTGTTAGTGATCAAAGCTCCAGAGGACCGTTACACGTGGCGCGGACACTCGTGTCTGCGGCCTCGAGACTCGTCTCGAGGCTCCTTCCCCGGCAGCCTGAAGGCCGCGCCACGTCCTCACTAGGAGCGCTTCCTTAGATTGATGCTCCCATTCACGGTTTCCAAACGAAGCTGCGGACCGCCCTGTCCAATAGGACCATCCACACGTTTGCCGATCAATCGCCCGCGCACGCTGATCGGGAAGTCGGTGGCTATTTTTCCGTGAACCGTGTTGGCGTGGACCTCCGCGCCCGTTCCGCGCGGCATTTCGACCGTGATGCCTCCGTTCACGGTCGAGAACTTCAAGGCCTCGGTGATTCTTCCCACCGAAGCGACGATCGAGCCATTCACCGTTTCACCCTGTGCCGTGCCGGCCGTACTCAAACGCAAACTGCCGTTGACGCTATGGGCCTCCGTATAGGCATCCAGCGCGTTCGCTTCCACCAGTCCGTTCACGGTCCTCGCCAGGAAACGGACGCCCTTCGGAACGCGCACGGTGAAGTCGATGCTGACGTCGTTATTGGGCGACGGATATACCGCGCAGATCGTGACACCGCCATCGTGCTCCACCACCTGCACTTTGATGTCGGCCTCATCCAGCCTGTGTCCGTTCCGGTAGGCTATTACATCTACCTCTGGGCCCACCGCCGGCGCCGCATGAATACTTCCGTTAATGCCGCGAACTTCGATGAGTTGTCCGGGCGGGACTCTACCGCTCCAGTGAAAAGTGTCGGTTCCCACTGCGCCAAATAGAGCCGTGGAAGCAGCCAGCAAAACGAGCAGTCGTGACAAGTGCATGCGGATTTCCTTTCCTTATCTTTTCGCGATGGCGAGTTTTAATCCGAAGGCGATCAACAATCCGCCGGTGACGGTCTCCAGTCTGCGCCGGACAGAAGACCGTGAAAACACCCCGCGCAGCTTGTGCAGTAGGGATGCAAAGGTGATGAGCCACGCCAAACCCATGACCACATGGATCAGCGCCAACAGCAACGACTTCTTAAGAACAGGTTCCCCGGGAGCAATAAACTGCGGCAGAAATGTCAAATAAAACAGCGCCACCTTGGGGTTCAATAAATTTGTGAACAATCCTTCCGCGAAACTTCGGAGCCGCCGTTCACTGGTCTCGGCCGGAAATTCTGCATTCACGGGCGCTGTTTGACTGCCCCGGATGCCCGACCACAAGCTAACCGCCCCAATGTAAATCAAATAGAATGCCCCAACCAGCTTCACCACTTCGAACAACGTAGCCGACCGGCTGAGCACGGCGGACAATCCCAGCGCCGACAGCGTTGCATGAATCAGGCAGCCCAGAACAATTCCGAACGACGTGAAGAAGGCCGACGCGCGCCCGCGCGCAATGACGTTCTTCGTGACCAGCGCCATATCCGCTCCCGGAGTGACGGTAAGCACCGCGGCGATCGTGATAAATACCAACATCTGCGAATTCATCGGATCACTCATACCTCAGCGCCGTCATCGGATCCACCTTGGTTGCTTTTCGCGCAGGCAAATAGCTGGCGGCGAGAGCGCCAGCGTCAACACCGCGACGATGGTGAAAGCCGGACTCTTGATTAGTGTCCGAAGCGCATATCTAAAATCTCGAATCATTTATCTTGATGACGCCTCAGTTATTCATGACGCAGCGCCTGCATCGGATCCACCTGCATGGCCCGCCGCGCCGGAAAATAACTTGCGGCCAGCGCTACCGCGCACAATATGATGGGCACTACCGTGAACGTCATCCAATCCGTCGGACTGACCTCGAACAGCAGCGTCCGCAAATAGCGCGTCAGCGCGAAAGCGCCCACTAATCCGGCCGCGGTTCCAATCAGAGCCAGAAATAGTCCCTGGCCTACCACTAACCGCAGCACTTGATCGCGTTGGGCGCCGAGCGCCACGCGGATCCCGATTTCGTGCGTGTGTTGCGCCACCGAATAGGACATGACGCCAAATATACCGATGGCCGCGAGCAACACGGCCAGTCCGGCAAAAGTCGACAGCAGCACGGACTGGAATCGCGGACGGGCGATGGACTTCGTCACGAACGCATCCAGCGGCTGTATGGCGGAAACCGCCTGGTCCTTATCGTAAGAATGAATCACTTGCTCGATGACGGGCGCCAGCTTCATCGGGCTTTCGCCGGTTCGGATCATCAATGTGGCGACGCCTTGCGGATCCTGGGCATTCGGAAAATAGAGAGCCGGCCGCGGCGCCTGATCCAGCCCATCGTGCTTCACATCCCCGACAACACCCACGATTTCATAGGGCGTTTCCCGTCCCCACTGCACGAACAACTGCTGGCCAATGGGATTCATGTTCGCGAATTGTTGCCGCGCCAGCGCCTGGTTAATGAGAGTGACTGGCGGCGATCCTTCGCGGTCGCGCGCGGTGAACAATCTGCCTTGTATGAGCGGAATGCTCATGGTGGAGAAGTATCCTGGAGTAACGATGGAGACGCCGGTAACCGGCTCCTCGCTCGGCCGGGGAACTGGCCGGCCCGCTACCCGGAAGCCCGTGGCAGGCAGCAGCCCGCCGAGTGGCGGAAATTGAATCGAGCCGGCGGAAACCGCGCCGGGTACCTGCTGAATGCGCTGGACGATCTCTTCCAGTCCCGCCGCCATCTGCTGGGGCTTCGCGTACCGGCTGGAACTGAGACCGATGTGCATCGACAAAATACGATCCGGCTGAAAACCTGGCGTCACGTTGTGCAGCCGGACGAAACTCTGCATCAACAATCCCGCGCCAATCAAAAGCATGAGCGCGACCGCCATTTCGCCGGCAACTAGCGCAGCGCGCATTTGATTGCGGCGCAGGCTGGCGGAGATTGCCCGGCCGCCTTCCTTCAAGGAATCGCTCAAATCGGGACGCGAGGCGCGCAACGCCGGCAGCAGTCCGAAGAGAAGTCCCGTGGCTAGCGAAAGGATCACGGTAAAGGCCAACACATTATGATCGATGGTAACGCTATTCACCTTCGCCACAGACATGCTTTCGGGCAGCATCGCGAGCAGGAAATCCTTAGCCCACACCGCCAGCAGCAGCCCCAGAAGGCCTCCCGCGCCGCCGAGGAGCATGCTTTCCACGAGCAACTGCCGCACGATCCTGCCACGCGTCGCCCCGAGCGATGCGCGGATTGCCATTTCGCGATGCCGGGCGCTGGACCGCATCAACATCAGATTGGCGACGTTCGCGCAGGCGATCAAAAGCACCAGGCCCACCGCACCCAGTAACACCAGCAGCGGCGTCCGCAAATCCCCAGTGAACTGCTCCCTCATGGGAACCACCGCCGCGCCCCAATTTGTGTCGAAGGCCGGATTCTCTTTGGCAAGTTGGGAGGCGATAACGTTCATGTCGGCTTGCGCCTGCGAGAGACTTACTCCCGGCCTCAGGCGAGCAATAGTAGCCAGGAACCGGCCGCGACGCCGGCCTTGAGGATTGATGCCTTGCAGTACCCAGATGTCGGCTTTCACTTCCGGAAAACGAAAAGTCTCGGGTAATACTCCGACAACCCTGGTCGGAGTTCCACCAACAATAAGTGTCTTGCCAACTATGTTTCGATCCGCCCCGTAACGTCGGCGCCACAGACTGTCGCTGATGAGCGCCACGTCGTCCTTACGCGCATCCTCCTCGGGAAGAAAACTGCGGCCCAGAGCGGGCTGAACGCCCAGGATCGGCAAAAATTCGCGCGTCATGTAGTTCCCGGGCACTTCTTCAGGAGAACCCTCTCCCGTGATACTCATGGTGAACTGGAACGGAATATAGCCGCCCATCGCTTCAAACGAATGGTTCCGCGCCTGCCAGTCGGCGAAATTTTGCGGATTGGCAACGTTGTTCTTCTTCGTCCGCGGACTCGTCTCCCAGACAACAACCAGCCGCTCCGCATCCTGAAAGGGCATCGGCCGCAGCAACACGGCATTCACCACGCTAAAGATCGCGGTGTTGGCGCCGATACCAAGTACTATAGCCAGCAGCGCGATGGCGGTAAATCCCGGACTATTCCAAAGAACCCGCACGGCGAAACGGAGATCCTTCCAGAGGGTGTCCATGGGGGTTGTCTGGTGCAAGTGGTTTGCCAATGTAAGTGATTGTCATGCAACCACTTATGGCAGGGGCATGTTCGTTAATGGGACGGGCGTGTCCGAACGTAGGGTTGAATACCTCTTGAACTTATCGTTCTGTACACGAATCGACGATACTGGAAGTGATCAATAATGAGTTCGCCGGGTCAACAGGCACCGTCCGAAGCCAATCTGCAGCCCATGCAGGCCCTTGATGAGTTGCGCCAAGCCATGGATGAGTTGCGCCAAGCCATGGATGAGTTGCGCCGCCGGATGCGTGCCGAGGGAGCGCGGCATAACGACGAGCTGCGCCAGTTTGCCTACGCCGTCTCGCACGATCTGCGCGAGCCGCTGCGCATGATTGGCAGTTACACGCAATTGTTGAGCCGCCGCTATGAGCCGCATCTTGACGACGAGGGCCGCGAATTCATCGGTTATGTAATGGAAGGCGTGCAGCGCATGGACCAGCTCCTGAGCGATCTGCTCAGCTACTCCCATCAGTTCCGCAACGATCAAGCGCTGTCCCAGGTAGATCCGGAAGGGGCGCTGCACGGCGTGCTGCTGGCGCTGGACCAGCAGATTCGCGAGTGCAAGGCTGAAATCACCTACGATCCGCTTCCGCAAATCAGGTTCGACTTCGCGCAATTGAGCCAGGTCTTCCGCCAGTTGATCGCGAACGCCATCGCGTTTTGCGGAACCGAGCCGCCTAAGATTCATATTTCGGCGGTAGAGACGGATGACGGCGTGACTTTCTCGGTTCGCGATTCCGGAATCGGGATCGATCCTCAATATCAAGATCAGATTTTCGGAATCTTCAAACGCCTGCATGGCCGCAAATTTCCGGGCAGCGGGATTGGCCTGGCGATTTGCAAACGAATCGTGGAGCAGCACGGCGGAAGCATCGGCGTGGAGTCCGAGTTGGGCCAAGGGGCCACGTTTAGGTTCACGCTGCCCAAATAATCGGCTAACGTTTCGATCGGTGACGGAAGTCAAAGATGGAATCGCCTAAATCGCCCTCGATGTGGTGAATAAACTCACGGGTTCCAACTTCAACTTGGCCCACAACAACGCGACAGAAACCGGCAGAAATGGGTCGCGCTGTGCAGTCACGCGACAGTATTGATTTCGATTACACCAGCGAAACTCGATGGCGCTGGGATTGCCAGGCCTTCCTCGCGCATACCATCGAGATGAAACTCGATCGCTTCCTGGATCAAACGTTCCACTTCGTCTCGCGAATCGCCCACGGTAATCACACCAGGCAGGTCGGGGACATATGCTCCCCACGAGACCGGCCCTTTCTCGTAAATGACTGTGAACGTCATCAATCCCATCCGCTTTTCTAAACCAGCGCTTCCGAGAATCGCCTTCAGTGTTCCTAGCGGCACGTCCTTACCCAGTTGGCCAGGGACAGTGACTACCATCCCCTTCCACGGATGCCGGAACTGACGGTGGCTTCCCCGGGTTGCCTTCAGTCGCCAGCCCGTTGGATTCCAGCAAGCGGATCAGATCCCTGGTAACCCGACGAATTCTCAGACCTTCCACAAAAAACTGAGAAGTTTCCCCCCACCCCCCACTACACCTTCAGCCCATAGGGGGTACTTAGGTGATACGAACCATCCTTTTACTTACCGCCGCCCTGAGTTTCGCGGTCGCTCAGACTCCCGACCCCGCATATCCGCCCCTCCAGCAAGCCTACGACGCGCTTCGCCTGAAAAATTACGATCGGGCCATCGCGGGCTTTCAACAAGCCGTCGCGCTCGCGCCGAATCGTGCCGCGATTCGAAAGGATCTGGCTTATGCCCTGCTGAAAATCGGCGACAACGAAGCCGCGCGCGATCAATTCGCCGAGGCCATGCGGTTGGATCCTTCCGACTGGCACGTCGCGCTCGAATATGCATTTCTGTGTTACGAAACCAACCAGAAAGCGATCGCGCGCCGGATTTTTGACCGCATTCGCAAGTCGGGCGATGCCACCGCGGAGCAAGCCTTTCAAAATATTGACCGGCCGCTGGCCGACGGAATCGCACGCTGGCGGAAAGCGCTGGAAATATCCCCGGATAATTTCAGCGCCCATCAGGAACTTGCCGGACTGGCCGAGCAGCGCGATGAGTTCGCCCTCGCCGCCGAGCATTATGAAAAAGCTTGGCGGCTGCGTCCCGATGAACGGTCCTTGATGCTGGACTTGGGGCGCGTCTGGAAATTGCTGGGCCGCGACGAAGAAGCTTTTAATATGTTGCTCGCCGCTTCACGCGGGGCCCAGGCGCGCGTTGCCGAAAAAGCCCGTGAACTCCTGCCCCCGCGTTATCCCTATGTCTACGAGTTCGAAAAAGCGCTCGACCTCGATCCTAAGAATTTCGAATTGCGCCGCGAATATGCTTATCTTTTTTTGGAGATGGGAAAGAAGGAAGAGGCCGAGCGGCAGTTTCTGCGTTTGACTCAGACGGCGCCCGGCGATCTTCTGTCGGCGGCACAGCTCGGTTTTCTTCGCTTGAATCGTCGCGACTTTGCGGGCGCCCAGCCGCTGCTCGACCAGGTTCTGAAGGGCAGCGATGAGGAACTGGCGGACCGCGTTCGCCTGGTTCTGAAGCTGCCCCAATCGCTACGCCGCCGCGGCAGTTCGGCGCAGCGCACTTCAGACGAAGCCAAGTCCATGGCCGACAAGAGTCTCCAGGCCGGTTATCTGAAGGACGCCCTCAAGTATCTGACCATCGCCCATGAAAACGATCCAGTGGATTTCGCGGTGATGCTGAAGCTGGCGTGGACGTACAACAACATGCACCAGGATAAAGAGGCCGTGAAGTGGTTCAACTTGGCGCGCAAGAGTCCCGATCCGTTGGTCGCCGGTGAGGCCGGTAAAGCATTTCAGAACCTGAGGCCCGCTCTCGCGCGTTTCCGCACAACCGCGTGGATTTTTCCGTTCTACTCCAGCCGCTGGCACGACGCGTTTGGATATGGGCAGGTGAAGACCGAAATGCGGCTGGGTGACCTGCCGTTTCGTCCTTACGTATCGATGCGCTTCGTTGGCGATGTGCGGCAAACCATCGGTGCGACGCTTAGTAATCCAACCCCGCAATACCTTTCGGAAACGTCATTCATTTTCGCGGCCGGCATCAGCAGCGTTCAACGCCACGGATTCACCGTGTGGGGCGAAGCGGGCGAAGCCGTGAAATATTTGAGCAAACGAACGGATGTTGGCGCCATGATTCCGGATTACCGCGGCGGCGTCGCGTACGCGAAGGGTTTCGGGCATCTGCTGAACGGCGAAAAAGGATTCTTCGCTGAAACGAACGAAGACGGCATTTTCGTAAGCCGTTTTCAAAACGATCTGCTGTTCTATTCGCAAAATCGCGGCGGCTACACCTTCGCGCGATCGGAATCGTTCGGAGGATTTCAGGGCCAGGTGTACTTGAATTTCAATGGGACCGTCGACCGTCTGAGCCAATATTGGGCCAACTTCGCCGAAGCGGGACCAGGCATCCGATTCCGGGTGCAAGCCTTGCCGAAATCAATGCTCTTCTCAATGAACCTCGTGCGCGGTGTCTACACGATCAACACCGGCAATCCGCGCCGCCCCAACTTCTACGACGTCCGAGTGGGATTCTGGTATGCCTTCACCCATTAATCAAGAATGCCGTGGCGCGGACACGCTCGAGACTTATGTGGGGCAGGATGGCATCCTGCCGCGGATTGGTAATCCGCCTGGTGTTAGATCCGGAATTACTTACGGCCGATTGCCAATCGGCCGCAGGTTACCAACCTGCCCCACAATTACTATGTGCCAGGTTGAACAAAATTACAAACTGGTCGCGGCGCAACATGAAAAGTGTGGAATGTCCAAAGTCCAGGGCCTCGATACTCGTCTCGCGGCTCCTTCTCACACCAAGCATCGAGATAAGTCTCGACGCGGCAGCCCGAGGGCCGCGCCACGTATGTTTAAATCCATTCTTCTACTTTTCACCTTATGCACAGCCGCGGCCGCCACGACCACCTTCACCTATCACATCGCGGGCGATGACCCCGGCCCCTGGCCCCAAATCCTATCTTCCATCGGCCTGACGAAAGCCGCGGGCGGACCGTCGAATCTCTTCGTCGTACGTAACGTAGCGCCAGGCTCTGTCCCGCAGTGGATTCAGCGCATCGAGCAAGGCGCCATCGTTGTGATTGAAGGCGAGAGCGAACTTGCGGACGCGCTCGGCTTCAAGGCCGGCAAGAAGCACGTGTTGGTTCGCAGCATCGTGGACCACCGCGCGCCCGAGTTGTCCATCGTTTGGGAAACAGCGCTCGAAATTCCCGTGTTCGATATTCCCAAGGGCGCGACGGTCTTCGCCAACGAGCGCTGGGACGGCGCGCCCGTAATGGCTGCTGTCCGCCGGGGTTCTGGCGCGGCCATGTGGATCGTTGCGCCGCCCGGCGAGCAAGGCTATGAGCGATTCCCTTACCTGCTCCAGGCCTTAAGCGATCTGGGTTTCAACGCCCCGTTCCGCAGCCGGCGCCTTTGGGCATTCTTCGACGGTTCCTATCGTTCACGCGTCGACCTGGATTATTTCGCGGATCGATGGCGCAAAGCGGGGATCGGCGCGCTGCATGTCGCCGGCTGGCATTACTACGAAACGAATGCCCAAAACGACGCGTATCTTCGAAGTCTGATTGAAGCCTGTCATCGCAAAGCGATCCTGGTCTACGTGTGGCTGGAACTGCCGCACGTCAGCGAACAATTCTGGGCCGATCATCCGGAGTGGCGCGAGAAAACCGCTCTGCTCCAGGACGCGCAACTGGATTGGCGCAAGCTCATGAATCTGACGAACCGTCAATCCTTCGCCGCCGTTTCAAAAGGAGTGAAAGGACTGATCGAGCGCTTCGACTGGGATGGCGTGAACCTGGCGGAGCTGTACTTCGAATCTCTCGAAGGCGCATCCAATGCCGCGCGCTTCACGCCCATGAACACCGATGTGCGCGAAGAATTCAAGGGATTGCACGGCTTCGACCCGCTCGATCTTTTTCAATCCGCGAAGCCCGACCCCGATCGCTTGCGCAAGCTGCTGGATTATCGCGCCGGTCTGGCAAGGCGCCAGCAGGAAGAATGGATCGGCCAGATTGAAAATATTCGTCAGACCAAGCCGGATCTCGATTTCGTTCTTACGCACGTGGACGATCGCTTCGATACGCGCATGCGCGATCTAATCGGCGCGGATGCGGCGCGAGTCCTACCGTTGCTGGACAAACACGATTTCACGTTCCTGATTGAAGATCCGGCCACCATTTGGAATCTCGGACCGCAGCGCTATCCGCAAATAGCGTCGCGCTATGAGCCGCTCACCAAGCAAACCGGAAAGCTGGCGATCGACATCAATATTGTGGAACGCTACCAGGATGTTTACCCCACTAAGCGGCAAACCGGCATTGAACTGTTTCAACTGGTGCACGTGGCCGCGAAGGCCTTTCCGCAGGTTGCGCTGTACTTCGAGAATTCAATCTTGCCGGCCGATTTACGGTTGCTCGCATCCGCCGCCGCAAGCGTGGACAAGCTGGAACAGATCGGTCCCAGGCTGATCGTCGATTCGCATTACGGCGTCGGCGTCCCGTGGCGCGGACCGGCCATGGTGAATGGGCGAGTGTGGCCTGTCCGCGACGACACCACGCTATGGCTGGCGGCGGGGCCGAATGTAGTCGAACCCGCGGGGACTGAGCCAACCGCGAGAATCCTGGACTTCAACGGCAACCTGCGTTCGGCCAGCGTGTCCTCAACCGCGCTCGACTTCTCCTACCAAAGCAATGCCCGCGCCGTAGCGGTGCTAAACACTCGTCCGTCGAAAATGGAAATCGACGGCGCCATATCGGACCAAAAAATCCAACAATCGGGAGCAACCTTCGTGATCATGCTGCCGCGCGGCCAACACGTAGTAACTCTTCGCTAGCAGTTTCCGAGCCGTACACGTGCAGGAATGCCTCTGCCTGGAGTTTGGACATTCTTATGTGGGGCAGGATGGCATCCTGCCGCGGATTGGTAATCCGCCTCGTCTTCCTCCGTACTACCATTTGTAAATGTCCCGGTTCTCCGAGCAGCGCTGGCTCGCGCTTTTCGCGGCCGCTATCGGCTACATGCTCGACGCGATGGACGTGCTGCTCTACGTCTTCGCCATCCAGACCCTGTGCGCTGAATTCCATTGGGACGCCGCAACCGCGGGACTGGCCAGCTCAGCCACGCTCATCGCGTCGTCCATCGGCGGCATTCTCGCCGGCATCCTGGCGGACCGCTTTGGACGCTCCCGAATTCTGATCTACACCATTCTGGTTTACTCCATCGGCTCTGGCGGCTCGGCCACGGCCACGGGACTTGCGTCGCTATTGGTGTGGCGCGCGGTCGTCGGTTTGGGGCTTGGCGGCGAATGGTCGGCGGGCGCCGTGCTGGTCTCCGAGCATTGGCCGGCGCAGCATCGGGCCAAAGCACTGGGGGTGGTGCATGCGGGATGGGCGCTCGGCTACATGCTCGCGGCCGCGATGACGGCCCTCATTCTTCCGCGTTACGGTTGGCGCGTACTCTTCCTGATCGGAATCCTTCCGTCATTGCTCACCATCTGGATTCAGCGCAAGGTCAAGGAGCCGGAAATCTGGATCAAGAAAACCAGATCGAGCTCGATTGTGGAACTCTTCCGGCCCCCGCTGGCGCGGCGAACGCTGCTAGCCACCCTCTTAGCGAGTTCCGTCCTGTTCGCCTATTGGGGAGTGTTCACGTGGCTTCCCGGATTTCTTTCCGCTCCCATTTCCCGGGGTGGCGCCGGGCTCAACATCATGCGCACCAGCGGCTGGATCTTCACCATGCAGTTTGGCGCATTTCTCGGCTACCTGACATTCGGCTGGATGGCTGACCGTTTCGGCCGCCGTCCCACGTTCGCGACATACGTTCTCGCGGCGGCGATACTAACGCCGATTTACGGACTTACTCCGCGATGGGCCGGTGCATCCTCGGAAACCTGGCTGCTCGTGTTGGGTCCTTTCGTGGGATTTTTCGGGAGTGGATTTTTCGCGTTGTTCGGTTCGATGCTCGCCGAACTTTATCCGACCTCGATTCGCGGAACCGGCCAGGGATTCGTGTACAACTTCGCGCGCGCCACCAGTGCGCTCGCGCCTTACGCCGTCGGCGCCATCGCGGACCGCAAAGGCCTCGGTGTAGCGCTGGCTCTGAACTCCGCCTTTTTCCTGATTGGTTCGGTTCTGGTTTTCACGCTGCCGGAGACAAGGAACACCGAGCTGACGTAAGCGGCTGCTACAATCGATCCATGAACAAATTGCTTTTGTGTTTGGCAGGTGGAATGTTGCTCGCGAGCACCGCGCTGGCGGGCGAGAAGAAACTGATGCACTGTTTTGCCTTCACGGCCGTGGAAGCCGCCTCGCAGGCCGATTGGGACGCTTTCTACAAAGCCACCGATGAGATACCGAAGAAGATCAAGGGCGTCAGCCACGTCTGGTACGGCAAGTTGCAGCGTCCGCTCAGTGCCGGCGGCCCGGCGCGGCAGTGGGGCGTTTGCATGGAAATGGACAATGCGGAAGCGCGCAAAAACTATGGCAACGATCCGTATCACAAGATCTGGACCGATGCCTATTCCAAGGTCCGCGTGGACGGCACCACCACCTTCGACATTCTAGGGCAATAAGTTATAACTTCGTAAACGCGACCTGAGTCCCGGTCAGCTCCATCAGGCATTCCGGCTTATCCGCAAAGAACTCGTCGAATGCCTTGCGCACGCCATCGGCGTTGACGTAATCGTGGGAGATCAGGACGCCCCCGCGATTCAGGCGCGGATAGAACCACTCCAGACCGTCCTTGCTGCTCTGATATAAGTCCACATCGAGATGGACGAACGAAAACCGCAGGTCATCCAGCCCGCGAGTTGTATCGGGGAAAAAACCGCGGTGGAAATGCAGGTTGGGGAAACGCGAGAGATAGCTGGATACCGGCTCGAACGAAGAGGCGAAGCCGCCGGCCTTGAAGTCCGGATCCCACTGGCTGGTTTCCGGCAAGCCCTCGAACGTGTCGAACAAGTGGAAACTCCGGTCGCCCTTTACCTCACAGATCAGACGCGCGGACCCGCCTTTATAAACGCCGACTTCGGCGATATCGCCGGGCACCTTCGCCGTTCCTCGGGCCGTGGCGAAGATGGAGTAAGCCTCGGAATCGAGCAGGACCATGGAAGTCTCTTCGCGCGTTTGCCGGATCAGGCGATAGGCGTCCAACCGATATGGCTCGTTGTTGGCCGAAACCAGGGTCATGTTCCGGCGCGCCAGCGCCCGCATGAGCACGGTCAATGCGGCCACCCGAATCGGCGACAGTAAGGGGCTCTTCAGTAAGAAATCTAGCGCTGTCGCCATGCGGGGAGTTTAACATGGCGTCACCGTTCGGCCGTGGCTTTCCCGTTGCCCGATTCAAGCTATAATCGGAGAAAGTTGAACCCGGTAGACATTGAACTGCAGCAGGCAACTCACAATCCTTCGTATGTCGAACAGCTTGTGTCCATCCTGGTGCCGCTGTACAACGAAGAAGAATTTATCGGTCCGTTGATCAACAGGGTTCTGTCCGCTCCATTGCCGGAAGGTTTGGATCGCGAAATAATCATCGTCGACGACGGCTCTTCCGACGGTTCGCGCGAGGTAGCCGCAAAACTGGCGGAGCTCCACCCGCAAACGATCCAGCTTATCCGGCACCCGCGCAATCGGGGCAAGGGCGCGGCGATCCGGACTGCTTTGGAACACGCGCGCGGCGAGTACGCCATCATTCAGGACGCCGACCTTGAATACGACCCGCGGGACTATCCGAAAATGCTGGGGCCCCTGGTGGAGCGTAAGGCGGACGCTGTCTTTGGGTCGCGCTTCATGGCGGTTGGAGAACGGCGCGTTCTCTACTACTGGCATTCCATCGCGAACGGCTTTCTTACGACGCTATGCAACATCGTCTCCGATCTGAACCTCACCGACGTCGAGACCTGTTACAAGGCTTTTCGTACCTCGCTTGTCAAGAGCATTCCGCTTCGCTCTAACCGCTTCGGCATTGAGCTGGAGTTGACCATTAAGCTCGCCAAGCGACAGGTGCGGGTGTATGAGACCCCGGTCAGTTATCACGGGCGCACATACGAGGAAGGAAAGAAGATCGGGCTGAAGGATGCCTTCGATGCGGTCCGCGTGATTTTGCGCTACGCGTTCACCAGCGACATATACACGGATTCCGGGCCGGAGACGCTGCATGCTTTGTCAAACGCCAAGAAATTCAATAACTGGATGGCGGACACGATTCGTCCTTATGTCGGACCGCGAGTCTTTGAAATCGGCGCCGGGATCGGCAACTTGACGCATGCCCTGATTCCGCGGCGATCTCTCTACATTGCCACCGATATCGACGAGGAACATCTGGCGCGTCTGGCAACCAGATTTCAGCATCGCCAGAATCTCCAAATCCGTCACTGCGATCTCACCAATCCCGATCACTTTACCCGCTTAGAGGAAGAAATGGATTCGGTAATATGCCTCAACGTCGTGGAGCACGTGGAACACGACGTGGAGGCGCTCCGTAACATCCGTAGCGGGCTGAGAACCGGGGGCCGCGCCATTATTCTGGTGCCACATGGCCAACGAATATATGGGTCGCTGGATCGGGCGCTGGGACATTATCGGCGCTACTCGAATGCGGAGCTCAAACAAAAGATGGAAACGGCCGGCTTCAAGGTTGAAAAAATTATCGAGTTCAATCGCGTCTCCATGCCGGGCTGGTACATTAGCGGCCGCATCTTGAAGAGTACGGCGCTAAGTCCAAGAACGATGGCCATCTTCGACAAATTCGTATGGCTCTGGCGCCGCATCGACAAGTTCCTGCCATGGGCGCCGACTTCGATCATCGCCATTGGAATTAAGGAGTGAACTGGCGATTAAAGGCGCGCATCCAGAGGGCGTTTACATGGCTGCCGTTCTTTCAGGAGTCCGCCTACTACCTGGCGCAGCGAACTTTTGGCCCGAAGCGCAGTACGGTCGATCCATTTTTCATGCTCCAGGGCTGCGCCGAGCTGGTCGCCTACCTGCAGGCCGCCGGTAGACCGGTGGAGGGATCCCGCGTCATGGAAGTGGGAACCGGGCGAGCCCTCGACATGCCGATCGGCTTCTTTCTGTGCGGCGCCGCATCCGTAGTCACCTTCGATCTGCACCGTTATCTCAGGCCCGCCATGGTGATGGAATCCGTTCGCGCGATGTGCGGCGACAGGGATCGCGTCCTCAAGACGCTCTCGCCTGTTTGCCCGCGGAACGGTTTGGCGGAGCGGCTGGAATCGCTCTGCTCGGCTTTGAAATGCAAAGAGGTAATGCGCCGGGCGAACATCGACTATCGCGCGCCTGCCGACGCCGCCCATACCGGGCTGCCGGACCACAGTATCGATATCCAGATGTCCTACACCGTCTTCGAACACATTCCGCCGAATACTCTGAGCGCAATTCTGGTGGAGGCGAACCGTATCCTTGCCGGGGACGGGCTGGCGCTTCATCATATCGATCCATCGGATCACTTTTCGCACGACGATCCGTCGATTTTGCCGATTAATTTTCTCCAGTTCTCGGATGCTGAATGGGATCGGATTGCCGCCAACCAGTGGGCGTACCACAATCGCCTTCGCGCCACCGAGTTCGCGGCCATATATGAAGAGTGCGGACATCAGATCCGGTTGTGGAAGCCGCACGTGGATCCCAGATCCAAGGAAGCCATCGAAAATGGCTTCCCACTACATCCACAATTCCAGAAGCATTCTCCCGACGTGCTGAGCACGGTAGTTCTGCAGGTGCTCTCGAAGCCCAGCTCTTTGCAGTCGAAGTGAATGGCTCATGGCGGCTTCGCGACAAAGGGGCATGAGAACCCCCGCCGCGTTTTCGCCTCGGGCACCGGTGGGATTTGACCAAGGACAGATCATGGATAGTGGCTTTCGGCTACTTCAGCACGTAGATTGAGAACTGGTGCGGCGCCGAGCCGCCAATGGTTGAACTATGTTCCGAACTCGCCGGAATATCCTGCCATTGCACCCGATTGGCATAAGCGGGACGATCCATGGCGACCAGCGCCTTGGCTCCGCTGCGCGCCACCGTGGCCAGCCACGCGTTAAAATCGGCCGCGCTCAGACGCCATAATTCATCTTGATCCGGCACCTGAGCGACGACATTCACTTTTGCGATCCAAGCATAGTATGGTTCGAATGTTTCTCCGATGACCGCTATTCCATCTCCGTCCCGGAGGCCGGCGTTTTTCAGAGCGCGCGCGGTTAGGATGTCAATGGTCGGTACAGGATGAACGAGGTTTGAAAGTGTGCGGCCGCTTGCCAGCACAAGCCGGAATGTCGTTGGAAGCAGCAAGGTTAGCCCTATCAGGGCGACGATGGCGCCGCGCGATACGATACGCGTCGAACGCAAACCCGCCGATAGGATGCCCATCCACATGACGATCATGAACGCCCCGAAGAATCGCCATTCCACGTGCACCAGACTGTAGAGAGCCAAAGCGGAGAGGGGCCACGCCACAATCCAGAAGCTTCGGCGATCTAATGGCCAAATGCCCTCGGAGTTGGCCGCCAGCAGAACTATCGCCGCTGCGATCAGCACCGAGATTTCCATCGCCATTTGGCCATACGTCAACAACGTGATTTTCGTGGAGGCAATCTGCTGCTTGAGGTTGAATGAAGGGCGGATGCCTTGGGACCAATAGACGGGGTTGTACCAAATCGGATAAGTGGCCTGAACCGGTGTCGCGAACTCCAGCGTAAGAGGCGTTTCAGTGAGGCGGCGCGGGGGGTGCACTAAATGGGCGCGCGGATCCACCGGTCCGCCGCGGTGGACTCCTTTGATGCCATTTGTGTACCAGGCATAAGCCAAGCCTCCGATCTCACTGAAAGTGAAGTGACCGGCGAGGCGGCTCTGAGCAGTTATCAGCGGCGCGCACGCAACAGCGAATGTCAGCATGGCCAATAACACTGAAATGCGCGGCACGCTGGGCGACGGCGGAAACAGAAATAACAAAGCCAGGCAGAGTAGCGAGAGCGGAAACATCACGGATTTGACGTAATAACCGGACGCTAAAACAAACCCAAGCAGCGGCAGAGCTAAACGAAACGGCTCGCGCGATAGCTTACATATAATGGCGGCGGCGAGCAGGACAACCACCCCGACGGCCAGGTCCGGCGTACAGCCATGCACACCCATCCAATCGATACCGAACTTGAGGAAG